>CAZSFJ010000114.1:795-4164 GCA_964606125.1 uncultured Dehalococcoidaceae bacterium | reverse complement strand
GTCTCAAGACAGGTACTTGCAAGTTCATAAGAGCGTTCGGTAAGCGCATCTATAATCGAAACCAATTTCTCGACTGAATGAAGGGGTAATACCGACAGCAGATCTGGAGTATGTTCAAAGTATGCTGCAGATAAAGTTCCTGACTTCCAGTTGCCTCGGAACAATCGATCACCCTGCTTTGACCATTCCGAAAGTTCATCCAAGGAGATATGAGTTAGAACTTCAGGAGTGAATTTTAAAAATGAAGCTGCAACTAACGATGATTTCTGAGCAAGCTCCTCCGCTATGCCCGCCCAAGCGATTACCCCTTCAAAATCCGTCTTCGCATGTATGGATGGTGAGGATCTAAAATATTCGGTAGCTGCTTCCCACGCGCGTAAACTTTGGCCCGCTAGCAATATACCTGTCTGTGCCCATCGATCCAGTTGATCGGAACTCAGTTCCGCACTTAGTGCAGTAGCGCTCCGATTGAATTCGTCCGGCAGCGAGGCTCCGTAGCCACGTAATTCTTCTTCGTATTTAGCTACGAGCTCAGCCACATTAGAGTCGGGCATCAGCAACCTCAACCGATCTGGTACAAATCAATCTATTCATCGAAAATAGAGGTGACAACCTCTTCTATTGAACGTTGAACCTCTCCGTCATCTGTCAGTGACCAAACTATAGCAACCTGACACGCTCGGCGCGGAGAAATACCGGCCGCGATAAGTTTGCCAGCATAAACCAATAGTCGAGTAGAGACGCCCTCGCCCAGACCATGCTCCTTCAGATTTCTGACCTTCTCAGCTAATTTAGCAAGATCACGTGCGAATTCAGTTGAAGCCCCAGATTCTCTCTCTATAATTTCAGTTTCCTGATCACGGTCCGGATACCCAAAGTCAATCGCTATGAATCTCTGCCGAGTGGAATGTTTCAAATCCTTTAAAGCTGATTGATACCCAGGATTGTATGACATCACGAGTAGAAACCCGTCGGCCGCCTCAAGTAACTCACCTCTCTTTTCAACCGGCAACAATCTTCGGTAATCAGTCAGGGGGTGAATCAGAACAGTAGTATCTTTACGAGCTTCGACTACCTCATCTAAGTAACAAATAGCACCCGCCTTTGTTGCCCTAGTGATTGGGCCATCAATCCATCGGGTTTCATCGCCTTCCAGAAGATATCTTCCGACAAGATCAGATGCCGTCAAATCTTCGTGACATGCAACGGTAATCAGCGGCACACCTTCTTCACTTGACTGACCTTCAGCGTTATGCAATCTCCAAGACATATGCTCTATGAAGCGAGTTTTACCCACACCAGTCGGTCCTTTCAGAAGAACAGGAATGTTGTTCTCATAGGCGGCTTCGAACAGTCGGATCTCGTCGTTAATTTCGAGATAGTAGGGCTCTTCGGTGAGCCTGAAATCTTCAACTGCTAATTGTGTGAATCCGGATGCATTAGTAGTCATGGTGTCCCTATTCTTTCAAAATACTCAATTAGACGCCTGGGAAGAAAAGAATGTGGGAAACGATGATTGAATCAATTCCCGCCACGCATTACGACCGCAACGCGACCATCCACGATATTCTCGGATGCTGACCCCTAGGGGTCAAGGCATTAACCAACAGTTCGCTCAAGATCTATCACTCAGCTCTCGCCACGCGGCCTCAATACGGTCTGAAAATTCCTCCATCGACGAATCATTGCGTATAACTACATCGCCATAATTCTCGCGCTCATCAACTGACATTTGGGAGTCAATCCTTGATTGAGCTGCATCTCTATCTAAGTTATTTCTTGCCATTAACCGTTCTATCGCTATCGACTCAGGTACGCTCACGACCCACACCTCATCACACAGGTCCTGCCATTCCGCCTCTATGAGAACTGCCGCCTCCAGAACGATTTGTGCAGTCGGATTGTTTTCTCTGATCGATTGAATCTCAGCTTCAGCCAAGAGACGAATCTCAGGCCAGACTATGGAATTCAATTTTTCCAAACCATCTGGAGACGAAAAGACTTTTGGACCGAGCACTGCGCGGTCGATTTCGCCATTGTCGCCTACCACCTCATCACCAAACTCAGCCACAACCTTGTCAAAGCCACGGGTACCGGGCGCGTAGGATTGGTGACCAAGAAGATCTCCGTTGATTGACTGAGCCCCAAGTTAGGATAATCTCTCAGCAGCTAAACTCTTACCTGATGCAATTCCACCTGTGAGACCGATGACGCTCATGATACTCCCTTACTGTTTTAGTGATTGATAAGCTTCGATCACTCCGTTAGTTGCCCGCTGCCTTTTTAAGTTCCTCGATCAGTGCCGGCACAACCTGCTTGTAGTCACCGATTATTCCGTATCGTGAGAAAGACCATATATTCGCCTCTTCGTCCCGATTAATGCCCACAATAGTTTTCGATCCTGAACAGCCCGCCATATGCTGACTCGCCCCTGATACAGCAACCGCCAGATACAAGTCCGGTGTCACCACTTTCCCAGTAAGTCCTACTTGCTGACTTGGCGGATACCAACCTAGATCAACAGCCGCACGCGAAGCTCCCACAGCAGCTTTATCTGCCCCTATAGCGGCTGCAATTTCCTCGATTTGACTGAATGCTTCGGCTTCGCCAAGTCCTCGACCACCACAAACTACAACCGGAGCATCTTGGATTTGCAAACCTTCAGACGTTGCTTCTTCTGTTGCAATTATGGCTGTCCTTGACTCACCAGCTCCTGGAAGGTCCTCAGTACTTGCAGGACCAGAACCTGACTCGATTATCTCGAAAGACTTAGCCCTCACTGTAGCGATAGCTGGGCTAGTTTCAAACCCATAAGTGGCCATCGCGTTACCACCAAAGCACGGTCGCGTTGCTTTGGTTGCCCCACCATCGTTACTGATAGAGACACAATCCATCGCAACAGCTGTTCCCAATCGATGTGATAGACGAGGCCCTATTTCTCGGCCAACAATACTCTGAGCGATCAGGACTACGTCCGGGCTAGATGATTCTACGGCACCCGCAATCGCATTTAACCATTGATCGCCACGAAAACTATCGTATTCGCTATCGTCATTTACGTAGGCTACAGTTGCCCCAATACAAGAAGCGGCTGCCGAGCCAGCGCCAGCACCAAGTAGCGTGACACCAACTGAACCTCCGTCGGAAAGACTCGAAGCTCCAGCCAACAATTCCAAAGTCGTGGTGCTTGCCGCACCGTCATCTAACTCACCAATGACAAGTATGTTTTGTGCCATTATTTCACCTATCCCCTACAAATTTTTCAATTAAAAAAACTAGATCAACTTATCTGCTTGTAATTTCTGGACCAGGGCAGCCGCCTGTTCCTGTGGTGTGTCACCCTCCATAAACTCAACATTAGAGTCCGTT
>CAZSFJ010000114.1:0-780 GCA_964606125.1 uncultured Dehalococcoidaceae bacterium | reverse complement strand
GCTCGAGCCCGAAGCTCCAACATCGGCGGGATCAAGACCAAGGTCAGAAGCTCCGAACTGAGTGACTGTTTTTTTTGCTGCAGCCATGATTTGGGGGAGTTTTGGATACCTTGGTTCACCAAACTCATTCGACACGGTCACAACTGCTGGTAACTGCGTCGATACGGTTTCAAATCCGTCAGTCAGGACTCGCTGTACTGAAATGTTTCCATCGCCGTACTCAACTCCCTTGGCAATAATTGCCGAAGCCCAGTTAAGTTCTTCAGATAACAAGAGGCCAACCTGACCCATATCCCAATCTGCTGCCTGCCTGCCACAGAAAACTGCGTCGACGTCTCCGAGGTGATTGATCGCCGCTGCGAGAACTTTCGCTGTGGTATATGAATCACCACCCTCAAACGCTTCGTCATTCAGGAGAACACCCTCATCAGCGCCCATCGCAAGTACTTGCTTGATTGCTGCACGGGCCGAATCAGCACCCATAGATATAACGGTAACTTTCGAATCATCTCCTTGCGACTCCTTGATTCGTAGAGCCGCTTCCGCCGCTATCCCATCAAACTGTGACAGAATCGGTGATATACCAGGTGCTGGAACCACTGAATTAGTCGCTTCATCTATCTTGAATGCCGACGGTGGTGTGTCTGGATCTGGTATTTGTTTCGCACAAACAACTAGGTGCATTAGTTACCCCCCTATATTCACGTGCCCAAACTGGGCTTCAACTATCGATGATATCGCAGTCACAGCTTGTGTCCACCAATAAATTAGGGTAGTTCA
>CAZSFJ010000113.1:0-4167 GCA_964606125.1 uncultured Dehalococcoidaceae bacterium | reverse complement strand
GGGGGCGCCCCGGATTCATCTTGAAAAAACTGCTCGTGCTGCTGCCCGTGCCGCGAAACGGACAGGTGTCCCAATCTCATGTCATACAAAAGCCACTGATGAATTGGGCACACCTCTGCTGGATATTTTTGACGATGAGGGTCTCGATCTTGGGGCGGTGACTATTGGACATTCCAACGACACTTCAGACATGGCCTATCTCAAATCCATAGCTCAAAGAGGAGCAGTCGTTGGATTGGATCGTTTTTTCTCGACAGAAGAGCAATATGTCGCAAATAGAAGTCGCATAGCGCTTGAGCTCGCTTCAGCTGGTTTCGCAGATAAGGTCGCGCTCGGACATGACGCAACGCCGGCAGGGTTCTGGGGAACCTGGAAGGATGAGGCAAATCTTGATATCTGGACACTGGTACCTACATCCGAAGTAACCTGGCTTCGAAATAATGGTCTTCCTGAGGAGCAACTAGACCAGATAATGGCTACCTCAATAGCAAATACATTTACGGTAGCCAAGTCATTGTCGAACTAACTCGAGACTTCAATTCCATACCACTGACGCGCTATAATCGGGACATGTAGTATGCGGAAATCGCATCCAGTTGAGGTGGGGAGAATATTAATGATAGAAGGCTATCCAGAGATTCCTAAGAACAATAGCGAGCTTAAGGCACCACCACAGATACCTGACTGGGCTGCAATGCGCGAATCCTGGAATTGGGACGATGTATGGGACGATCTAGACACCCCAAACGGATTAATCAATAAGGCTTACGAATGTGTGGATCGACATGCGAACGGTGAGCGAGCGAACAAGACCGCCATTATTTGGCAGAGTGCGGCAGATGAGATAGAGACCTATACCTACGCTGACATGAAGGTGCAAACCAATAAAGTGGCAAATGCGTTAAAAGGGATTGGAGTCGAAAAAGGAGAAAGAGTATTCCTGCTGGCTGATCGAATCCCTGAACTGTACTTCTCATGTTTTGGAATTCTAAAAATTGGGGCCATAATGGCGCCTTTGTTCTCTGCCTTTGGACCGGAACCAATTAAGGAACGGATTGCCCGTGCCGACGGATCGACTGTAATCACCACACCGAAACTGCTACCAAAAATTAACGAAATCCGTGACCAATTGCCGTCGCTCAAGCGAGTAATAGTGATTCACCATCGAGAAGGGGCTGATGTAGATGGTTCGGATATCTCATACTCGGAAATAGTCGACCCTGCCTCTGAGGAATTTGAAATTGAACCTACTGGAGCGGAAGATTGGTCGGTTATGCATTTCACTTCGGGTACAACAGGACTACCAAAAGGTGCAGCACACGTTCACAGTGCAATAGTCAGCCAATACGCCACTGGTAAATATGTACTGGATTTCAATGACGATGACATCTACTGGTGCACGGCTGATCCTGGATGGGTTACCGGGACCTCATACGGCATGTTTGCGCCGTTCTCAAACGGAGTCACCTCCGTGATCGACGAAGGTGGTTATGCGGCGAAACGTTGGTATCAGGTAATTCAGGACCATAAGGTCACTGTCTGGTACACGGCTCCGACAGCCATCAGGCTGTTGATGCGATCAGGATCTAAGGTAGCGAGAGAACACGATCTGTCTTCGCTGAGGTACGTGATGTCTGTGGGAGAACCTCTTAACCCAGAGGGAGTCGTATGGGGTATCGAAGCGTTTGATCTCCCTATCCACGACAACTGGTGGCAAACCGAAACCGGAGCCATCATGTGTGCAAATTATCCTTCGATGCCAATCAGACCGGGCTCGATGGGCAGACCATTCCCTGGGGTTAATGTCACCATAGTGGATGATGAAGGAACCGAAATCGCTGAACCAGACGTGGAAGGAGCACTGGTAGTCGAACCTGGGTGGCCCTCACAGTTCCGGACTTACTGGAATGATCAGGAGCGTTATGACTCACGATTCATCAACGGCTGGTACTACACCGGAGACAGAGCGAAAAAAGACGAGGATGGATACATCTGGTTCTTGGGGCGAGACGACGACGTCATTAACACCTCAGGGCATTTGGTATCGCCGTTCGAAGTTGAAAGCACTTTGATTGAACACGAAGCTGTTGCTGAAGCTGGCGTTATAGGCAAGCCACACGATGTCGCGATGGAGGTAGTCAAGGCGTTTGTCACTCTGAACGATGGATATGAAGAGTCGTCAGAGTTGATGAGAGAGCTCAATCAGCACTGCCGTACAAGACTGGGTCCTGCCGTAGCACCGAGGGAAATTGATGTGATAGATATCCTCCCGAAAACCCGATCAGGTAAAATTATGCGCAGACTACTTAAAGCCCGTGAGCTAGGTCTCGATGAAGGTGATACTTCCACACTCGAGGAAGACTAACCGGATTAGATTTCTCTCCGACTGTACCGGCGCCACGCATATGCAATAAGTGGTGGCGTGGACAGTAATGAGGCAATTAATGGCTTAATTCGGTACCAAGTGTCTAATTCGACATAGTTCCCAAGAACAATGACATGTCCGGCAGAGGCTTCGGCCTTGGTTACCCCTAAAAACAGGGTCCCATCGTACGTGCCCGCTGGCCACCAAAGAAGAGTCCTCGCTACATACGATACTTCTTCCCATTCCACTAAGGGCAGATCGGTAAGGTCTCGAATAAGTAATTCGAGAAAAATCAAGAGACCTGCGATTAAGGGAATACCAAGCAGCACCGCCAAAGCAACCAACACAGACGCAACCGCACCTTTGAACAGTGCACCCGTAAACGTAATAACAGCTATCGAAAATACAAAATTAGTCACCACGAACAGCAGACCCCACAGGGTCCACTGAATCAAAATAGGATCAGTCGAGTCAAACAGAAAAACTCCTGCGATAAAAGTCAACAGAAAACCAGTAAGCCAAAGCAAGGTACCTAAAGCAAAGTAGACCAAGACTTTGACACGTAAAATCGCAAGGAGACTAAATCGTAGCCGCAGAAAAATAGAAAGTTCTCTATTGCTATCGAAGGCCAAGCCCGCCGCAGCTATTCCCAACAGTATCAACATAGCGGGCCAGGAAAACGCTGCGTACCAATCTAAGGATTCATCGTACGAAAATACCGAATCTGGCTGTCTATGTATGAGCAGCCCTAGGGAGATCGATAATACTGCGGCAAGCAAAAACACTCCGACCAATATCCAGCCACGCCAACTTCGGAAGACATATAACAATTCGGTCTTCCATAAGTTCATACGTGGCTCCATATCGAGAACATCTTGCTGTCCAATGCTCACTTAGGCGAGTAGACTTATACGTCCAAGTGATTCAAATCTAATGAGGAATTATATATGGCCGAGCAAACAACTGAAACAGAAGGTCCCCAGATAAACCGAGGACTACAAGGTGTCTACTTCGAGCGTTCAGAGGTCTGTGACATCGACGGAAAAGCTGGTAGCCTCTGGTATCGAGGTTACTCTATCCACGATCTTGCAACCCGTTCTACATTTGAAGAGGTCGCGTATCTACTGATATATGGTGAACTACCCACCCAGAATGAGCTTGAATCTTTCGCAAGCCAACTCAAACTCCAGCGTACATTACCAGAACTTATCTACGGGATCATAGACTCCATAAAGGATGCACACCCCATGGATGTCCTGCGAACAGCTGTTTCAGCATTATCAGCCGCTGATCCGGACGTGACCGATAACAGTCGCGAGGCCAACATCAGTAAAACGATACGTCTAACAAGTCAGGTGCCGATGATTGTCGCCGCTCACTATCATCTTCGATCAGGCAAACCCGTAATCGAACCTAATTTCGAATTAGGCCACGCGGCAAATTTTTTATACATGATGACAGGAGAGATTCCTTCTGAAGACTCAGCAAAATTGATGGATACCGACCTGATATTACATGCAGAACATGGGACAAATGCTTCTTCCTTCACTGCCCGTGTGGTGGCAGGAACAGACGCCAATTTGCATGCCTCAGTCGTGGCAGCAGTCGCGGCTTTGTCGGGGCCAGCCCATGGGGGAGCTGCTGAGAACGTGATGCAAATGGCCCTTGATATCGGCGACCCAGAAAATGCTGCTGACTATGTCAAACAACTACGAAAGGATCGAAAACCTGTCATGGGATTTGGTCATCGTGTGTATCGAGCCGAGGACCCCAGAGCTCGTCATATGCGGGAAGGTGTCCGG
>CAZSFJ010000112.1:0-4217 GCA_964606125.1 uncultured Dehalococcoidaceae bacterium | reverse complement strand
CCGGAGATGTTCGGCTCGAATACCAATTTAATGGTACCAATCCAGTCGTTTAGTTTTCCAATACTCATACCATTCGTCAGAGTCTTCCGGGTAACAGAAAAACTCCATCTCCATCTGTTCGAATTCTCTCGTGCGGAATATGAACTGCTTCACTGTAATTTCGTTTCGGAATGATTTGCCGATCTGCGCTATGCCGAAAGGTAGTCGTTTCCGCATCGTAGATTGTACTTGCGAGAAATTCACAAACATACCTTGGGCCGTTTCAGGCCTCATATAAGCCCGACCACTCTCATCTGCAACTGGACCGACAATAGTACTCAGCATCATGTTGAATTGCCTTGGCGTTGTAAAACCTTGCGTACCTGGGCATGATGGGCAACTCCCATCAGGGCTTTCATCAGCCAAATGATCCGCTCTAAATCTAGCCTGACAATCTAAGCATTCCACCAGTGGGTCATTGAACGCATCAAGATGACCGGCGGCCTTCCAGACTGCTGGATTAGAAATAATCGCAGCTTCAAGTCCAACAACATCGTCTCTCTCATCAACCATGGATTTCCACCATTGCTCACGGATATTTCGCTTCAGTTCAACGCCGAGAGGTCCGTAGTCGTAGGCCGCAGCAAATCCCCCATAAATCTCGGCCGACGGGAATACAAACCCTCGCCTTTTCGCTAGCGAAGTTATGGTTTCAATATCTGCTTTCATCATTGACGGGTTCTGATCGAATCCATCATCCATAGCAAATCCTCTCACTGTCGGTTGTTAGGTCTTTATGTCATTTTCCCGACAAAACGGCAAATTATGTCTTAAAAAAGCGCTCAACTGGCAACACAAAAATTACCGCGCCGCCTGTTCGTATTTGGACGATACGGGAGGAGAAAGCAGCGTCACCGGCCAGAGGCAGACCCTGGAGTGGCACCATTTCTTCCCGCTCCTTGCAATGTTCCTTGACCAACGCCGAAAGTCGATCAACTTGAGACGCGTTAATGCCACACATCAACGTGGTCGAACCCCTTCTGAGGAACCCACCTGTACTGCCTATTCTAGTGACCCGGAATTCAGCCTCGAGTAAGGCATCACTCAATAGATCGGCGTCGGTTTCGTCGACCACCATTAATGCCATTCTATCGATGTTTAAATCCTGACTCATAGTATTCGTCCTACTATCGAAAAAATCGCTACGGAAGGAATCATAACTGCAATTCTAAGACATATCCATGACATGCCGCAAAGTCAGGAGAGTGCTGGTCAGCTTCGGCTATATCTTTTGTTGAATCTTTCAACTCGCCCAGCTGTATCCACTATTCTTTGCTCACCCGTGAAGAACGGGTGACATGTTGAACAAACATCAACTTTCAGGTCTTGCTGCGTCGAACTCGTTTCCCATGAAAAACCACCCGCACAACTGATAGTCGTGAGTTCATAGGTCGGATGGACTTCCTTTTTCATTGATTACTCCAAAATACGCTAGCTAGCCGGGCTAACAGATACTTTCTTTCGACGCCCTTTAGCATACGGCGCAAATTCAACCACACCATCTACTTTTGCCCAGAGAGTATGGTCCCGGCCAACACCGACGTTTTCGCCAGCATGCACCCTAGTTCCCCTTTGTCGCACAATTATTGTTCCGGCGGTTACTGTTTGTCCGCTATAACGTTTGACCCCTAGCCTCTTGCTATTAGAGTCTCTTCCATTGGATGTTGAACCACCAGATTTTTTATGGGCCATATTGGTAACTCCCTAAACCTTAAGAACGAATCTCACTAATTTGTAGTCTTGTAATCAGTTGATGATGGCCCTTTTTCTTGGCCTGACGAGTCTTGTTCTTATAATGGAAGAAAAGAACTTTATCCGCTCGTCTCTGATCAATCACCTCAGCTTCAACGATCGCACCCTCAACAAGAGGTCGACCTATTTTAGCTTCTGCACCATCACCGCCCACCAACAAGACTTCAGTGAGTTCTATGGTGTCGCCGGTCTCCGCAGCAAGTCGCTCTACATCGAGGACATCGCCCTCTGACACTTTGTATTGCTTTCCACCAGTGCGAATGATCGCGTATCTCTTACTGTCGACCGTTGTAGATGTCATCATACGTCTCCGCGTTAGACCTTAATTATCCGTAATTACCGGAACCACCAGCTTACTCCGGGTCTGTGGATACAGTCAATTTACTGACTTAACACTATGAACCCCAAGCAAGGCCTGGCTTACCCTGACTAGACTTAGTATCTCTTGGCTCGTCTTTAACAGAAGATCCACTACTTGGGCTTGGATCATTGGCGAAACCATCGGCTGGATTACGTCTACCCTCCGCAGGGCCAAGAATTTTCAGAAGTTCTTCACCTTCTAAGGTTTCCACCTCAATCAATCGCTCAGCAAGCCTAGCTAAAACTTCCTTTTTACCAGTCAAAATTGACTTACACCGCACATGTGCTTCCTCAATGAGTCGTTTTACTTCCGAATCAATTTGTTCAGCCGTCTTTTCTGAATAGTCTCGCTCTTCACTAATATCACGCCCCAAAAACACCATAGACTGCCGCTTACCGAATGTTCTAGGTCCCATAAGGTCTGACATACCCCACTGAGTCACCATATTTCGTGCAATTTGAGTAACTTTCCCAATGTCGTCATGGGCTCCAGTTGTCATTTCACCAAAAGTCAGTTCCTCCGACACGTGACCACCAAGCGCCATCGTCATCATAGCCTCGTAGTATGACCGATCCTGCAGCTGACGATCGTCGACTGGAAGGGACCGAGTGAAACCACCAGCCATTCCGCGGGATACTATAGTTACCTTGAACGGTATATCTGCATTAGGAGAAAAATATCCTGCGACTGTATGTCCCGCCTCATGATACGCAATTACCTTCTTCTCTTCAGGTGTAATAACCCTTGATTTTCGTTCCGGGCCTGCTATCACTCTATCGATGGATTCATTGAGTTCGTCAGAGCGTATTCGCTTCAGATCTCTACGAGCAGCCAATATTGCAGCCTCATTTACCAAGTTAGCCAAATCGGCACCACTAAATCCAGGTGTCTGCTTTGCAACAGTCTCCAGATCTACATCTACATCAATAGGTTTACCTTTGGAATGCACATCGAGCACCTGCCGGCGCCCGTGGACATCTGGAAGTGCCAGCATCACCTGTCTGTCGAATCGGCCAGGCCTGAGTAGAGCCGGGTCTAAAACGTCTGGTCTGTTAGTCGACGCAAGCACGATGACATTCGCCTCGGAGTCAAATCCATCCATCTCTACCAGAATTTGATTGAGCGTCTGTTCTCTCTCATCATGAGAGCCACCTAGTCCGGCCCCCCGTTGCCTACCTACAGCATCAATTTCATCAATAAACACAATAGCCGGTGCTTGCTTTTTAGCCTGATCAAACAGATCACGGACCCGTGACGCACCTACCCCTACGAACATCTCCACAAATTCCGAACCGGACAAATGGAAAAAAGGGACACCCGCTTCACCAGAAACAGCTCTTGCTATCATCGTCTTTCCTGTACCAGGAGGACCTACCAGCAGAACTCCGTGCGGAATACGAGCACCTAGACTAGAAAATTTCTCTGGAAACTTCAGGAACTCCACTACCTCGTGGAGTTCTTCAACGGCTTCGTCCTGTCCAGCCACATCCCCAAAAGTGACTGTCGGTTGCTGTTCGTCGAATTTTCTGGCACGACTTTTACCAAAAGACATCGCTTGGTTATTTGCGCCACCGGCCTGCCTCATCATAAACAGGATCAGAGCCCCCAGTATGATTAGTGGCAGGAAAGATATAAAAGCCCCTAACACTCCGTCCAAACGCCCACCACCAGATATCTCAACCTCGACGCCGTCTGTCCCAACAGCAACATCATTACCACGGAGAATTTCTTCCATTGATGACGATGATTCTTTTCGTGAGATTACGGGCTCGACTTGGTCAATGAGATAAACCTTCAAACTATCGTCGTCAACAGCGATTCTCTTGACGTTTCCCGTTTGAGCCTCAGCGATGACCCAAGAAAGTGGCTTCATCCCCGACCCAGTTTGGGGCCTGATCAGAAGCACAACCACCAAAACCAGAGTTATCAAAACCAAGAAATAAATAAAAAAATTTCTTCCGGAACGAGATTTCATAAAAAGGTAAACCCCTACTTCTCAGCTGCAGGGGTACTGAAAAACAATGTCAGATAACTTTGGAATTTCACGCCCCACCACAAGATATTT
>CAZSFJ010000111.1:0-4228 GCA_964606125.1 uncultured Dehalococcoidaceae bacterium | reverse complement strand
AATTCGGGCTTCCGTTTCTCTGAAAATGCCTTGGGTCCTTCGATTGAATCTTCCATACCAATGAGATTCCTTTCGAGGTTTGCTCCGTAGCGTTGGGCCTCAGCTGGCCCCATAGTCATGCCTCGATAGAGAATTTCCTTCAAATTTCTTACGGATCTTGGAGCGAGAGTGAGCATTCTTTCAGCCCAATCCATCGCTGTTGGCATTAGGTCTTCAGGAGCGACCAACTCATTCACAAAACCCCATTCTTTGGCCCGTTCAGCTGATATTCGCTCGTCTCCCCAAAGGGTGAGTTCGAGCGCGTTGGCCAGCCCGATTATCTTTGGGAGATGATGAACCCACGCGGCTCCCTGATTCCAGCGAACCTCAGCGATACCAAATTCAGCTTCAGTAGAAGCTATTCTCACGTCACACTGCATTGCCGCGTTGAATCCCCCTGCAACTGCAAGTCCATTGACTGCGGCAATGATTGGTTTCCAGCAATTGAGCTTTTCGGACAACGGATATATGTCCTGGAGGTAATCAGGCAGTTGAACCATCGGATCAGGTTCACCTGCTAACGCGGCGGCATTTCGTTCTGTCCGTTCTTTCAGGTCTTGCCCAGTACAAAATGCTCTGCCCGTTCCAGTCAATATTGCGACCCAAGCTTCGTCATCATGTGCAAAATCCCAGAAAGCTTCGTACAGAGCCTTCCTCAACTCACCATTGAAAGAATTGAGCCTTTCAGGTCGATTGAGACGCATTACCCAGATACGTCCATTCGCTGGTTTTTCGAGAATCAAGACATCTTCTTGCGCGGTCATTACTTACTCCTTCTTATATCCAGTTGACTAAATGTGATTCAATTACTGACTCGTCGAATTCAATTCCAAGACCGGGTCCAGCTGGTGGTGTGATGAAACCATCAGTAAATACCAGAGGCTCCTTGAATATTTTCTTATGCAGCGGGCCTTGATTAGCTTCCTGAATCGCAAAGTTAGGTGAGCACGTGTCAATTTGAATAGCGGCCGCCGCCGCGACAGGCCCGCAGTACATATGTGGAGCAATTACCGCATAATGTGCCTCGGCTATGCTCGAAATTTTTTTCGCTTCGGTGATTCCACCACATTGGCCAACATCCATCTGGATTATCTGAGCAGCCTGTTTCTCAAGCACTTGCGAGAATTCGTATTTTGTGACAAGACGTTCACCCGTTGCAATGGGGATACTCGTATGTGCCGCGACTCTAGCCATTTCGTCAATATTTTCGGGAGGTACAGGTTCTTCAAACCAAAAGGGATGATATGGCTCTAGAAAATCAGCAACACGAATCGCTGAATAGGTCGTCAATTGTCCGTGTGTTCCGATACCTACTTCTAGATCGTTCCCGACTTCATTCCTTATCGCTTCGAAAATTTTGGCAGCCTGTTCAATTTCTGGGAGCGGGATGTCACGTGGAATTGGATAGAGAGGCATAAAGGGATCAAATTTACAGGCACTATTGCCTTCTTCGAGCAGCTGTCTTGCGACTTCACCGGCAACCCTTGGCGTCTCATTAAATTCGTTCCCTCTCGGCATATACGCGTATGCTCGAAGTTTTTCATGATATTTACCACCGAGGAGGTTATATATGGGCTGGTTGGCAACTTTGCCGGCGATATCCCATAAGGCCATATCGATGGCGCTCATAGCAGGGGTGGCGTAGAGGCTTGGGTGCCTGAAGTCATGTCTTGACGCATACATTTTGTCCCATATCAATTCTATATTGAGAGGATTCTCCCCCAAAACATAGTTCTCAAATAGTTCCGCAATCAGGCGTTGCTGTCCTTGGATGAATGTGCGAGCGGTTTCTGGAGTTGGATACGAACTACCAACAACGCGTTCGCCAAGCCCATAAATCCCGCCGTCTGTTTGAATTTCGATAAAGAGGAAATATCTGCCCCCTATCCAGGGTTTTTCTCCTTCTACTACGTATGTTTTCAGGCCTGTTACTTTCAATTGAGCACTCCCAGCTACAGACTATGCGGTACCTATTTCTAGTTGCTGTTTAGGGAGTTTATACGGTGCGTCAAATACCTTACAGTTTTCTTAAGAAATCTACATGGGAACGTGTTTAAATAGTTAGTACGCCGGCAAAACTTGTTGAGGGGTTCTTTATGAGATCACGACGGCTTTTGGTAGTTTTATTCCTGATATCTGGTTTAGTCATCTCAGCCTGCGGCGGAGATAAGGCGTCCGAGGGAGTGGCTCGTATCGATGATAAACAGACGACAACGATAATCTCAAGCGATACTGTCGTCGCTCAGGTTTCAAATACACAAATAGCCAGTCCCTCAATAGATCAAGCGGATGCATTCATCAGCTGTATGCGGAAACATAATTTTGAAGTTGCGAGACCAACATTGGACGACGATGGACGGATCGATGTAGCGAATCTTCGCGCCACAGTTAGCAGCAATCCGCAATTTGACTTAGCTGATTCTGGGACACAGCAGGCGCTTCGAGACTGCGCTCCTGAACTAATGAGACAAATTGAATCAGAGCCGCGAGGAGATGAAGAAATAACCACAGGATTTACGAAATGTATGCGTGACGAAGGATTCAGTGTTCCTGATCCACAGTTAAATGCTGATGGTACCGTTGATACCGTTGCCCTGCGAGAGAGCGTTCTTAATGATCCTAAATTTAATTGGCAGGATCCAAAAACGAGAGAAATTTTGGGCAAATGTCTGCCTCTGTTGCAAGGAGCTACCTTCGCTCAAGAAGATACCGCTGAGGAGCAAGTGGAATTTCAGGATAATTTGCTGAAATTTGCGGAGTGTCTAAGAGAAGATGGCGTGCAAGTGTCTGATCCCGACTTTTCTGGCGGTACGCGACAGGCAATCGGTTCAATGTTTCAGGGGATTGACACTCAAGAGCCTGCAATTCAAGCAAGCATCGCGACATGTCGACAGGTGTACTTCGGAAGTCAGTAGTTGAGTGATGTTATTTAGCAAAAACTTCTTCGAGTGAGGTAGAAGAGAGGTGTGCGGCTTATGAAATTGATATCGGTTATTGGTGCCGTATGTGTGATTGCCCTCGGTGGTTACTGGTTTGCATTTGAGTCTGACTATCGCTTGACCGACCGTCAGGCCTCGGCTGAGAATTCGATAGAGTTTATTACCGTTCAGTTAGAACGCAAAGATCTCATTAATTACGACGAGTTAGACGGGATACTGGAGTATGGTGATCCGTTCGTTGTGACCTCATTAACTTCGGGCGTACTCACTGACGTAGCTACGGAAGGCTCTGAAGTACAGCGAGGAGAACTGGTATATCGACTATATAGGTCGATAACCGACTCTGAGTGGTTATTGGCAGAACAGCAACATGCCTCAGCTTCGGCTTCGTTGTCGCAGGCCGAGCTTGCCTCGGAGAAATTGAATGCAGAACCGACAGAATCACAAATTGCCTCGGCTGATGCTGCAATATCTCAGGCTCAAGCTAATTTGTCGAAATTACTGGATGGCCCAACTACAGCAGAAATCGCTGCGGCTGACGCTACAATTTTGCAGGCCGAGGCAACCCTCAAGAAATTACAGATCGGTCCAACTAGCGCTGCGATAAGTACGGCGGATTCAGCCGTTACTAAAGCTGAAGCAGATTTTGCTGCTGCAGTCGCGAATGTGAGCTCGAAATTGTACGGCGTGAAAATCGCGCGAAAGGCATACTGTGACAGGGCTGAATCAATTTCTCTTTGGCAGGCATGGAATCCTGTCTGCAATGGATGGAAACCAGAGTCAGATTTACCTCTGACTACTAGCGAGGCGGAGTCGGTACGGACCAATTACTTTCTTGTCGCTACAGGTTGGTCAATAGCTTTGAGTAAAGACCTAATTGCCGCTCACGACCTTTACTCCTCGGCAGCGGATACTAAACTTACGGCGGAAAAATCTCTGGATTCCGCGCTCGAGAAGCGTGCAGATCTGGATGTCCCCGCGCAATCCTATGAATTAGATCAAGCCCAAGCTGCTCTTACGTCTGCCCAGGAAAAACGAGCTGGACTTGATAATCCGGCTGATAAATCTCAAATAAAGCAAGCTGAAGATGCTCTTGATTCGGCAAAAAAGAAGAGAGCCGATCTTGATATACCACCCACCGAGCTTGAATTATCGCAGGCGCGACTGACTATTGTGAGTGCTCAAGCATCCGTGGACTCGGCTGATCAGAAACTCACCGATCTTCGTGAGGGGCCAGTGGGAGCTGTACT
>CAZSFJ010000110.1:0-4265 GCA_964606125.1 uncultured Dehalococcoidaceae bacterium | reverse complement strand
GTCCAACGGCTCGAATGTGAACATGTCGTCGCTCGTGAGCACCAGACCACCCTGCCCGCCCATCGTGATAATCACTGCCTGCGGACCAAGTCCGCGGATCTCCCTAGCAGCCTGCTCAGCGGACGAGAAGTCTGTAACTTCTATGCCTGCCAGGGCTTCGGCCTCAGTCTCATTTGGTGTAACCACGTCTGCGAGCTTCATCAATTCCAGCAGCGTCTTGTCACGGGATTGTGGTGCCGGAGCTGGATCCCAAATGACCTTCACATCATTCTTCTGGGCCTCCTGAGCAAGTTGCAACGAAACGTCCTGTGATACTTCCCGCTGCAGCATTAACACGTCAGAATGCCTCAGGACGTCCAACGAATGGCTGATATCACCTAGACCGGCCGAGTGATTGGCACCAGGAATCTGCACGATATAGTTTTGCTTATCAGCATCAAGCAAAATCAATGCCACGCCGGTATGCATATCAGGAATGCTGACGATACCTGATGTATCGACCCCTACCCCTCCTAAGTCCGCAATGAGGCGCTCCCCAAATGAATCAGCGCCCACAGCACCAATCATGTGGGTCTGAGCGCCAAGTCTCGCGGTCGCATATGCCTGATTCGCACCTTTTCCACCGCCGGTTTCAAGAAAGCTGTCTCCAACTACGGTTTGGCCCGGATTAGGGATACGCCCTGTGGTCGCAAAAAAATCTATATTGATTCCACCGAATACGCATATACGAGCAGGCATCGTTATCTCCGATAGGTACCAGAAAATATTAACCCAACGGGCCGAGAGCACCACCACCAAGAATATGCAGATGAACGTGCGGGACTGATTGCCCGGCGTGCTCGCCACAGTTCATAATCAGCCGGTAGCCACTATCAAGTTGCTCTTGCCGGGCAATTTGTGCCGCTACTGAGACAAGTCCACCGGCTACATCTGCCTGATCTTCAAGATCTCTGGGTGAACGAAGACCAGATCGCTTTGGGATAACGACGATGTGCACCGGGGCTGCGGGAGCAATATCCCGGAACGCCAGGAAATTATCGTCTTCATAGACCGTATCGTTGGGAATATCACCAGACAATATTTTCGCAAAAATATTACCGTCATCATACGCAGATGTGATTAGTTCATTGATAGACGACATGTACCTACCTCGATGCTGTGATGATGAGCTTATCAGCCCCTCTCAGAAGCAGGGTTCCGCCTCGTTCCAGGCCGCCTTTTACAGGCGAAAAACCGCTAAAACGAGTCAATAACGAATCATATGCGATGCTCGCTTCAAGGCGGGCCAGCGGCGCTCCCAGGCAAAAATGAATACCGTGACCAAACGACAAATGCCGAGTCTCTTCACGCTGAATATCGAAGATTTCCGGCTCGGTATAACGTGCCGGATCCCTGTTAGCGGCTCCGAGCATACACATCACCACATCTCCGGCTGGCAGTGACTGGCCAAGTAACTCCACATCCTGTTTAACCACACGTACGAGGCCCTGTACAGGACTGTCATATCGGAGTGCCTCTTCCATCGCAGCCGGAATCA
This sequence comes from uncultured Dehalococcoidaceae bacterium, assembly GCA_964606125.1. Taxonomy (GTDB): domain Bacteria; phylum Chloroflexota; class Dehalococcoidia; order UBA2979; family UBA2979; genus UBA2979. Next base: position 2,728 of record CAZSFJ010000110.1, on the reverse strand, counting down.
GACTCTTATCCGCGACAAGCGCATTCAAACTATCCCTGTAATTCAGTAATGCAAGCATGCTGTTACCTATCAGGTTTGTTGTTGTCTCGTTGCCGGCAACAAGGAGCAGAATGGCAAACGAAATCACCTCATCGCGAGTCAGTTTGTCGCCGTCAGGATCTTCATCAGAAACGATCGCTGAGATTAAATCATCCTCAGGAGATTCAGCACGCTTATCCACGATCGAACCGAGGAACTCGACCATTTCTTCTGTCGCATCACGCCGCCGCACAAGTTCCTCGGGGTCAGGCACGAGTTCCGTGGCGGTAGCCACAATAGTGGACCACTCTTTAAATCTCTCACGCTCACTAGGCGGGATACCCAACATCTCCGCAATCACAATGACCGGCAGTGGTTGGGCCAGTGACGACATCAGATCAAATTCTGTATCAGGAGAGAGCTCATCAGTGAGAACTTCTGAAATACTCCTGATATGTTCGTCCATTGTGCCTATACGTCTTGGTGTGAACGCACGATTTACGATCGATCGCAACCGAGTATGGTCCGGTGGGTCACTCGTCAGTAAGTTCCGGACATAACCAAGTGGATTTGCTTCAGCTTCACGGGCCACTTCATCGGCTATAGCCCCGGTCGCGTAACGTGCATCTGAAGAGAAAGATTCCGGGTCACGGAGCACGATGTCACATGCCTCGTAAGACGTCAGGACCCAGGCGTTCAGTGCATCCGACCGATGCATCGGTGCGTCTGATCGCATCCGTTCATATTGCGGATAGGGGTTGGTACGAAAGGACGGCACAAATGGATTGAAGACGACGGACTGCCCTGTACTCATGGGATCTACACTAGCTTGGTTTTTGTCTAAGCATCCACCACTATGGGAAGTTGCATCGGGCCACGAGAAAACCAGTCATCACTTCTAGGCAATGTTGCATCGGAGATCTCGTCTGCTAGTGCAAACGACTTCGTACTGCTCAGAAACTCCTTGAAAAATTCTTCGAGGGTCAGCATCGCTAAAGGTGCTCCAATGCAGTAGTGCGGTCCTCTGCCAAAAGCGATCGAAGGTGGCTCATTCGCACCTGAATCAAAGCGACCGAGCTGAAATTCCTCCGGATCTGAATAGATTGCCGGGTCCCTGTTGGCTCCCCCGACGAGAATGAGGATAGCTTCGTTCTCCTGTATCGCCTGCGCACCCAAAACGGTGTCCTTCGTCGCCCATCGAACCAGTACCTGTTGCGGAGGTTCAAAACGCAAGAGTTCGGAAATAGCCGCCGGAATCCTGTCAGGATCGCTCCGCAGTGAATGCTGTATCGAGGGTTGCGTGGCAAGCAGCAGCACGCCGTTTGCTACTGTCTCAGCTGTCGTCGCGCTGCCAGCCTGTGCCAAATCCACTACCAGTGCCAGTAATTCTTCAATGCTCAGGTCTTCACTGTCGCTCGTCCTCGCTGCAATGAGACCGAGAACTGAAGTTGATTCAACCCGCCCGTCATTCTGAGCACTTTCTAGGAACTGCAGCATGCGACCACGTGCGGCCCGTGCCTCTCGCTTTCTCGCTATCGTCACATCACTAAAATTCGTTTGCATCAGTGCAAACGTATCTGCCATGACCTGCTCGCGATCTGCATCCGACAAACCAAGCTGCAACCCAAGAACTATCTCAGGAATCCGGGTTGCGAGACCTTGTACCACATCGAGTTGTTGTCCTGAACGTTCGATATTCTCTGCAATTAACGCTGTTAATTGACCCCGGATATCGAGGCGCAGGGCCTCTAAGGTCTTTGGTACAAAGCCTTTCGATACGATACTGCGTAATCTCTGATGTGCGACCGAATCAAGCTGAGCAAGTCGTTCGACATTACCCAGGGCTGAGTTAGCTTGCACATATTTGAGACTCTGTGACACATGCGATCCCGCACGCATGGGGTTTGAACTGAACGTTTCATAATCCTGTAAGACGGCGATTGATTCTTGGAAGGACGTTACCACCCACGCATCAACTGCTTCAGAATAGTGAACCGGTTCGTCAGCCCGTAATCGTGCAAGGGCGGCATAAGGATCACGAATGTACGAAGGCCGGAAGGGATTGAAATATGCCATGTATGACAGATTAATGCCTCAGCACGCTTATTACGTGATTACTTGCTAAGGTGAATTAGTTGGCAAAAAATGAGCGAATAAGGAACCACCAACTTTGGCAAATACAACTGCAGCGCTAGAGTCGAAAGAGAACCATTCCCCGTTCAAAGATGTAGATACTTCTCGGCCACCGTACGGGAAGCTGCGTCGGCTTATCCCCCTTGCTTACACACTCCTCACTGTCTGGTTAAAATGGCGAATTCTTCGGATCCGCAGAAAACTCCAAGGTGAAGAAAAATTGGCCTCTGCAACCCACAAGTTTCATCAAAATGCTGCACTCGCGGTTGTCCGCCTTGCTGTAAAGCAGCAGGGCATGATCGTAAAAATGTGCCAATTCCTAGGTGCTCGCGCGGACGTTTTGATGGAGGAATACGTGCGAACGCTGTCCCTTGTGCACGATTCTGTCCCGCCACGCCCCTGGTCAGAAGTGAAAGATCGAATTGAGACCGAGCTTGGTGCACCGGTTGAAGATCTTTTTGACTACATATCGCCTGAACCGGTAGCCGCGGCCGCATTAGCCCAGGTACTTCGTGCTCGGACAAAGGACGGTGATGATGTTGCCGGCAAAGTACAGCATGTCGGGATTGTTCGAATT
>CAZSFJ010000109.1:1320-4358 GCA_964606125.1 uncultured Dehalococcoidaceae bacterium | reverse complement strand
ATCAGCATGCGATATCCGAATTGCGTCTACCACCTCATCATTTGGGTTACCAGAAGTCAAACGCGGAATTGTGCCCACTCTTGGTGCGACACAGCGGTTTCCGAGACAACTCCCGTGGTCGACAGCCCTGGAAATGCTATTACTTGGAGATATGTTTGGAGCGGAGGATGCCCTCCGATATGGATTAATTAACCAAGTCGTTGATTCTTCTGAGGTCATGGCCACCGCAATGAATTATGCAACGAGACTCACTACAGAGGTGGCTCCATTAACGACACGAGCCATAAAGGAGGCGGCGATACGGAGTCAATCTCTTTCACTAGAAGAGGGAATCCGCCTAGAGCGCCTACTCTCGAATCACGTCAATCGGACAGATGATGCCAAAGAAGGACCTCGGGCATTCGCTGAGAAGCGCCCCCCTGCTTACAGAGCCCAGTAAAATTTAGACGGCTGACAGCCATTCCAGGCATGGATCAACAAATACTTGCATACTTTTGTATCGCAATAAGTCTTCGGGAAGTGCCTTAATCGCTCCTGAAAGGTCTTCAGCAACATCGGACTCCGTAATCACATCTTCGAGCCTATGCATATGGGTGCGAATCCCAAATACGACTGCTCCACTCGATGGCATTTTTCGAAATGTTTGGCGCTCTACCCGTAGCCAGATTTTACTGCCGACATTACTCGCGGTGATCTCGGTCGATTTCTCCTGTTCAAATTTTCCGTGCAACCTGAATAGGTCTTGGTACCGCGTAAGTGACCAATTCAATCGAGACACTAATCTCTCGGGCTTAAGGCTATAAAACAATCTATCGACCTGATCGCCGAGGCTTGTGTCATAACCAGGCACACGTTTGTGAATTCCAATTGTTCCTCGTTGTATCATCTCGATCAAAGACCATCCAGCCGGAAAAGCCAGCGATCCCGCTTTCAGTCTCCAAGCAAATTCTTCATACGTTGACGAGGATTGATCTCCGGGAAACATGAGTAACAAATCTTCGGTAACTAACCTGGATGCGACCTCAAGCGGATGTCCCTCGCCACCCAAATATCCCGTGCGTATATAGATCCGGGGCATGAGAGAGTAAATATCTAACCACACAATCAAAAATTTCAGAAGAGGCATGGTTTGCCTCTTCCGTCGACTGAAATACCTGGCTTCTTCGCTCTGCAAATAGCTTCGCCTTTTCCTGCAGTTGATGATTTGTATCATAAGAAGGATCCGTTTCAAACCAGTCTTTCTCTTCAATCCGATCGAGATCAAGAGACATCTTAAAATCACCAGGTTTAAAGGGAAGATGTGTGGGCATTGATATTCCCCCTACTACATTCGATTAGCCAGTGAGCTGAATGCCGATCTACCAAAGAATATAGCAAAGATAGCCTCCGCAAAAAGAGTCAAAGATACAATCAGTGTCCCCACGATCACTCCATTTATGCTCGGAAGATACATCGAAAGAGAAACAAGGATGATTAATAGGAACAGTCGGCCAATGTTGATGTAGACAATACCTCGGGGCTGCTTGTTTGCCATCAGTGCCGCTGCATAAAGCTGTTCAATGGCTAGCCAAGGTGGTAGTAAGACTAATATCCAGATAGCAATACGAGCCGACTGAAATACCTCGCTACCCACACCCATGATGTCCTCGAAAATCCAGCTGGATAAGGTCTGACTTAGGGCCAAGACCAGCAACGGGATCAAAGTGAACATCCCAACAGCTATCGAAAATATCTGTATCTGTTTCGCTGGTTCCTTCAGCCCAAACAGAGTGAGCACCGTGGGCTGGATACCGTTAGCAGGGATAGACAGAATAGAAAAAATCCCGAACGCCACGGTAAAGGCAGCTATTGCAATTTCAGGGTCAGCACTGCGACTCATGGCAAAATTAACCAATGGCAAGGTGACGGAAGGAAGTAATGCGGCGAATAATAAGGGAACAAAGAATGCTAATAATGTCCGCTGCTTGAGGACAGTCCCGGTCGCTTCTTCGTCTCGTGATTTAGTGATCCATAATCCGATGATAGTTACACCTGATTCAGCAAGAACCCCAATTGATACGGCCCAGGCACCAATCTGTGCGTTGAGCTCTGGCTTCATCAAATAGAGGGTCAAAGATACTGCGGTTACCGAGACTAGGCCGACCAGTGCACCAATCCAGAGGAGAATAGATTTCTCACGTCTGAGTGCGATACCGTATAGATGTCCACGAATAACTGAAAATATACCCCAAACGACCAGTATCTTTAACGTAAGTGATGCTTGGTTTTTTAACTCGTGGCTCGGACTGAATAATTGATTTAGAAAAAAAGAACCTACGGGCGTAAAGGCCAATAGCGCAATCAGCATCCCCACGGTGGCAGCACATAATAGGGAAAACATCGACACCGACTGACGAGATTCCTTGTCTTCTGTAAAAACAACGGTGAGGGCTTGTATCCTCAGTCGCGGGAGCGATACAAAAAATGCAACGGATAAACCGAGTGAATATCCAGCTATAGCTAACTCTGGCTCTGCGGTGCGTGCCATAAAGGCAACTATTATTGGCATGATCCACTCATGAGCCGACACGTTTACTGCGGCCGGCCCTAGTAGCCGCAGCGCTCGCACCAAAAATTTTTTATCTTTGGACTTGGAATCAGTATGCACGTGGTCTCCTCCATACCAAACGGCAGTTAATTCAAATACCCTCCCAATTCGAAGAACCATAAGCTCGGAGATAATGTATCTCGACTAAATTCGAAGAGGGTCGCCAATTACCTTCAGTTTGACCTATAGTCCTACAGGAAGATGGATTCGAATGACAAAAGCTCTTTCTAACCTACGTATATGTGACTTTACGGGCCAGCTCGCTGGTGCAGGTGCTACACGACACCTAGCAGCATTTGGTGCAGAAGTAATCCGTATAGAGGATCCAGTAAATGAGGGCCGTTGGGATATTCTCAGAGGAAATGCTCCATTTGTGGACGAACGTAGGGGTATCGATCTGGGTGGTGCTTTTAATAATCACAATGTAGAAAAAAAAGCGATCACTCTTAAC
>CAZSFJ010000109.1:0-1310 GCA_964606125.1 uncultured Dehalococcoidaceae bacterium | reverse complement strand
GTAATGTTAGGTGAAGTACCAACTATAAAACCTGTTGTATCAGAAAATTTTTCAGCCGGAGTAATGGATCGCCTCGGCTTTGGCTATGAGGACCTCGCCCGAATAAAAGACGACATTATTTATGTTTCGAATTCTGGTTTCGGAGCATCCGGCCCATACAAACCGTTCAAGACATGGGGCCCCATAGTACAAGCTGTAAGTGGGCTGACGTTCTCCTCAGGATTACCAGATCAACCGTCAGCAGGCTGGGGTTATTCCTATATGGACCATACGGGTGGCTATTACATGTGTATCGCGATACTGGCCGCCATAATTCATCGGCGAAAGACTGGGAATGGCCAATGGGTGGATCTAGCATGTACCGAGGCAGCAGCAACTCTCACTGGTCCGGCCATCCTGGATTGGTCTGCCAACGGCCGACCAATGAGACGTGATGGGCAACCCCATTCTAACCACAATGACTGGCCCCGTATGGCCCCACATGGTATTTACAGGACCGATGCTACAGATACATGGTTTGCGCTAGCCTGCCGTGATGACGAAGAATGGATGAAATTAAGAGCAGTTATAGATGAACCCGCTCTATACGATCCGAAATTCGATGAGCTAGACGGACGGATACAACATCAGGCCGATTTAGACAATTATGTAGAAGCGTGGACGCAACAAATACAGCAGCAGGACTTATACCAATTATTACTCGCTCAAGGAATACCTTGCTCACCCGTTCGAACTCCTGAGCAGCGAGTAGATCAGGATCCAAACACAGAAAACTGGGGATTATGGCCCTCGGTGGAACATTCATTGATGGGGAAAGTGCGGGTCGACGGACTGCCAGTACATCTGTCTGAGACTGACTGGCATCTGGAAAATGGCGCAGGATGTCTCGGTGAGCACAATGAAGAAGTTTTTGGAGAAATACTGGGGTATAGCTCGCAGCAAATCAGTTCGTTTAAAGCGGAAGGGGTCATCTAGATGAACCTACCGGACTCCGCAGGTCCTTTGTCGGGACTCAAAGTGATTGAATTCACAGATGAAATCGCTCCCTGGGCAGGGAAACTTCTAGCAGAAATGGGTGCGGACGTCGTCAGGATAGAGCCTATCGAAGGCACTAAAACTCGCTGGTACGAACCGTTTCTTGATGACACACCCGATCCGGAGCAAAGTCTTTTCTTTTGGCATTACAACGTTCGTAAACGTTCAGTGGCGCTGGATATCGAAACCAAAGCAGGTAGAGACCTGTTTATACGACTGGTTGCAGATGCTGACATCCTGATTGAAGACCAGGCGCCAGGGAAGATGGCCAAATT
>CAZSFJ010000108.1:0-4374 GCA_964606125.1 uncultured Dehalococcoidaceae bacterium | reverse complement strand
CGGTCGTTCACCTAAATTGCGGGCAACTTCATCCCCTAGCGCTAAATTATCGAGCCGGCGGGTGAAAAAGATTATAAAAATGGACACAGCAGGTATCCACACAACCCACAAAGAGGCGTCAAACCATCCAGCACCATATAGCCCACCAGCAAGAAATCCCAGCGCAAGTTCCAACACTACTCGGGACCCGGTGATAGCGCCCACAATCCCGGCTGACGCAAAGGCACCAATTGCGACTCCAACGACTGTAATTCGCAGAGGAGAATCAACACCGCGAGAAATCAAAAGAAGTGCGACAGCACCGACAAAGCCTCCGACAACACAGGCAATTGCACGCGACATTGGCCCGGCATCTTGAAATATCAACGAAGTTACTGCTAGGGCTAATCCTGACAATGCGCTTACCCCAAGGATTGCCGGATCAGCCAATGGATTTCGCGTCGTTACCTGCAGTAAACAGCCAGCAATACCAAGTGATGCCCCCACTAGAGCAGCGGATAACGCCCGCGGGAGCCGTATTTGATAAATGATGGCATGCTCGATGCTAGAATCATGCACGAAAAGCCCTGAAATTATGTCTGCAGGGCCGAACAGTACGGTACCACAAATCAGGCTCGCCACAAAAGACAAGAACAGTAGGACAAAAAGTACATACATATTCCGGTGCGTGATGGACAAAGATCTCATGGAGCCTATCTTACTTGGCTATCTGTCTGACCCGCTGTCCTACTGAAGAGCTGCAACAATAGCATCCATCAACTCGTCCACTCGTGGTCCTGGTGACCGCAGAGCCAGGTCATTTGATAGCTCCAGAACATTACCCATCCGCACCGCGCCCAAGCCCTGCAATGGCGGGATACGGGTTAAAAGGGCACTCAGTCTTGGAGCAGGTTCGGGCGCCGGTGTGATAGTAAAAATAAAGTCAGGATTCCACATCAACATTGATTCTATTGAAGCCGTGCTGAATCCTGGGAAAGGACCCGCATCCGGCAAATCAGAAGCTGGATTAACCAATCCTAATTCACCGATAATATTTCCAACAAAAGCGGTGTTTTTCGCGGCATAGAGTGTGTTATCCCGATCGGCAATCAAAACCACAACTGTGAGATCACCCGGAAGATTACTCTTTGCTGACTCAAATGCTGATTCAATCCGATCAATCTCAGCCTGTGCATCATCCTGACGATTCAGAGCTGTACCAACAAGCTCCAAAGCAAGTAATACGTCGCCATATGAGGCCGCACCAGCCATCATAACTGGAGCAGGCATTCCCTCGAACATTTCCAAAAATCTGGGCTGTGCATGTATAACCGAGTCTGCAATGATCAAATCAGGATTCAACGCTAAGACCGCCTCAAAATTCGGCGAATATGAAGTCCCAACTTCGGCAACACTCATCGCTGACGCAGGATGCCGAGCCGTTGAGGGCCTGCCTGCGGCTTCTCCCCCAATGGCATAGATATATTCGAGAGCGGTAGGGCTCAGGGCAACCACCGATTGGGGTTCCGATTCGATCACGATCTCACGTCTCAACAGATCCGTTAAAGAAACCGGATACGGGCCAGCCGAAACTGCTACGCCCGCAGTTACGGCCGAAGCAGTGTCGTCTGCCGTGGTACTTGCAGCAGCGGGGGAAGCCGCTTGCGTAACAACTGGCTCTTGACTTACTTGTTCATCTGACGACGAACAAGCTACGAGCAAAACACACATTATCGCGGATATAAAAATCAGATTTAGAATTCTTCGCACACCCTGCACTTTTAGCATAATTATATTGGCCTCCTTCCAAACCAATAAAAAGTTCAAATTCTCACAATTCGTGGAGAAGCCGTGAGAATTTGAACTAGTTCATTTATAGAATTGAAGATCTATACGATCAATAGAATTCTATCGAAGATGGGAGATATTGATAGAATTATATATCTCAGACACCCGGAATTACTGATCGACTCAAGAAGGAGAAAACCTGACAGTACCCCAAGAAGCTGAGAACTTTATCCGCTGCTTCTTTATATGATGTATAGCTGGTAGGAACAACCTCAGCTGTTTTTTTGTCAGCTCTTCCAGCGGTGTTCACATCTTCCTATACGCGGCACCTCTCTCATCGAGAACCTCGCCGAGCGTCTCAACCAACAGATCTATTTCGGACTCTTCAATAACAAATGGAGGAGCCAAGATCAGTTGAGCACCCTGTCCTAAATCATCTCGCCAGTATCCTAAATAATGAAGTATATTGCGCTTATACAGGTGCTTCTGGATATCCACAGCCACATTAATATCAGCAGGAAATGGATCTCCTGTCTCTTGATTAGCTACTATCTCAATACCGCGCAATGTCCCCTGGCCTCTCAACTCACCTACTATTGATATCTCGCTTAATGCTTCCAGTTTACGCCCCAAGTAGTCGCCCATTTGCGCCGAGCGTTGAATTAAATTTTCTTCATCCATTATCTCCTGTACCTTTGCTCCAATCGCGCAGGACACGGGATGTTCGGAATAAGTAAATAAGGTATTAAAGCGTTGACCAGCGCCATCAAACCGATCAACCAGGGCGTCTTGAGCGATGAAGCCAGACAGTGGAGCGTATCCTGAAGCTACCCCTTTAGCGAACACTATGATGTCTGGTAGAACATCCCAGTGCTGCGAAGCAAATGGGAGACCCGTCCGACCAAAACCAGTGACAACTTCATCTGCGATAAAGATAATATCGTACTTATCACAGATCTCTCTGATCTTTCTAAAATACTCTGGTGTTGGAGGAGCCACTACTCCGGCGGCGGCGGCTACTATCGGTTCGGCAATAAATGCGGCAACTGTCTCCGGCCCTTCCGCGAGAATCCGTGCCTCCAAATCATCGGCGCAAGCAAGCTCGCAGTTTGGAAATTCCAGACCAAGCGGACAATGGTAACAATTACAGTCAGCCACTGGCTGTATATCTTGTACAACATCAGGGAGTAGCTTTAGATACGGTGCTCTCCGCTCAGGCATGTCACCAGCCGAGAGAGTAAACAAAGTACTTCCGTGGTAGGCATTCTGCCTTCCAAGTATTTTGAATTTATCCGGTCGACCAGAGACCTGCTGAGTTTGTATTGCGAATTTAAGAGCACCTTCTACAGCCTCCGAGCCTCCACTTCCATACCAGACTCGATCCATACCGTTGGGAGTCAATTTCTGAATGCGCTCGGTGAGTTCTAGTCGGGATTCGATGGCATAACCAGGCATAGCATAGGAAAGGGTGCTGATCTGTTTATGTGCGGTATCAGCTACCTCAGACCTCCCGTGGCCGATATTCACCACCATTGGGCCGCCGGATGCATCCAGATACCGTTCACCATTCTCATTGATTAACCAGACACCCTCACCACTACTCCATACGGGGGGCACAGTTTGTCGATGAAATTGCAAATTTAATAACTCGGCGTCACTTCTTGTCATAATCTTCGATCCTCTTTCCAAAAAGATCATAGCGCCTCTGGTCGAGCGCAGATACACACGGAAAATTGAATTTACTGCAGACCGCCGAATTTAATAAAACTATAGATGTATACAATAATACATGTTTTTTTACTAACTATTAAGTGAATGGGTTGCGCAAATACTTCAATTTATTAAACGGAATAGTGGGTTACTGACACGATTTCCTAACTGAATGGATTTTACGCTTTGCCCCGTTCACATCTAACCACATATTTCCTCATCAGGGCGATTCTGGGGGGGGCCGAGGTACTTCTTGATGCTTTGGCTACTTTTGCAGTAAATAAATAGCGTCAAGTCCCCTAAATCGTTGCTCGCTGTCCATACCAAACCCTACAACCCAGGCATCAGATTGTAGGTCAAACACGCAAAAATCCGGTCGCACGTCCACTGTGCGCGGGACATTACGCTCGAGCAGTACTGCGAGCTGCACCTCCGGGATACCTTTGGCAAGAATTTGTCCAATTAATTCACTAATCGTGGTACCGCTATCGAGCAGATCGTCCACTATCAAAACCGGCGTGTCCTCATTTATGCGTGCGGCAAATGTGCCGGGAAACTCAATTGCCGGCTTGGAGATTACTTGATCATTCAGATAGGCAGCGGCAAAAACTGGCGCCACTATCCATTTCCCAGGACTCCGCTTTTCCAATGCCGTCAGAAGAGTAGCTCCGAATTGCATACCACCAGTAATTACTGGTACGAGATTGATAACTTCGTAAGCCGCATAAGCAGCAACAATCTTATCGGCAAGCTGATCAATACCCGCGAGGACTGCTTCACGATCATGAAGTAAATAAAGCCCGTGGTGTTCTAGGTTATTCGACAGATTCGACTCCAATTTTTCAGATCGGCTTCTTTGTCTACACTAGCCCGAAGAGAAATAATGTAGATTGCACT
>CAZSFJ010000107.1:0-4455 GCA_964606125.1 uncultured Dehalococcoidaceae bacterium | reverse complement strand
CTTTATCCTTCCACTGCTTTTGTCTGAAATATCCTGAGAGAACAATTGCTAATAGTGCTGCCGCGCCGTTTGGTGCTGGAATTGCTGCATCGTATATTGACTTCGGTCTAATGATCAGTGGCTCATCGTCTTTTGCGGTGTCATAGTAACCTCCTGACGTGTCATCCTCAAAATTGTCTGCAATGACTTCTAGTAGCTCCGAGGCCCAGGAAAGGTATGATTCATTTCCCGTTGCCTTGTAGAGATCGATAAGTCCGAGCCCAAGATAAGAGTAGTCTTCCAACATACCGGAAATTTTTGCCTGTTCATTGGCGTAGACATGCTTCAATTTCGGAGTCTCATTATTCTCGGTATCTGACCATAAGTGTGAGCGAATGAATTTGGCGGTATGTTCCGCAAGTTCAATGTAGGTGGGGTTGCGCAATACCCTTCCTGCCTCTGCGAATGCTCCGATTAGTAGACCGTTCCAAGAGGTAAGTATTTTCCGATCGGTCCCTGGGGGGATTCGCACGTTCCGATGAGCCAACAACACTTTTTTTATGTCCTCAATTTTTCCCGGTAGCTCTTGTACATCTGTGTTGGTCACCGTGGAAATTTCCTCCAGCGAGGACGCTCTGGTGAGTACACAAAGCCCTTCTAGGTCAGGATTATGCGGGTCTCTGAAGTTCCCATCAGAATCAACACCGAAAGTTGCTAGCGCAATGCGTAATTCTTCCTTCGTCAATAAATCGGATAACTCCTCACGTGTCCATACAAAATATTTCCCCTCGATCCCCTCACTATCCGCATCCTGAGCGGAGAAAAAAGCTATTTGGTCGCTGTCGGCCTGGAATTTCATCTCTCTTGATAACCAGTCGATTGCCTCAGTAATTGAGCTTTCGAATAACTGTTTTTGAGTTGTATTGGCCGCACACTGGCTCGCGTGGGTGAGAACACGTATCAAGGCTGCGTTGTCATATAGCATTTTTTCAAAGTGTGGAACAGTCCAGGTACGGTCCACTGAATAGCGAGCGAATCCACCGCCGAGTTGGTCGCGGATTCCGCCAGACACTATTTTTTCGAGTGTAAATAGTGCCATATGCTTTGCGTCATCGGCTAGTTCTCTGCCTGTTGATCCATACATGAGAAGAAACTCTAGATTTGACGGATTAGGGAATTTTGGAGCGTTGCCGAAACCTCCCCATTGATTGTCAAAGCTATTTTTCATATTTTGAACAACTGTGGTGAGTGCAGTATCAGATATCCCAGTGCTTCCTCCGGAAGAAATATTGCTCGCTGAGCGAAGTTTTTCAGTCAAGTCTGCCGCATAGTTCACAAGTTCTCCGGAGCGATGCTTCCATGCTTCATCAATTGACGTCAGAAGACGGCCGAATCCAGGCCTCCCATGTCCGTCTTCTGGAGGGAAATACGTACCCGCAAAAAATGGTTTTAAGTCATGAGTCAGGAATACAGTCATCGGCCAGCCACCCTGACCAGTGAGTGCTTGGGTGAAGGACATGTATACCGAATCGATATCTGGTCGCTCTTCACGATCGACCTTGATTGAAACGAAGGATTTGTTCATCTGGGTAGCGATTGCCTCATTTTCGAAGGATTCGTGCGCCATAACGTGGCACCAGTGGCAGGTGGAGTAACCGATAGAGAGGAGTATGGGTTTATTTTCTTGGCGAGCTTTTGCAAACGCTTCGTCACCCCATGGGAACCAATCCACGGGATTATCGGCATGTTGGAGTAGGTACGGACTGGTCTCATCACTTAATTGATTCACAATAAACCCTGTTTGGAACTGTTGAGCTGGATACAATTACACCATTGTAGAATGGAATCGGAAATTAATTAACTATGAATACAATTGTTCGACCGGCTGTTATTGAGGATGCAGATCTCATCGTCTATTTTGTGAAACAGCTTGCCATTTTTGAGAAACATGACCCGAATCTCGTTCGATTAACTCCTGAAAGAGTCAGGGCTGATGGATTCTCCGCTAATCCGCAGTTCCGTGTGTTGATCGCAGAGTCTGATTTGGGTCACCCGGTTGGTTTCGCTCTGTTTTTTAACAAATATTCAACTTGGGAGGCAGTGTCAGGTCTCTACATCGAGGAACTCTATGTGGAAGAGGAATATCGTGGAATGAATATTGGCGAGCAATTGGTCAGCGCGGTGTGTCAGATTGCCGTTGCACAAGACTCGGCAAGAGTCGAGCTGTCAGTGCTTGATTGGAACCCTGCACGAGGTTTCTATGAGAAGTTAGGAATGGTATATGAGTCGGAATGGTTGCTCTACAGAATGGAGCGAGAGAGTATTGTCGGCAATGCTGTCGGAAGCTAAAACTGTATTGTAAATTGCTAGTCTTCATTTATTTTGGCGACTGGTTCCCATCGTTTCAAATCTGGCTCAGTCACAGCAGCATTTCGCTCAGCTCGCTTGGAATCAATTACATTGCGGACACGAGTCCGTATAGCCGCTGCAAAAGGTGTGGCAGCCGCCATTAGTGGTACCCAGATATGTATCGGACAACCCATGCGTTTAGGGTACTGCCACACCCAGATTTAGTCGAGGCGGCGAAGTATTTCTGCCGGAGCGATCCAACCAGGTTGCTTGGCTTCAGATACTGTTTGACGGGCTAGTTCCTGGATAAGTTTATTCGCCGGTGCGGCGGTGTTCGATTTTTGTGCAATCTCCACTATTTCGCCGTTGAGGAAGTCAGCTTCGATATTTCCACCTCTGATGACACTTTGCCAGGATGAACTACCGCCCCCAGGCATTCCCACCATTTCAGCACGTCCCAACAGGGTGTATTTTTGTTTTTGTTCTTCATAGTTGACACTGATATCAGCAGCACGAAGCACGGTTTCACCTTCGGAGATTAGTACTTTGGCCAGCTGGCTGCTGTCATTATCGAATCCGCATATCGCCCCGACAGCGTTGTTGAGATTAGTGATTAACTTGGTATATTTTGCCTCCATGATGTTTTGATGTGGTGCGGCACTGAATCCGGATATTTCCAAGTCGCTGCAGATTTTGCTTACAGTATCATCTGTACCCCGAGGGTATTTCCCGCTATCTAGTATTCCCAGTGAGCCGTTGCCAGCTGAGACATGATGGATAACCTCGCCGGGCACCAGAAACGTAGCAGGTATGAGGAGCACCATCCCGTATACCCGTGCAAATAAATCAGATGCCCATTTTTCATTGATTACTCCGTTCTGGCCGCAAACAATCGGGGTAGAGTTCGGAGCGAGCCCGGCTAGAGCATTGAGAGCATCCTGAGTGTCCTGTGATTTCATAGTCAGGATTACCACATCCTGATCCGTGAATTGAATTTCTTTTGGATATCCCTAGAACGTGAATTCCGTCCCCGGATATGTATTTGAGTCCTTCTGACTGAATCGTTTCCAAATGCCTGCCACGGCCTATAAGTACCACATCGAATCCTGATCGAAAGAGTGACGCTCCGATCGCGCCTCCGATGGCGCCAGCTCCGTAGATTATGTATCGCATTCCAGCAGTCTACTCTTTCTGCCTGACCATGGGTTGGATAATTACCGGAGGGAGTCGGAACCTTCACCCGCGACAGACCTGAATACTAGCGCTACACTGCACCTCATACTGTTCGATGTTAATCAGTTGACTACAAATAAGGAGTTTCACATGGTGGAAAAACAGCGTACCCGAGTTCACTTAATCGCAGGTGGCTATCCTCCGGGCCAGCATGCGGGGCATGACATGGATTATGCCCGACTTCGAATTTTACAAATGTTGGGTGAAGACGACAGTATCCATACCACCGTTGGAGGAGACTATACGGATATTGATAAATGGCTACAGCCGGATGTGTCACTTTTGATTACATACGTCGCTGGCCCTTTTGCGGGAGAGCAGGAGGATGAAATCTTAAAGGATTGGATAGACCGGGGTGGCAAGTGGTTATCTCTGCATGGATCCAGTGGGGGGCAGGCGAGAAAGCAGGAGAGTGGTAATCGAAAAATGATTAAGCATAACCACCACCGCACGATGGGTGGTTTTTTTATAAATCATCCTCCGATTAAGAAATTCACAGTCGACGTCGCCGATATGAACCACGTTCTTACTCAGAAACTGCCTGCATCGTTTGATGTGGTAGATGAGCCGTACATGATTGAGCTCCAACAACCGGAGGAAACTAATATCGTTCTTACGGCTGCCCTGGGTCCTGATGACTCACCTCCAGGATTCGGATTTGAGTATGAATCGGATACAGCACTCCAACCTGATGGAGTAACTCGTGTAATCACCTACGAAAAGAAGCTCGGTGACGGTGCTGTCACGTATATTTCGCTGGGACACTGTCATACACCGCTGACCAATCAGCCCGGCTATTACCATCCAAATGTGGCTGAGTCAGGTGTTGATACGAGTTCTCTGCGGGAAACATGGAAGACAGATGCCTTCCCTCAACTCTTGCAGAATGGGATT
>CAZSFJ010000106.1:0-4523 GCA_964606125.1 uncultured Dehalococcoidaceae bacterium | reverse complement strand
ATTGCCTGCCTGGCGTGACTTTGAAATTGGAATGGACCCCGGTACAGACGTTCTTCAGTTGAAAGAAAATCTTGTCGCTCTAGGGTACGGTAACTTCAAAAACCTCCGGAAAGACAATGTCTTTGACGATGAAACATCCAGAGTGATAAGCACTATGCAATCTAGCCTTGGCTTGACTACCAACGGAAGCTTGAGCTTCGGTGAGGTAATCTTCATGCCTGGGTCATCTGTTATAGGGAGCAATACACAGTTCCCACAGACAGGATCGATGGTTACCGACAAGACTACCCTGCTGACCCTCACTCCCCTACAAAGTGTTAGCACTACGATCATGAGTAACGGAGATGTCATTGAAGGAGCGACATCGTTACAAAGGGTATCTACGCAGATTGACGTGGCTGACCAGACTTTGGTGGCAGTAGGAACCAATGTCAAGATTGAGTTGCCTAATAATCAATTAGTAGATGGTCGTGTTGCTTCGGTCGGCGATGTAGCGATAGTACCGTCAGGTAACCAGGCGGGGAACCCATACTTGGAAGTAACTATAGACATAGTAGGGACCGAGGACTTGCAGCAATGGACGGGAGCCTCCGTGGTTGTGTCAGTCACTGAATCGGTGGCAAGTAACGTACTTTCGGCACCGATTACGGGTTTGTTGGCACTACTTGGTGGGGGTTATGCATTGGAAGTTGCTGAGAATACCGGGACTCGACTGGTGGCGGTTGAATTAGGCGTTTATGCCGATAACTGGGTGGAAATTTCAGGGAATGGACTTGATGAGAATACCTTGGTGGTTGTCCCAAAATGACCAACACAACTAGTGGAGATAGACACCTAGCCTTAGAAAATTCGCGTATTCACCTTGCGTTGAGTCTGGAAGAGGTGACTAAGAGTTATCAAGGAACTCCGCCAGTCCACGCACTGAGCGAAGTATCACTTTCTGTGGAGCATGGAGAATTTTTGGGAATTGTGGGAGCTTCAGGTAGTGGTAAATCAACCTTACTCCATGTGATTGGCACTCTCAGCCGACCCACTACAGGGTCGGTCTACATCAATGGATGGCCAACAGACGGAATGTCAGATGCTGAACTGTCTGGGTTGCGAGCCAAGCACGTGGGATTTGTATTCCAAGAATTTTTTCTCTTGAGCGGTTTGTCTGCAGTTGAAAATGTTGCAAATGGATTGTTGTACTCTGGGATTGGAATTACTGAACGGCTGGATCGCTCTGAGCAGATGTTGGAAAGAGTCGGGCTGGGTCACCGGCTGACCCATAAGCCGAGTGAAATGTCAGGGGGAGAACAACAGCGAGTGGCAGTAGCGAGAGCTCTTGTGCACGAACCCTCATTTGTTCTTGCTGATGAACCTACTGGTAATCTTGATTCTGTTAGTACCGATGCCCTTATGAGATTGTTTTATGAACTGAACGCAGAGGGTACAACAATCATCCTGATCACACATGATCGGGAGGTGGCAGAACAGTTCCCTCGTCGGGTAGAACTCAAAGACGGTCGGATTGAATTTGATTCGGCATATGGAGGGGCTTCATGAGTGGGGAGCCTGTCAAATTAAGAAGTAGACTCAGTTTTGGCGACACACTTCGAGTCGCTGTAACGGGACCACGATCGCGTAAATTACGGTCAGCGCTTTCAACGTTGGGTATCACAATTGGTATTGCGGCGCTCGTGGGAGTTTTGGGTTTGTCCTCCTCCGGAAGTGCCGATTTGATTCGTGAATTGGATGCCTTGGGTACTAACTTACTTACCATCGAAAAAGGTGAAAGCTTTGGATCGAATGACGCTAAATTGCCGACTGACTCGGTACGCAGAATAGCTCGTATTAAACCTGTCTATGAGGTTGCATCTGTGAGTAAGATCCCCGGTGGGGTATATCGGAATGATCGGGTTGATCTCGGAAGAACCCAGGGTCTTACTATTTTTGCAGCTGACTTAAATTTACTTGAAGCCCAAAGAGGTATAGTGGCTGACGGTATTTTTCTTACTGAGCAGCTTGCCGAATTCCCGGCGGTGGTATTGGGCGCAGTCGCCGCTGAAAGACTTGGGGTCCGGGAGGTGACGGGTGAGCAGTCAATTTGGATAGAAAATAATTGGTTCGCGGTTGTGGGTGTGTTGGAAGCTTTACCGTTGGCGGCTGACCTTGATCGTGGTGCCATAATCGGTCATGCAGCAGCCGAGAGGTTTCTCGATGAGGAGTACGAACCGGACGTTATATATGTGCGTGCATTTCCAGAGCATATTTTGGACGTGAGATCAGTCATGTCAGCAACAGTAAATCCTGAAAAACCTGAGGAAGTCGAAGTCAGTCGGGCCTCCGATGTCCTTGAGGCAAGGGCTGCCGCTCAGAGCACCTTCACAAATCTGTTTCTTGGTCTTGGGATTGTCGCTCTAATCGTTGGAGGCATTGGGATTGCGAACGTTATGGTTATCGCCGTGATTGAACGTCGCAATGAAATTGGATTGCGAAGAGCGTTAGGTGCTACTCGCTTTCACATAGCTGTGCAATTTCTTGTGGAATCACTATTTCTCTCGGGTGCCGGTGGGGTAGCTGGGGTATTTTTGGGAATCCTCGTCACGGTTGTTTATGCACTGATTCAGGGGTGGACTGTAGTTATACCGAGTTATGCCATCGTTGGAGGTATTGCATCCTCCTTTATTATCGGAGGCGTAGCTGGTCTCTATCCGTCTTTGCGGGCCGCTGGAATGTCTCCGACGGAGGCGCTTCGTACTCGTTAGTCTCTTGACTTTGAATCAGAGACTAATCTTGGTGTAGCAAAAATGAATCCACTGCTGGAAAAAAGTATTTCTATGCATTCTCCATCGGTTGACTGGATTCTCAAAATCAAAATTAGCTATTGGTGGGACTAGAGGATCATTTTGGTCACGCTCAGCTTCATGCGCAAGGCGACTCGCGTTGTATTCGGGGTGGCCGATGTGCATGATCTGAGTCTGATCTACCGACTCAAAAATCGTATAGCCGGATTCCTCACCGTGCGCTAATAAATTTATTTTTCCTTCCGCTTGAGCCGCTTCCAAAACAGCATCGGTGTACCCAGCAAACCGGCTCTGCGGGCATAGAAATTTATCATCAAGGGCATTCATTATTGGATGCGCTGGAGCAAGATTATCTAACTCGTAGACGCCGAATAATTTCTTTTCGAAGTTCAATTTATCGATACCAGCCATATACGCTAACGCGAACCCACCCCAGCAAAGTCCCAGTGTGGAGGGACAGTTTATTCTTGCGTCATCAATCAGATCGGTTATTTCGTCCCAATACTCCACTTGCTCAAAAGGAAGATGTTCGACTGGGGCTCCAGTTACTATTAGACCGTCCAGAGGCACTTCTTTTGTGGCTTCAGCATATGTTGAGTAGAGTTCGTCTAGATGTCCCGCAGGCCATGTTTTATAAGCGTGGGATTCCAAGCGTATCCAGATAGGTTCAATTTGCAGGACTGAGAGCCCAAGGGGATTGAGTAGATTCATTTCGTACTGTTCACCAAGTGGCATGATGTTGAGGATGCCTATTCTCAGAGGCCTGATGTCCTGCCGTGCAGCTTGATCTAGTGGCAGCCAACGAATCCGATTTTCTTCAACCAGTTCAAGAGCGTGATAGTCGGACGGGATGATTAAAGTCATATCGCACTACTCTCCGGGTTGCCATCGAGGGATGGAAGTCCATCCCTCGATTAAGTATCCCAGAATTACTTGATGGCATCAAAAGCTTGTTGGAAATCCGCTTTGATATCATCAATGTGTTCGAGGCCAACTGACACCCGTACCAGTGTAGGTACTACGCCCGCTGATTGCTGCTCTTCAGCGGAAAGCTGCTGATGAGTAGTCGAAGCAGGGTGTATAACAAGTGTTTTTGCATCTCCCACGTTCGCCAAGTGACTGGCTAATTCAAGATTATCTATGAATGTCACAGCATCTTCATAACCACCTGCAAGTTCGATATTGAGCATGCAGCCATAGCCGCGTTCAAGATACTTATCGGCAGCCTGTTTGTAAGGACTAGAATCTAGACCCGGATAATTAACAGAACTTATTTTAGGATTTGTCTCGAGCCATTTAGCTAAATCGAGTGCATTCTGAGTGTGTCGTTCAACCCTGAGGCTTAAGGTCTCTAATCCTTGAATGAGGAGAAACGCATTGAACGGGCTAAGTGAAGGTCCGTAATCTCTGAGCGCCTCAACTCGTGCGCGGAGCCCAAATGCTAGATTTCTATTGTCAGGTACTCCCAATGCTTGGCAGATGTCGCTACCAAATCCAAACGCGTCCCAGTGCACTAGTCCGTGGTACGCATCACTTGGTTCAGAGAATAATGGGAATTTGCCGTTGCCCCAATTGAACGTACCTGCATCGACAATAACTCCGCCAATGCTGGTTCCGTGACCTCCGATCCATTTGGTAGCACTTTCAACAACCACATCAGCACCATGGTCGATCGGGCGGATTAATGCACCAGCGGCTCCTAGGGTATTGTCTACAATTACCGGTATATCGTTG
>CAZSFJ010000105.1:0-4661 GCA_964606125.1 uncultured Dehalococcoidaceae bacterium | reverse complement strand
CCTTATCGGCTACACCATGATCTGACTCGAATTGGCTAATTATATCTGTCAAAATTGTTCCGCCATCAATTCGAGAAATGTACGCTGTAACTCTGTTGACCGTCTGTTAGCTATCTAACAGTCCCCGAAATGACTTCGTGAAACCATGTGCCTCTCGAGACTCAACAATTTATGGATTTTGACGAAATGAAGCAGCTGAGAGATGATGTCTAACACTTATGACAAGTGAATTTAGTGACCAGAGAATTCTTGACTTATCAAGTTCGCTATCAGGAGCGTTCGCCGCACGCTTTTATGGTGATTTCGGTGGGGAAGTAATACTTGCTGAAACAATCAACGGACATCCGCTACGAGCTTCAGAAGTATTGCACGCCTATGCGAATTGGAATAAAAAATCCGTTGTGCTAGAAAACGACTCTCAACTTGCTCAACTCATAAGTTCTAGCGATGTGGTAATCACAACAGAAGTGGATTCTGCTTCGCATCTGTTCAAAATGGTTCAGGACAATTCTCATGCCTCCACGACCCACTTGTCCATAACTCCGCATGGCTTGACAGGAAATCTCGCCGGAGTAAAGGGAAATAATCTGACCGCGTCAGCACGAACAGGTTTTAGTCACATCAATGTCTACGAAAATGAGCCCCCCCTGCAGCTGCCGAATAACCTAACCGGGTATATCTCAGGCGTTGCTGGTTTTATAGCGAGTTCCGCCGTGCTGCTCAATCGTAAGGTGACAGGCTTAGGTGATTTGATAGATCTAAGTGAAGTTGAAGCGCTTGCTATGGCGTCAGCCCCTTGGGCAATACAGGCAATATATGAGGACCGGGGCTGGTGTCGCGGTGTTCTTGGTGGAAAAGCGAGGGGCATCCCAGGTCCGCTATGGCAGGCACGTGATGGTCTGATTAATTTTGGACCTGGTGATTTCCGGAATTGGTCAGAGTCTATGCGCGTGTTGGGACTTGAAGAGTTTGCAGAAATAGAAGAACTCATTCCAGATATTGGTAGACATGGCAATCCAAAACTCCAAGAAGTAGCGGCGGCGGCGGCGGGAACAGTCATCAACAAAGATAGAAATGAAATGTTCCATGCGTTGTGCAAACTGAGATCAATTTCAGGAATGGTGCGCGACATGTCAGATATATATGAATGTGAACACCTTGAAGCTCGTGACTATTTCAGAACGACCACCATTGGCGACAAAAATGTGAAATTGCCGGGGCCATCAGCTCACGTGTCACCAACAAAATGGGAGCTCAAGCGTCCAGCACCGGCACTTAATGCTGACGCCGAAGAAATTGATTGGAATCGTAGAATAAAGTCAGAGCCATCAACAGCAACTGTGTCTCCTGAAGGACCGCTGACGGGAAAAAAAGTACTAACGTTCACGCATGCTTGGTCTGGTACGTTTGCAACAGAATTACTGGGGCTACTCGGTGCAGAAGTAGTACAAATAGAAGCACCACATCGAGTAGATGTATGGAGAAGAGTGAGTAACCGTGTCCCTGAGGCAGTTAAGAATGAAAGCATTCCTCAGCATTTTCTCAATACGCAAGGATTGTATAACTCAGCAAATCTCAATAAAAGGGCTATCACCTTAGATATGGGAACCAACGAAGGTCGTGATATTTTTTGGAAACTGGTTCCGCAATTCGATATAGTGATGGACAATTTCACTCCACAAATCTTAAAACGTTGGGGCATCACTCTCGAAACTCTTGCCGCAAAGAAGCCGGGTATCGTGTTCGTGTCACTATCGGCATACGGGGCAAATGGACCATATTGGGAATATCCCGGTAATGGGGGTACTACTGAACCCATGTCAGGCCTCTCATCTATTCATGGATATTTAGGCGACAGCGGTATGAACACCGGAGGGATGATTCCTGATCCTGTATCAGGCTATTTCACGATTGCTGCTGTCATGGCAGCACTGCACAGTAGTTCAGACACTGGAGAAGCTCAACGTATCGAGGGATCAATGTTAGAGGCCCTAACCGCCGTGGTAGGTGACGCTCTTGGCGAGTATCAGATTTCTGGAAATGTACCAAGACCTCAAGGAAATACTCACCCACTGATTGCACCTCATAATGTGTATCAAAGTAAGGACGGAGCATGGGTAGCGGCATCGGCAGACACCGATGATGCTTGGGTCGGACTTTCAGCACTGCTGGGATTGGAAAATAACCCTCGATTTAGTACGGCTGAGGATAGAAAACATAATGAGGGCGAGTTAGATGATATTTTCAGCGATTGGGCAAAAAAACGATCAGCGGATGAAATCGAAAAACAAGTAATCGACTCAGGTGCTTGTGCGGCTCGCGTCGCATCAATTTATGATCTGTATAAAGACCCCGACCCGGATTTGTTCTCAAGTGGTTTTATAGTTGGAATAGATCATCCAGAAACCGGAACAACTTTCATCCCGGGGCGGTCCTGGAGACTGGGAAGCGGCGCATCGGCTCCCATTCGTCCCGCACCCTGTGTGGGTCAACATAGTGAAGAAGTACTGAAAGAGTATCTGAATATTGATGATGATTCGTATCAGGCACTTGTCGAAAATTGCGTAACGGGAACGATATACGATTATGAAAGGTATAAAAAATCATGAATTTCAACACTATATTGATAGCTAATCGGGGTGAGATTGCCATTCGGATCATGCGTGCCGCCAGTGACTTAGGTATAAAAACCGTGGCTGTCCACTCTGAAGATGATGCTAACTCACTACATTGCTCAATAGCTGATGAATCCTTCGCCCTTGAGGGTAAGGGAGTACCCGCGTACCTCAATATTGATGGGATTATCGCCGCAGCAAAAGAAATGAACTGTGACGCTGTCCATCCTGGCTACGGGTTTCTTTCAGAAAATTCGGAATTTGCCAGAAAGTGCGAGGAAAACGACATTGTCTTCATCGGCCCAAATGTTGAACACCTGGAGCTTTTTGGTGACAAAGGCAGGGCCCGGGCGGCTGCGGCTGAGGCAAACGTGCCAATTCTTAAGGGAATAGATAAGTCCGTCACCCTGGAAGAAGCGCAAGCTTTCTATGCGTCTCTCGGGGAAAACGGTGGAATGATGATCAAGGCTGTCGCAGGCGGTGGTGGCCGTGGCTCGAGGGCTGTCACAGACCCATCCGAAGTTGAAGAAGCCTACAACCGATGTCAATCAGAGGCGACAAGCGCATTCGGAATCGGCGATCTCTACGTTGAAGAATTCATTCAGCAGGCGCGTCACATCGAAGTTCAAATACTCGGTGACCTGCAGGGAAATATTATTCACCTAGGAGAGCGTGAATGCAGTGTGCAACGGCGCTATCAAAAAATTGTTGAAATAGCTCCAGCACCGCATCTACCGGATCGACTGAGAGCCGACATAATCGAAGCTGCTGTGCGACTGGCGAGCAATGTGGGCTACTCGAATTTGGGTACCTTCGAATTCCTTGTAAACGTCAACCCATCTGATGGAGGTGATGCCTTTTCGTTCATAGAAGCCAACGCCCGACTTCAGGTGGAACATACTGTTACGGAAGCCGTTACTGGTGTGGATATTGTTCAGGCCCAGATAGGACTTGCCGCCGGGACATCTCTGGCAGAGCTAGGCCTCGATGACGAGTCTTTATCAAACCCACGTGGATATGCAATTCAGACACGAATAAATATGGAGACGCTCACGGCAGATGGCACCGTCAGGCCAGCAGGAGGGACTCTCCGTTCCTATGATGCGCCCAGCGGGCCGGGTGTTAGAACGGACGGATTTGGATATGCAGGATATACCACAAGCCCGATGTTCGATTCGTTACTTGCAAAAGTAATTACGCATTCAGCCTCGTCAAATTTTGAAACAGCTATACAGAGATCGCTTCGTGCACTCTCTGAATTTAGGATCGAAGGAGTAAATACAAATATTCCATTCCTCACGAACGTACTCAAGCATCCAGATCTCGCTGACGGATCTGTGCACACTAGATGGGTGGACGAACAGATAGCAAATCTAGCCGCAGCCGAGAGCAGCGACGATTCGCGTCGATGGATTGAAAGCCCAGAAACACCGGTCGCTAGCGCCGGTGGCTCACAACAAGCCAGCCCCCTTACTGGTACGGCACCAGTAATGGTGGATACGTCAGACCCACTCGCTCTATTTGACTATGACCGACAGGTTAAAGAAGCGCAATCAGTCGATGAGACACCGGAAGAGGAAGCTATTAGTCTCGTAGGGCCAGACGGCTCCGTAGGGATTCCAGCACCGATCCAGGGGACGATAATACAGATTTCCGTGGAAGAAGGTGACCAGATATTGATCGGCCAGGAACTGCTTGTGATGGAAGCCATGAAAATGGAGCACGTTATTAAGGCTGACAAATCTGGAATAATCAAAAAAATTAATGTGGCACCGGGCGACATTATTGTCGAGGGTCATCCGCTTATTTTTGTGGAAGAGAGTGACAGTGGAGACGCTACCTTCGTTGAAGAGGAAACAATTGACCTCGACTACATACGACCTGATCTCGAAGAGGCTTATGCGAGGCACGCGTACACTTTGGATGAAAATCGTCCGGAAGCCGTTGCGAAACGGTACGGACGTGGCTATAGGATGCCTCGTGAAAATATCGCTCAATTAGTCGACGAAGGCACATTCAAGGAATATGGGCCGCTGGTAGTAGCCC
>CAZSFJ010000104.1:0-4682 GCA_964606125.1 uncultured Dehalococcoidaceae bacterium | reverse complement strand
AGGATATCCATCATTATTCGTACCAGGTACCTATGCGCATATCAGCGTTGAACATACCGGAGAATTTACCGCTACCACTCATGAATTTGCGCCGGGACTTTAGGCATTTCCAAAGACACTCAATTAATTCCTGCGCTAGCATATAGATTCGATTCTTTAAGAGGAGGGGTCGCATAGAGGCCTAGTGCGGGCGCCTGCTAAGCGCTTGTCCGGTTTATTTCCGGACCGTGGGTTCGAATCCCACCCCCTCCGCCATTAATCATTAGTTGTAGTAAAGGATTTTTAAGTAAACTAAGACACATCATGCAAAAATTTCATATCAGTACTCTCGGTTGCCAAATGAACCAAGCAGACTCGCTCAAGCTAAGTGCAGGACTTGAAGCTCTAGGCTGGCAAACCGCTAAAAATGAGAGAGACAGTTCTCTCGTTGTCATTAACACCTGTTCGGTAAGACAGCATGCCGAAGACAGAGCCTACTCGCACCTTGGCAGGTTGAGGAAGCAAAAAGCCTCGGGCTTGAAAATTCAGATTGCGGTGATGGGTTGCATGGTTGGCCCGAAGACCGAGGAATTATCAAAAAGATTTCCTTATGTTGATGCGTGGGCAAGACCTCAGGAGTTCGATCCTATACTGCAACTTGCCGAGTCTATTTCAGAACCTCCTGAGGGTGAACTGGGAGTGCTGTCGTCAATTTTAAATAGAGACATAAGTAGAACTTACGCTAGGCCAGAAGGGGTATCAGCCTTCATTCCCGTGGTGCATGGTTGTGATAAATTTTGTACTTACTGCATAGTCCCCCTACGGCGGGGACGCGAGCGATCACGCAGCGTAGAAGACATAATTCACGAAATCAAATGGCTCGCCGACCGGGACATAAAAGAAGTTACTCTGCTAGGTCAAACAGTAGAGGCGTATGGGCATGATCTTCCTGATTCTCCGACGTTGGCGACTCTTTTCGAAGAGATCGAAAATATTAGTGGTATTAAACGTGTCCGCTTTCTCACCTCTTATCCAAAAGATATGACTGATGAAATAATTTCTTCGGTAGCTCAATCCAGTAAGGTCTGCGAGCATTTCAATATCCCGGTCCAGTCAGGATCCAACTCGATGCTAGGCAGAATGCGTCGCGGATATGTGGTGGAAGAATTTGAAAACAGAGTCGAAAAAATTCGAGCATTGATGCCTAACGCCTCAATTGCTACTGACGTGATAGTTGGATGCCCTGGTGAGACTCAGGCAGAATTTCAAGAAACAGTGGATCTCCTTGAGAAAATAAATTTCAATACCATTCATGTCGCCGCATATTCACCACGACCAGGAACATATGCTGATCGGAATATGGATGATGATGTTCCCAAGGAAACCAAGAAAGAACGGCTTCAGATTATCGAGGCGATTCATGCAAAATCCAGTGAAAACATAAATAGTCTAGCTGTGAGAAATCAGGTAGAAGTATTGGTGGAAAATCTTGCTGAACACCAAGGGATGGGGAGAACACGGGGCGGTGTGATAGTTCATTTCTCACCGAACGGAGAAACAATAGTTCCAGGCGAATTAGTCTTGGTTGAGATAACAAGTGCAACCGCATGGTCCTTAAAAGGCCATGTAGCTAATACGCTTTCACTCGCAATAATCTAGTAATGATGCAGTAACAATCATTTGCGTGAATCCGTAAAATAGTCAATGTAAATCAGTTGTTAATCAGGTAGAGCGTATTCATGCCCACCCAAGAAGAACACCTATCAGAAGATGTAGCAGTGATTCTTGTAATCATTGGTATCGTCGATGGCAAACCTCATGTATTGCTTGTTCATCGGTCGGCCACGCCACAAGAAGGAAAATTCGCTCTCCCGGGAGGAAAATGGAAACGGGCGGAATCTTTAGAGTCGAGCGCTCTGCAAAAATTAGTGCAGGAAACGGGCATAGAAAATCTCTACCTTGAACAACTCTTTACAACAACTGGTCTCAATCAAAATACCCCCTCTATTGCAGTAGCCTATTTTGCGCTTGCTGACTCCAATAGTGTGCAGTTAAGAAATGAAGAAGAATGGCGTCCCGGATGGTTCGCGGTGGAAAGTCTTCCGGATTTGGCATTCGATAACAACCTTGTTATTGCCCAAGCTATGACTCGGATAGGGGCAAAGCTACAGTATTCAAATATTGCCTACAGCTTGTTACCTGATGAATTCACTCTCCGACAATTACACCACGTATACGAGGCGATTGGTACCCAACCCATAGACAGGAGAAACTTCCGAAAAAAAATGTTGGCGAGCGGCCTATTAGAAGCCACTGGTAAAACAAGACGCGACGGTGCTCACAGACCGGCACAACTATACCGATTCACTTCTCGGGAGCCCATACTAATCTAGTCCAGTTCGGCTAGGCCTAGACATCAACGGTACCGGTGTTACGCTCGTCTTTGAGTAAACAGGACACTAGAAATTTAGGCGGACAAAAAATGAAACTTCATGAATATCAAGCCAAGGAACTTCTCTCTGAATATGGCGTCCCGGTCCCAGCAGGGAGTATAGCAACAACCCCACAGGAAGCAGTCGAGGCAGCTACCCGTATAGGTGGTGCTGTCGTGGTTAAAGCTCAAGCACATACGGGTGCGCGAGGTAAAGCAGGCGGAGTTAAAGTCGCTAATTCGGCGGAGGAGGCCGGCTCAATCGCGCAAGAAATACTAGGCATGAATCTAGTGACAAATCAAACGGGACCGAGTGGTCTCCCGGTCAACTCCGTACTTGTCGAGGAAGCAATTGAAATCGATCGCGAGCTATATTTATCAGTGGCAATAGATGGATCAGCAGCCATGCCGGTGATAATCGCATCTCAAGAAGGTGGGATGGATATAGAGGAAGTGGCTTCACAAAGGCCTGAGGCAATACTCAGGGAGTACATCGATCCAGCGGCCGGTTTTCAAGGATTCCAAGCGCGTGCACTCGCGTTCGGACTAGGACTCACAGGTGATCTCAATCGGCCAGCTACGAGCCTAATTGAATCTCTAGCAAAAGCGTTCATGGAAAGTGATGGCTCCATCGCGGAGATAAATCCAGTAGTTGTTACTAAAGACGGAAGACTACTAGCAGCTGATGCAAAGTTCTCCATCGATGATTCGGCAATGTTTAGACAGAAATCACTAGACGAAAAACGTGACAGGACGCAGGAGGCCGAAAAGGAACTTGAGGCTCAGGATGCTGGCATCCAGAACTACATTAAATTAGACGGTAATATCGGCTGTCTCGTTAACGGTTCCGGTCTCGCAATGTCTACGCTGGACGCAATTAAGATGGCTGGCGGAGACGCTGCGAATTTCCTTGATATCGGAACTGCAAATTCCCCTGAAGCTGTCGTCTCAGCTCTACGTATTATCGGGACCGATCCAGACGTTGAAGCTGTTCTGGTGAATATTTTCGGTGGTCTCGCTCGGACGGATATAATCGCTCAGGGCGTCATCGATGCAAAAAACCAGGGACTTATTCCTCAACCTACAGTAGTTAGACTTGCGGGCTCAAACGTAAACGAAGGCAACGATCTACTGGACAAATCAGGCCTCGAGTTAGTGCGAGTAGATGGATTCGCACAAGCCGCTCAGGCTGCGGTAGAAGCGATTTCCTAGTCCTAAAGGATAAACAACATAGAAATTAATGGAGTAACAAATGAGTCTATTATTAGATGAAAACAGCAAAGTCGTAATTCAAGGATTTGGGTCTGCTGGCCAGAGAGAAGCAATTATTTGCCGGGATTACGGTACATCTGTAGTTGCTGGCGTCACACCTGGTAAAGGTGGACAAGAAATTGAGGGCTTCCCTATACGAAATACTGTACAGGAGGCTGTCGACGAATTTGATGCCAATGTCTCTCTGATATTCGTTCCTGCACCCTTCGCTGCCGATGCAATCCTCGAAGCTGTAGGTGCCCAAATCCCGGTGATAATCTGTATCACTGAAAATATACCGGTCCTAGACATGATGAAAGTAAAACGAGTCTTAACTACTTCCAATTCTATTCTCATTGGACCAAACTGCCCAGGTGTTATCAATGTTGGGGCCCACGCCCGTGCAGGAATCATGCCAGTCGACGTATACACTGAGGGGAACGTAGGAGTTATCTCCCGTTCAGGAACTCTAGTCTATGAAGCGGTCGACCAGCTCACTAAAGCCGGTGTGGGACAATCTGGCTCGATTGGAGTGGGGGGAGACCCGATTATTGGTACTAACCAAGCTCAAGCTCTAGCTCTGCTAGAGGATGACCCGAATACTGCGGCAGTCGTATTGATTGGAGAAATCGGTGGAACGGCCGAGCAAGAGGCTGCTGAGTTTATAAAAACCATGAGCAAGCCAGTTGTAGCATTTATTGCGGGTGCGACGGCGCCACCAGGGCGAAGAATGGGACACGCTGGGGCAATAATTGCGGGAGCTGCGGGCACAGCTGAAGCTAAACAAAGTGCACTCCGCGAAGCAGGAGCCCATGTTGTTAAAAACCCAGGAGATATTGGGAGCACCATGCTCAATGTTCTGAAGAATCAGGGATTGGCATAGATTCGGTGGATTTCATCTCGTGATGGAGCTACTATCCATCGCATAGGAACTGACAAGTCTGATTTTTTGGAGTTACACAACAAGTGACATTCGTAATCACACAACCGTGTATAGACACAATGGATCGAGCATGTGTGG
>CAZSFJ010000103.1:0-4713 GCA_964606125.1 uncultured Dehalococcoidaceae bacterium | reverse complement strand
GAGCCGATTGCATATAGGGGGTATATATCGCTAGTCTCGTAGGTCGTGCATCAAATATTCACATATTTGGAAGTGAAATGCGCAAAACTACGTGTGCAATCTAAGCACAGAGAGAATTAAGTACGGCAGAGTGGAATATGGATTTCCGACTCCGACGCACTCGAAGGGTTGGCCGTTGTGAAAGTAATGTTTGTTGAGACAGTTGAGGGATCTGGTTCTCGGGGCGACGTCAAAGATGTCAAGCCAGGATATGCCCGAAACTACCTTCTTCCGAAAGGACTCGCGGTTCCTGCCACTCCACATGCTGTGGAACGAGCTGAAGAACTACGAGTCGCTGAGGCAGAACGTCAAAAGGTTCAAGATGCGCATTACCAAACACTTGTTGATCGCCTGACTGAATCACCAATTATTATCGGTGTTCGTGTTGGCGAGCAGGGTCGACTTTATGGGTCCGTCAACAATGCTGATATTGCCGAGAAAGCTGGGGAAATACTCGGTGAACAGCTTGACCGACGGCGGATTCTCTTAGGAGAATCCATTCGACAAGTTGGTGTCTATTCGGTTCAGTTGCGATTGTCTCCAAATGTGCAGCCATATGTTTCTGTGGTTGTGGTGGACGAGGAATCGCCAGACGGTCTCGAAAAGGCCGCCGATCTTCTTTTGAATCCTCCCGAAAACGTCGAGGACGTTAATGATGATTCGGAAAATGAGGAAAGTGAATCGATTGACTCTGAAAGTGACGATGCCATTGTTAGTGCGTCGGAATCGGAACCAAACCAAGAAGAAGACGAGTAGGGTAACCGATTAGCAGATGAACTCTCTCCGCCCTAAATCAGCTTAGCTGAGGGCGATTTCAGAAAAGTTGATCAGTGTAGACTTTGGTCCCTGCATTAGGCGCCAGAGGTTTCGGGATGGTTAATTCAAATACGGGTCAGCTAAGTGCTTTCCCTCAGCAACCGAGGTCAAACCAACGCTTTGCTCAGCAACTTCCGCCTCACGACATCAGTGCTGAGGAAGCTGTAGTTGCGGCAATCCTATTAGACGAGACGGCTCTAGTGAAAGTCTCAGCAATACTGCAGAGTGATGATTTCTTTGATGTTTCATGCAAAGCCGCCTTCGAAGCCAGTCTGCTGCTAGAGGAGCGAAGCGAACAAATCACTGCGACCACAGTAGGACATGAATTAGAGCGACTGGGGTTACTGGACACTGTAGGTGGTGAAAAATTCCTAGCAGAGGTGATCAGCAAACACTTTACGGCTGAGGGTGTTGAAGCTCACGCACGGATAGTCCGCCGAGACGGCCTCTATCGCCAAGCCATTGAAGGATTCAATTTACTACTACAGAAAGCATATGAAGGTGGAGCCGACCAAGAATCAGTGATTTCGATGGCGGAAGAGCTTTTGCTCAATATACGTGGCGCAGTTGGTAGCGGAGACTTTCAACGAATAAGTGAAATTCTTGAAGAAATGTTGGCCAACGCTGACAACGATGAAAACTTGTCAGAAAGAGTCGTGGAGAGCGGGTTTCATGACCTTGATGCGCAGTTAAATGGGGGTTTCCAACGAGGAAACTTGATTATAGTTGCGGCTAGACCAGGCCACGGTAAGTCCGCTCTCGCCTTGAATTTTGCTCGACACTGTGCCCTGGAATCCACTGGCACAGTCGCTCTCTTCTCACTAGAAATGAGTGGAATTGAGCTAGCGAAACGACTGCTTGCCTCGGAGTCGGGTATCTCATCTCCCAAATTGACTTATGACGATGAGCATGAAGTCGAACTTCAAAAAGTTATGACCGCTCACGGATCTCTGTCTGAAGCAAATATTTATATTAACGAACAGGGTGATCTTACTGTCGCTGAAATCCGAGCCGCTGCAAAGAGAATGAAGGCCGAACAAGGTTTGGATTTGCTGATAGTAGACTATTTGCAGCTCGTAAGTAGTGCCCAACGGTATGATTCACCGGTAGCGAGTGTTACCCAGATTTCCAGAACCCTGAAACAGATTGCGCGTGAGTTGGACGTGCCTGTAATCGCCGCTGCCCAGTTAAATCGCGCGGTTGAGCAACGGAAGCCTCACATTCCAATCTTGTCGGATCTGCGTGAATCAGGATCAATTGAGCAAGATGCTGATGTTGTAATGTTCATCTATAGAGAAGCGGAATACCACAAAAGCGAGGACCCCCAGGATTGGCCTCCCGACCTTGACCCTAGACAGGCCAAAATCATAATAGCTAAGCACCGTAATGGGGCGACCGGAGTGATTGACCTTCACTGGGAAGAAAATCTAGCCACATTTAAAGAATATGAACTCTACTCCGAACCGGCGGGGAATCCTCAAGAGACCTCCTTTAGCGATTTCTAAGGAGCTCTTTTGGACAAACATACACTCCCCAATACTCTATTCAAAACCGGCCAAAAAATGATACCTGTTCCGGCACAGCTATTCACTGAAATACTTCCTCGTCTTCATAATGAATCCCAACTGCGGGCGACTCTGTATACCTGGTACGCAATCGCGTCCAAAGGCAGCGGTCAAAGGTATGTCTATTTATCACAGCTGTTAACTGATCCTGTTTTACTCAGCTGGTTTACTCATCTTGGTGGCAAAAATGGCATCCGGCACGGATTAGATCTGAGCTGTAGAGAAGGTATATTCCTGCAATTGAAAATTGATGAAGACGATAAAATTCTCGCTCCGAATGATGAGTCAGGTGCTCGGCTGATCACCGACTTGAAAGCTGACCTGAAATCTGAGTCAGTGGCTCACCGTAACCAATCGCGCGATTCGAATCCTGAAACTGACTACGAAAAAACCGTAGTGAGTAACGTAATAGAAAAATATGAGAATGAAATTGGGATGCTGACCCCGGTGATCGTGGAAATGATCGCCATTGCTGAGCAAACGTACCCAACTACCTGGATCCTTGAGGCCCTCGATATCGCGGCACAATCTAATGCCCGATCTTGGAAATACGTGACTGCCATACTGGCTCGCTGGAAAAACGAAGGGAAAAACAATGACAACGAGGAAACTTCAAGATTTTCTTCCCAACAATCAGGAAGAGAACAAAACAGATACGACTCCGTCATTCAAAAAAGAGCTAACTCCGATAAAAGTTGACTACGAATGTCCACTATGCGGAGATATGGGGTTCCTGCGGCACACAACTAATGTGCAAGACGAACGCTTTGGACGTTCGTATCCTTGCTCATGCAATATCGAAAGACGTAAAACTCGGCTTACCGAAACACTTCTTGCAAACTCTGGGCTCGGCGCACTCAAACGACTTAACTTCGATAACTTACTAAGCGTCGGAAGAACGTCCGACAAAACCAATCAAACAAATTACGAAAAAGCTACTCAAATAGCCAAAGACTATTCAGTGGTAATGCACGGATGGTTGGTAATTCTTGGAGAGCATGGAAGCGGCAAAACACATGTGGCAGCCTCCATCGTGAACGCGGCAATCGCTCGGGGTATTCCAACCATGTTCTTCTCTGTCGCAGATCTCGTCGATTATTTCCACTCTGCGCTCAACAAAGAAAAAAGTGGTGAGGCCACTGACCGAGGGTATTCCGCATTATTGGATATACCTCTCCTCGTTATTGATGATTGCTACAGCCAAATATCAAATGAATGGGGTCAACAGAAGTTTGAGCAGTTGATTAATCATCGGTGGAACGCCAAATTGCCAACCGTTTTCACTACCTTAGCCCTGAATGATGATCTGGATCCCAGATTAAGTATTCGGCTATCTGATGACGAGAATACTCAGATTGTGGATCTGGGAATCTGGGAATCTGCCCCGTACAGTTTTATCGGTGCGATGGATAAATCAACAGTAACGAAGTTTAAATTCGAAAATTTTGTTTCCGACGGTATCGGACTTTCCAAAGCACAACGGCAGGATCTAGTCTGGCTGGAGGGAAGATTAAGAGAATGGGCAGCTCAACCCGATGGCTGGATTGTTCTCACCGGTAGTCACGGCGTTGGAAAAACACACCTCGCCTGTGCGATTGCAAATGTTCGAATGGAACAGGGTGATAGAATCGCCTTCGCGACAGTCCCTGATCTACTCGACCACCTCCGAGCGTCGTATAAACAGGAGCAATCCGAATCGTACGATCAAACCTTCAAGCGACTATTAGACGTGAAACTGCTTGTACTTGATGATCTTGGGGCACATAGATCTTCTGATTGGGCTGAGGAGAAAATTTATCAATTGATTAACCACCGTTACACAACGAGAGCCTGGACGATCATCACGATGAATGGTAAACCTAGTAACCTCGAAGACCGAATTGCTAGTCGCCTAACTTTCACGGAACTCTCGGAAGTCTACGAGGTAGAAGCACCAGATTTTAGAACACTACGACCAACATCCTAGTTTCATGGGCGGGGCATCACACCCTCTTGCCAGTGTGAACCGTCCGCACTCCATTCCTTCTTCCATACGGGCACAGTCTCCTTAACACGATCGACCGCACGAAGAGCAGCCTCGAAGGCATCAGCTCGATGGGCCGCGCAGACTCCTACAAGCAAAGAAACCTCACCTACCTCTAAAACACCAATTCTATGCCAGATAGAAACTTTGTAAACTTCCTGAGCTTGGAAGTATTCCAATATCTCTTCACGAACCGAAACTAGCTGTTTCGTAGCCATCTCTTCGTAAGCCTCGTACTCCAGTCGAACAACGTTTCTTCCTTCGTGATGG
>CAZSFJ010000102.1:0-4750 GCA_964606125.1 uncultured Dehalococcoidaceae bacterium | reverse complement strand
AGATACATAACAGAGAGACATTTACCTGATAAGGCAATTGATCTTATCGATGAAGCAGCTTCGAGGCTCGTCATCGAGAGTGAGGCAATGGCACCTGAGGTACGTGACCTGAAAACCATGGTACAGAATGCCTCCGACAGGCTGGACGCGGCAGCTGAAAAAAAGGATTTTGAGCAAGCTGCTCTAATCAAACAGGAACTTATAACAGTACAAAGTGAATACGAAAGTCGAGTGTTGGATTGGGAGTCTGAACACGGATCGACAAATGAGGTGGATAAGCGTGACATCGCAGCTCTAATCGCACAAATGACGGGCATCCCCGTGGATCGAATGCTCGAAGCAGAGTCAACCAAGCTAGTAAACATGGAAGAAGTACTGCACGAGAAAATAATCGGACAAGATCGGGCGATAGCAGCTCTATCGGATGCTATACGGCGCGCACGCTCAGGATTGAAGGATCCAAGACGGCCTATAGGTTCGTTTATCTTCGTTGGCCCCACCGGTGTGGGGAAGACCTATCTCGCACAGGCTCTCGCCGAGTACTTGTTTGATGATCAAGATGCAATCATAAGGCTGGATATGTCCGAATATGGTGAAAGCCATACTGCCTCTCGACTAATCGGAGCGCCGCCAGGTTACGTTGGGTTCGACCAGGCTGGAGAGCTAACTGAACGGGTAAGGAGGAGACCCTACCAGGTAATCCTTTTCGATGAGATAGAAAAAGCGCACCCAGATATATTCAATACACTACTTCAGATCATGGATGATGGCCGCCTGACTGACTCTCATGGACGAACAGTAGATTTCAGTAACTCAGTTCTGATTCTTACCAGCAACCTTGGCATCGATGTTCAGAAAGAATCAGTGGGATTCTTGAGATCTACTTCTACCGACGAGGTAACTGCTCAGAAGCTTCGAATCGAGAACTCTCTAAAGAAAACTTTCAGACCGGAATTTCTTAACCGGCTTGACGAAATAGTCATATTTGAACCTCTACAAGAAGAAGAAATTGCTGAAGTGACGAATCTTGAAGTTCAGGAGATCGTCAGACGTATCTCAAGCCAGAATATCAGGCTAGAAGTGTCTACTCAGGCCATCAAATACTTGGCGAGTGAAGGCTACGAGCCTGAATTTGGAGCACGCCCACTGAAGAGACTTATTGAAAAAAGAATTGAGAATATGCTGGCCCGCGCGATGCTCACTAAGGAAATTGAGGAAGGCACAACGGTACGCATTGATATCGACCAGTCCCAAAATTCAGCAGAATTTGTCTTCCAAGTAGTTAGCGATAGCGAAGCTCGTGACGAAGCATTACTGACCCAAGAAACTTCATGAACTGAGGAGGCTTGAAATCGAACAACATAACCAGTTACCACTTTTTCTATTGAATAAGGTGCTTTTCCCACATCAAGAGATCACCTTACAGATATTCGAGACACGGTATCGGGAAATGCTGGAATTCTGTATCGAGGAGTCAGTACCGTTTGGAGTCGTATCCATAGAAGCAGGCGAAGAAGTCGGAGGTGGAGCAATTCCCAGAAGTGTAGGGACAACAGCAAACATTCAAAAAATATTGCCTATTACCAATGATCGTTTCTTAGTCTCAGCCCGCGGGGCAAAGAGATTTCAGATTGAAAGTGACATCCAGGAAATTCCTTACCCAACTGCACGAGTCGCTTTTTCATTACCAGACGACGACACAACTGTCAGAAGCTCAGGATCACCACTGCTTCTGACTCCTGAAATATGGAAACAATACCTGACCCTAGGTATGCTTCGTAACCGAGTAATTGGCGCCTGGCAACCAAGTCCGAATAATCCTTTAACGGAACATCGATTTTGTGACTCAGTGGGCGCATATACAGAAGGTTTTGCTTCGGATCTCTTACGACAGGATCTCCTATCTACATACGAAGCAAAAGATCGTATCCCGGTGGCAAATAGTCTTCTTAATCAAGCTATCCCCAAA
The DNA here is from genome assembly GCA_964606125.1 of uncultured Dehalococcoidaceae bacterium. Lineage (GTDB taxonomy): Bacteria > Chloroflexota > Dehalococcoidia > UBA2979 > UBA2979 > UBA2979. The sequence continues at coordinate 2,781 of CAZSFJ010000102.1, read as the reverse complement.
CTAAGTCGACAAGTGAAGTTATTGGATGCAACCAGGGTTGGTGGCATTCACCAAAACTAGGACTCCATCGGATATCCGGCCTCAGCCCAAGCCTCGTGTCCGCCTTCAACGTTATACAAGTCCTCAAGACCGAGTGATGCAGCGAATTCTGCGGCGACTGCTGACCGTTGTCCACTTTTACAAATAAATAAAATTGGTTTATCTGTAGCAAGTTTTTCAGCATTAGCCAACACAGCCATATGCTGGATCCTCAAAGACCCGGGAACATGTCCTTCAGCGTGCTCATGAATTTCCCTTGCATCGATCACCTGAATATCCTCGTTGTCGATCATACGTTTCGCCTCTTCAACATCGATTCGATAGAACGGTTCACCATCTAATTTAACTTTTTTTTCTGACATTTCATGTCCTTCCTGTCCAGCATCCTAACGTACCTCAATTCCAGAGGCTGATCTAAAGCATCCAGTGACTTAATTTCGCCGGCACATAGCTGATAAACTTACCCTTGTTAATATTGTAATCTACAAAAAACTGGAGCGTTAAGCGTGCCAAAACTCCAAATCGATGGCCAACTGGTTGAAGTTCCTGAGGGTTCCTCTCTACTGGATGCAATCAAAACTGCGGAGGGTACGCTACCGCATCTTTGCAAGCCTGACACCCGCAAACCATTGGGCGCATGCCGCACGTGCCTCGTCGAAATCTCAGGTAGCCCTCGTCTCACTGCGGCATGCCACACACCAGCAATTGACGGTCAGGAAGTACTCACAAATAGTGACAAATCGATGCGAGTTCGCAGAGGAGTACTTGATTTAACGCTTGGCATGTCGTCGGACGGAAAAGGAAAGGGATTAGCCACGATTCATGCATCTCGACATGATCTCGAAAGATCAACCTATGTCCCTGCTCCCCGTCAGAGGGTTGATAATTCTAATCCTTTTTTTAGTTTCAACATGGCTGATTGTATCCTCTGCGGAAGATGCATTGACGCCTGCCAAGATACCCAACATATAGGCGCAATAGGTATTAATGGTCGAGGTCAAAGCGCAGTAATCGGGTCCGCATTTGATGCAGTCTGGGAAGATTCAACCTGCACCTCTTGTGGACAGTGTGTCTCACAATGCCCGACAAGCGCCCTAGTAGCCGTGAATCAGTATGCTCCCAGAGCACTCAACAGCAGCCTTGAGCTTCCAGTCATATCCGCTAAAAATACCTCTGATAAACCAAGCAGAATCTTCCAAACAGCTCAGAACAATACAGTCACTGAAACGACCTGCCCATATTGCGGAGTGGGCTGTGGACTGAAGGTGCACACAAAAGGAAACGAAATTCTCTGGGTTGATGGCGTACCTGAAAATGGATCATCGGCAGGAATGACCTGCGTGAAGGGAAGATTCGGACTCGACTATGTGGACTCGCCCCGACGCCTTACAGAACCTATGGTGCGCAAGAATGGAAAACTTACGAAGAGTTCATGGGACGAAGCATTAGATCTAATAGCTGACAAATTTGCGTCAGTTGTCTCGACCGATCCAACCAATCCATCTGAAACATTCGGTGGGATCGCTTCGGCGAAGGCAAGTAACGAAGACGGCTACGTCATGCAAAAATTTGTCCGGTCTGTCATGGGGACTAACTCCATCGATCACTGCTCGCGCTTGTGCCACGCACCATCAGTCGTTGCTTTGATGGAACAGATCGGCTCAGGGGCAACCTCAAACTCCTACGAAGATTATGACAATGCTGGCACACTACTGGTAGTCGGAAGCGATACCGGACGGAACCATCCGGTTGTCGGAGCAAGAATCCGGATGGCTGTTGAAGAACATGGCGCAAGTCTAATCGTGGTCAATCCTATTAAGATTGATCTATGCGAATCAGCAACTCTGCATCTACAACCAAAATCAGGTACTGACGTCACATTATTTAACGCGATTGCGCGTGTAGTCCTTGAGGAAGGCCTCGAAGACCAAGAATTTATTTCGGCGAGGACAGAAGGATTTGACTCGTGGCGTGAATCAATTCTCGCAGTTTCCTTGGAAGAATCTGAGGAAATAACTGGAGTGCCGGTCGCAGATATCAGAAAGGCTGCTTTCCTTTATGCCAATCCATTACCAGATGCGTCGGGAAATCCAAGAGGGTCTTGTCTCATCTGGGGTATGGGTGTCACACAGCATACGAACGGTTCTGATAATGCCCGCGCGCTAATAAACCTTGCGCTCAGCTCCGGCCAAGTGGGAAAGCCCGGAAGTGGAATATCGCCCCTTAGAGGACAAAATAACGTACAGGGCTGCTCGGACTCTGGCTGTCTTCCCAATATATTTCCTGGGTATGAAGCCATTGGTGGAGATACCCACGAAAAATGGGAGCATGCCTGGGAGTCGCTCATTCCTCGAACCAATGGACTTCAGTCAACTCGGATGATTGAAAAGATGCTGGATGAAACTCTAACCACGATGTATGTAATAGGAGAAAATCCTTTGGTTTCAGACCCGTACTTGAGCCATGCACGGGAAGCATTTAACCGATTGAACTTTTTGGTGGTGCAAGACCTATTTATGCATGAAACGGCAGAAATAGCTGATGTTGTACTACCAGCCACATCGTTTGCCGAAAAATCAGGTACTTTCACAAATTCTGAAAGACGTGTACAACTCACCAGGCAATTTATTGAACCTGTAGGAAATACCCGCCATGACTGGGACATCACTGCAGATATTGCACGCCGGGTAATGAAAAGACTTGAGCGCCCGTCAACACAATTTGATTACCAAGACTCTGCGC
>CAZSFJ010000101.1:0-4786 GCA_964606125.1 uncultured Dehalococcoidaceae bacterium | reverse complement strand
CGTTGACGGATGAAGATGTTATAGGCACCGTGCCAATAGCCGCCCGCTAGCTGCAATAGCTAGCCAATTTCCGACCGGAGTTCAGCGAGTAGCTCAAGTTGTCCAGCGGGATCGTTGCATCCGAACCGGATGCAGAGATGTTCGACCCCAGCATCGACAAAGCCTCGCAACCACTCCACGACCGCATCTTTGTGACCGGCAAATGATCCCTGCATCTGGCTGATCTGACTGAAAGGAACTCCGTAGTAAAGTTCAGCATGTTCGGCAAGTTGCGGTTGGGCCTCCTCTGGATCGCCTATTACTATAGTCAAATATGCTGCTGCATCAATATCTTTCGGTTGACGTCCAGCATTCGTAGCCGACTCTCTAACCTTGCGTAATCCGTAACTAAATGCCTCCGGTGACGTTGATAAAGGGAACCAACCGTCGAATAGGCGTCCGGTTCGGTCTAGCGTGCGGGGGCCATCTCCTCCCATCCAAATAGGTGGACCATCCTCAGTGTGAGTCAGAGGATACATCTGATGGTCGCCAGCACCTCGCCATAAGGATTTGACTCGTTCGGCTACAGCTACTGATGTACTTGCTCGACGCACGAAGTCCGCTCCCACCAATTCATGATCAACTCGGACACCTGGGGTCCCCGGACCACCACCGATTCCCAGGATGAAACGACCACCAGAGAGGGCATCAAGTGTGGCCGTTGATTGTGCAAGAAGTTCGGCATTCCGCATGGATGGTAATAACACAGCAGTACCAATCGAAACTGTTTTCGTCTGAGTCGCTACCCCCGCGAGGAGTGTGAGAGGTTCGGCTCTGGGACGTGCGAGCAAAGAGTCACCAGCCCAGACTGAGTCAAAACCGAGTTCTTCTGCTTGCACGGCCAGTTCCACTAAGGGACGAGGATCTCCTCGCTGATCTCCGTAGAACACGGCCTCACGTGTGGGAAGTAAGATGCCGACTTTTGTCATTACAATTTGCCTTTCGATCTTCAGTTCTGTATATAATAGTTATCAAGGTAATTGTGCAACGAAATATTGGGAGGACCCGTGCTTCTTACGACCAAAATCAATCACATTGTCAAAGATATCTCGTTGCTGAAAATCGCAGCATTCCTCGTGGTGTTTATGGGCTTTGCGTGTGGCGGACATTCCGGAGACGTGAGTGATCTCCATGATCATCACGGCACTCACGCTCATCATCACGGCTAGATTCGAGTTCTCCTATCAAAAGGGAATTAACTCTGTCCCGTACGCTATATCTGACATTAAAGCCAGACCAAAGAGAATACTTGCAGTTCCAGCCGCAGCAGAAACAATCGAATATAACTTCTGATTAGACCCGGAAAGAGCAAAAGGAACTCCAAGAATTATAGTAATGAGGGACATGGAAATCACTGTCCCGACTCCGAACATTAAGAGATAAATCAGCCCGTTAAAAAAGGACGATATCGAAGGTAACAGTGCGAGCATCACCGCTGCACTACCTGCCAGACCATGTATCACTCCTATAAAGAAGGATTTTGGTCGGAAGACAGGTCCGCCAAAACGGAGGAAGCCGTGCTCTGAGACTGTGTGGGGATCTGATTCAGCTTTATGCGTCGCGTGGATATGAACATGGGTATCGCTATCGTGGCTGTGCTCATGGGCGTGTAATTTATTGCCTTTCAGATTCCAGTAGACCTGTAATCCGAGAAGGACAAGCATTATCCCAACGCCGAACTCGAAGACAGGCGCGATTGTCTCATAACGATCGAGGACGGCTTCCTTTAACAGGAGAACAATTATGCCTAGTATCACCAGAGGGACCGTATGTCCGACACCCCACGACGCGCCTATCCAAAGTCCTCTCCAGATGTTTTTGGACTCGTTTACGATTGATGCAACTGCTACCACGTGATCCGCATCAGTAGCGTGCTTAAGGCCGAGAAGAAACCCTAAAACAAGCGCCGCTAACAAACCATATTCAGAATCAATATCAAGCATTTGGATAGTTTAGCTGCTCGAAGCATCATGAGCTCGATTAGTATGCTTAACTGATTAGGCATGGCAACTTGGGAGTTGGTATATGAGCCTAGAAATTTCAGATTTTTTGATGTCCACTAGCGAATTACATTCACAATTGGGGAATCCTGATCTTCGGATTTACGATTGTACGACCCTTCTTGAACCCATTGAGCCCTCAGGTCTCCGTTCGAGGTCAGCGTTCTCTTTTTGGGAGAGTAGTCATATTCCTGGAAGCGCCTACATTGATCTGCAGGAAGATCTTTCGATACATGACCACCAGTACAGATTCATGTGCCTACCTCTAGAGCAGCTAGTCACTAAATTTGAAAATTTAGGGGTCGATGATCAAACCAGTGTTGTTCTATACGATCAAAGATCAAACATGTGGGCTGCACGTATTTGGTGGATGCTGCGTGCAGTTGGATTTAGTAACGCGAAAATATTAGATGGCGGCTGGACCAAATGGACAGTGGAACAAAGGGAAGTGTCCACTGCAGTGAAGAGCTATCCGAAGGGGCGGATAACCTTCGTTCCCCAGCAGTCACTTTTCGTCGAGAAGGAAGCGCTTATCAATCAATCGGCGGGATGTATTATCGATGCGCTTGGTCCGGAACAATATAGTGGAGCAAACGGTGGCAAAACATATGGGCGTGCTGGTCATATCCCTCAAAGCGTAAATATTCCGGCGAATCACCTGGTCAACCCTGACACTCAGGAATACCTATCTCTCGGAGAGCTCAATTCAATAATCGAACCGATAATTCCTGACAAATCAACTGAAATCGTCACATACTGTGGTGGAGGTATAGCCGCTAGCAATGACGCATTTGTGTTGACTATGTTGGGTTACCGGAATGTTAGTGTTTACGACGCGTCGTTGTCAGAATGGGCAACCGATGAGACTCTCCCGCTAGAGACAAGTTAGTAGTTCATTGTGGTAACTGAACTCCTTCGTGATCGAATTTTGGCTGTAGATGCGACAGCCGATTGTAACTCCATAGACGAGATTGGACGTGGGTGGGGTTCGGTGGCGTATAGGGTGCCCAGCAGGGCAGGTGATTGGGTACTCCGAGTGCCTCGATTCACAGACGGATATCTTATGGGGGGAGATCTTCGACGAGAACAAGCCCTTATGCAGTATCTCCGACAGTATCGGCTGCCTGTCCCTAAAGAAATTATTTTGTTTGAAAATAATTCAGGGCAGCTGCTTGGAGCCCTCCATAAGTACATGCGTGGCACGGCAGCAAATGTTTATCTACGACAGGCTCACGCCAACCGGACCAGATTTTGTGAAACGATGGGATGCCTGTTGGCGCGAGTTCATTCCTTTCCGGTGACTGATGAGCTTCAGGCCGCAGTACCTACTTTTGATCTTTATCCAGATAAATATATTGAATTAATTGAACGAACTTTGGACAAATTGTCCGATCGCAGCAGAGCATGGGTGATCAAGATGTCACGAGAGTTTGCTGCGCAGGGGGGTAGTTCAGGGGCTCCCTCTGTTTTGGTGCACGGTGATATCGCACCGCATCATATTTTGGTAGATCAGGGCGGAGAAGTGAATGGCGTCATTGATTTTGGTGAATCCATGATTGCAGATCCTGCTCTAGACCTCGCTGGAATTATTTGGTCTTTCGGACGAACTCTAGGTTCTCGAATAATGAAATCTTACTCCGAACATGGAGGATATATTGACGGCAACTTTTACCATCGCGTTGAATTTTATTGGCAGATGGTGCCTCTGTTTTTTATCGCTGACGGGGATCAGGTTGATGACGGATCAGATTTCCACCTGGGCATCAGGCAACTGGCGGCGCGAGTCGCTGCATACACCAAATCGCATTAAGTAGTTGGGCATTTTCTGAATAGCAACTCATAGGTCTACCAGGTGTCGATAAACGGATACTTCTTTTTGATTCGCTTTTCCGGTTGTGGATTGTTGGTAAGGCCCATTGCGATCCATGATCTGGTCTCAGCGGGATCGATGACATCGTCAATCCCAAATCCTGCGACCGCGTTAACGGCCTTTGCGCTGTCGTAGGCTTCTTCAACTCGTCGTTCATATTCGGCAAGTCGTTCATGTGGGTCCTCAATTTCCTCGAGTTCTTTTCGATACCCTAGCTTCACACTTCCCTCGATGGCCATACCGGCAAATTCACCGGTGGGCCAGGACACATTGAGCATAGGCACTAAAGCGCTTGCCCCTACCATTCCCACGACTCCAAGTCCGTAGGCTTTCCGAACCACTACTCCGAACATCGGCACCGTCACGTTTGCACCTGCGTTAAAGAGGCGGACACAATGGCGAACAAGTGCGGTCGATTCAACGTCAGGTCCCACCATCATGCCGGGGGTATCCATCAGGCTAAGTATCGGGATATCGAAAGCATCACAAAGTTTGATAAATCGTGCGCCTTTGTCGGCTCCGTCAGAATCAATCGCACCAGATATATGGTGCGGATTATTCGCAATCACACCTACCGGCCGGCCCTCGACGCGGATGAAAGCGGTGATGATTCCGATACCAAACTTCTCTCGGATTTCGAGAACTGAATCGACATCAGCGATCGTCTTTATTACCTCGCGCATGTCGTAGAGTCGCATGCGATTTTCAGGCACGATGTGTCGTAATTTGCGTTGATCAGGTGCTTCCCAGTCCGAGGTGGATCCCTGGAAATAGGACAAGTACTGTTTTGCTGTTTCTACGGCCTCTTCTTCGTCCTTAACTAGGATGTCTACGACGCCGTTCGGAACTTGGAAAGACATAGGCCCGAGTTCTTCTG
>CAZSFJ010000100.1:0-4788 GCA_964606125.1 uncultured Dehalococcoidaceae bacterium | reverse complement strand
ACTCATTCTAGCTCTTATGGAAATCTAACTCGCTCCCCAAAAACCTTGATCTTTCCGAAGCTGAACTAAGTCCTTTACCGGAAGTACTTCCACAGGGCCCATACCAAGATGAAAATCAAACAGTGATTCCACATCCTCGAATGTATCGGCCTCAACCACGGAGAAAACACGATGCGACACTGGATATCCCCATACGCCGAGAATGTTCACTTTGTCATTTCCCTCAACCCAGGCCATCCCAGACTTTGCAAAACCTGGCCCTTCCTTCACCCTGTTACAGGTACTGTGGTCATGTTGTGCAATTACATGAAAAATCATGCCTACCTCCTTCATCATTCCTGTCACGCGCGGAATCTATGGTCTAAACCACCAACACCCCGATGCTCAAACTTGACACATTTTGTCAGGTTTACAAGACTATATCGGAAAACCCAAACTTGAACGATAATCACGTGGGTTTGGAAAAAACACAATATGCAAAGGAGACGCAATGTTAGGTGAAAAAATAGGTAATATATCTGGTCCAACGGCGGTAAAGGCCCTTCCGGCTACAAACGGGAATCCTACGTTTGAAACAACCGCAGCCGGGCTCAGCGGCACACTCGCTGGCGTCGAAGTACAAAGCTTTGCTACGTACTCGGCAGAGATGAAACCAAATGGCAAACTTTACGGTGAATGTCCTAATGCAGGCGTAGTGATGACAGCAGATGGAATTGCGACCTTTCGAGCGACCGGGGTGGGACAATTCATGGAAGATGGTAGTGCTGTATTTAAGGGCGTTGTCTACTTTGAAGCGTCTGCTCCCTCTCTAGCTTCTATAGATGGAATTGCAGTGGTGTATGACTGGGTGGTCGATCCACAGGGGAACGATACTTGGGATCTATGGGAGTGGAAATAACCCCTATCTCTCACCGATCCGGGCCACTTATCTGTAACCACTCAAATTGACCTATTCAAGATAGGACTCACTCACTCCCACGATCTATAATTGACATAGAAACGCACGCAGCAAAGACCGTAATGAGACGATATGGCTATTACACCAGAACAAGCACTACGGGAATCTGTTGAGGCTATCGGGACCAGCAAGAAGAAAAAATATAGAGATACTATTCATCCTCCTGTACATCAGATTATTGTCTCTGACTCCGCGGATCGACGATTTGATGAATCAAATATACCGGAGTACATGTCTGATATTTGGGAGGAATATTTGCCGGATTGGGCCGGCAGCACGTGCACCTTGGACTCTTTCGAAATAATTATTGAGGACTCGTTAAAAGTCGCATATCTAATCAAAGTAAGTCGCTTACTTCCTGATGGATCGCTAATGCAAACATTCAACGCGATTTTCACGGTTGGCAATAAAGACGGGGATTGGAGACTCATCAGTCGAAATCCCTTCAACATCACAAAGGCGTAAACCTATTTTCCCAAAACTAGCAGGTTTACGCCTTCTCTCACTGTGGTGGATATTTCGATGGGCATCTCTTGGTGAAGCGATATGGTCTGTTTATCTAATAGAACAGCGCGGATTGAGCTTGGGGACGGTACTCGCATTCGAGGCGGCTTGGTGGATATTCGTAATCTCGCTTGAAGTACCAACTGGATTAATTACTGACCGCTGGGGACGAAAGAAATCATTAGTTACTGGATCAATCCTTGGAACATTAGGTTTCCTCGTTTTTGGTTTCTCAGCGAGTCCGTTTCTTCTTTTGTTTGCTTATCTCATCTGGGGTTTAGGGGACACTTTCATATCTGGTACTGATTCAGCATTCTTGTTTGAAAAGCTGAAAAACAGAGGCGAGGAACGCCGATATGCACAGTATGAAGGTTGGCTGAATGCCGGTGCACTGACAGTGATCGCGACCACAACCGCCCTTGGACCTCTACTACTGATTTGGACATCACTCGCGGTGCCCTTCATCCTCACTTCAATTTTTGGAGTGCTGCTGATCGTCGTGTCGCTATCGCTGAAAGAACCCGAAGATCAGCAGGATGACGTCTCTAACGAGTCTTATTCCAAAGGCTTTAGATCAGCTATCGGGATCATAACCACACCAGTGGTCGCGGGAATTGTATGCCTCAAAGCCATCCCGGAAATGTCCTTGGCGATACTGCTACTGACGCTTCCACAAACACTCGCAAATTATGGACTCAACACCTACGAATTCGGATGGTGGATGGCACTAATTTTCCTATTAATGGCGGGGACCTCAATATTCGCTGGTCGGGCCACAAAAATTTTCTCTATCTGGCAGTGGTTAGGACTGGCAGGGATCGCCTCAGCAGCTGCATTTATCTTGTCCACCGGCTCCTCGTTTTGGTTATTTCCTTTATGTGTTTTGCCTGCCCTATTCTTACCGGTTATAGAACCACATGTCCATCAATTCTTGGCCGACAGAACGGACGTAGCCAATCGAGCCACAACGCTCTCGGTCGCCAACGCAACTATGTCGATTGTTATTGCTACATCTATATTCGGCGGAGCCTGGATTATGGACGAGTTCGGATTCCTCACCGCTATGAGAATTTTCGCCGGTGCCACAGCGGTATTGTTAGTCATTGGGTTTACATTTTGGTCCATTGATCGACAAAACTATGCGCGATGATCCCTTGAAGCAGATGTACCCCTACCATGGGCATGAAGCAGCAAGGCGTTAATCGAGGAGAAAAACCAAATGCTTGAGAGCGTACAGTTAGGGACAAGCGGACTAAGTGTCTCGCAACTATGTCTTGGAACAATGAATTTTGGAATTCCCGGACGAGGACATCAGGGTGATTGGACATTAACGCTCGACGAAGCTCGGCCAATCTTCAAGGCTGCACTAGATCACGGTCTTTATTATTTCGACTGTGCGGACGTATATGGGCTCGGCGCTTCCGAAGAAGTAGTTGGAGCCTTGCTCAACGAACTTCTTCCCCGAGATGAATATGTGCTGGCTACAAAAATAGCCCAACCAATGGGAAGAGGAGCAAATCAAGGCGGACTTTCGCGTAAGCATGTTATGGAAGGTGTTGATGCCTGTCTAAAAAGACTAGGACATGACTATATCGATCATTTAGTGATTCATCGCCACCCACATGGAATACGGGGCCAGCATGCCGAAGTGCCCATCGAGGAGACTATGGAGGCACTGAATGATGTGGTGAAGGCTGGAAAAGTTCTGTATCTTGGTGCATCTTCCATGTTTGCGTGGCAATTTGCTGAACTCCAACTCACTGCTGAACTGCACGGATGGCAAAAATTTGTTTCCATGCAGAATCATTACAATCTGGTTTATCGAGAAGAAGAGCGGGAAATGAACCCGTATTGCGAAAAATCAGGCGTTGCGCTCACTCCTTGGTCACCGCTGGCTCGAGGTATCCTCGCGGGTGCCTACAAAGGCGGATTTGAGTCAGGAAGTACTAACCGATCTCAAGGACAGGACAGAGCCCGCACTGAGGGTCTGTATCACGGCGATCATGTGTTTCCTATTGCTGAGCGAGTGGGCGAAATAGCGAGCAAGTACGAAAAGACTTCAGCCCAGATTGCGCTTGCATGGTTAGCAAATAAGTCAGAGATCACCGCTCCAATTGTTGGGGTGTCAAAGTTAAAACAACTCGATGAACTAGTCGACTCAATGAGCATCAACCTCGACCAAGAAGATATTGACTATCTAGAGGAACTCTACAATCCAGTTGAAAACTTACTTTCATTTGGCTATTCATAGGCATAGTAGATTCCCTACCTGATAGTTGTTTTCCACGCCAGATCGTGATCGGCTCGATTCTGGAGGGTATGTCCTGTTTTGTAACATCGCGGGGCACCATCAGCTTGGCATGGTGAAGAGCCTCACGGTCAATTAGTAGTCCAAGCTAGACCTCACGAGATATGATTTGTCGATGAGCGGTAGACGATTAGGAAAAAAAACAGAACCTGGAGTAACAAAAAATGTTGCTCCAGCATCGGAATCGTCGAGGTCTAACCTCGGAGAGTTGCCGGATTATGCTGCGAAAAACATCGATCTTGAAGAAGATATGTTTCGGAAAACGAATGACTAGCGGAAACCAGTCAGTCCTGCCGCCTTTTGGCTACTTGGGCGCGAAGCCCTGATAGGTTTCTACGCCAAATCATCCCCAAAATGGGTTTTGCAAATATCTCACCAATTGGTCCACCAAAGACAGCAGGGAGTTTCAATTCCTCAACCCAGGCGAACCTCGTCCCGGTCGCAATGGGCGAGAGTGTGAAAACACCTTCACCGGCAACCAGGCCTTCATGTCTTACGCCCATCATTCGGTTGGGAGCCCACCCAGTGATCTCCATCTTGTCAAGCGTACGAAGCGGGCCAACCTCCGTCAGGCAGTCAAATGTTGTTCCGATTCCCTCTTTGCTTGTAGATGTAATATCAATACTGAGAGCATCATGCATCCAGTCCGTATGACTGGTGATATCCCGCAAGTATGCCCAGACATTTTCGGGGCTGTCTGGCAAATCGGTTGAAACAAAAATATTCACAACTTACGGCCCTCCTCAATCTAACAAAAAACTCGGATTGATCTCATCTTACGCGCATCAATCTTAGTGACCAGCCTCTTCTTCTTGTATGATTGAACGACTTTCCTGAGTGGTCTGATCCAGTCCCTTGAGTTAGTTGTAAGGTGCCAAAGAGTATGAAGCGAGAACTACATCTAAATCTGTTCATCAACAGTCGTGGTCACCACGAAGCCTCTTGGAGGCATCCTGACGCATCTGAGCTGGACTTAACTGACGTGCAGTATCTACAAGGATTGTCCCAGCGGGCCGAA
>CAZSFJ010000099.1:0-4827 GCA_964606125.1 uncultured Dehalococcoidaceae bacterium | reverse complement strand
CGGCAGCATGTGCGGTCTACCCAATGTATCGAGGCGTTGCCTCACTAGTGGGAATGGAAGTAGTTGATGCGGGCTTGACTATAAATGATCAAATTAAGCAATTAGAAAACCAGTGGGACGATTATGAATTCTTCTTCATGCACTACAAATATGCTGATAGTGCCGGTGAGGATGGTGATTTCAGTGCAAAAGTAGAAGCCATCGAAGAGTTTGACAAGAACGTGCCCGAAATGTTGGCGTTACAACCTGATGTAGTGGTTGTGGCAGGTGATCATTCAACTCCGGCTGTGATGGCCGCTCATTCGTGGCACCCCGTTCCAGTACTGATTTACGGGAAAGATGTTCGATCAGATTTGACCGATTCCTTCGGTGAGAGAGCTGCCATTGGTGGTGAACTCGGACTATTCCCAGCCAAAGAATTAATGCCTATGGCCCTTGCGCATGCCGGCAAACTTGCTAAATATGGCGCGTGATATGTATTCACGAATACCGATTGTTAGTGGTAATTGGAAGATGAATACCTCTCGGGAGGAAGCCAGGAACCTTAGCTCTGCAATAGCTCGTTTGTCTTCAGGAACCAACCTGACGGCAGAAATTGTGTTATTTGCTCCGTATGTTTGGTTAAGTGAAGTATCAGAAATAGTTGCGAATCAGAGAATTATCGTAGGAGCGCAAGACAGTTATCCTGGACCAAATGGCGCATATACGGGAGCTGTAAATACTCAAATGCTGACTGATGTATGTTCTATGATTCTTGTGGGCCACTCTGAGAGACGGACTGTATTCGGAGACACAGCAACAAAATTTTCCGCTCAGATTGCCGATGCCCTTGCTAAAGATATGCTAGTTACTTATTGCATAGGAGAGAACGAATCAGAGGCAGCTGGTGGCGAAACTAATCGAGTGCTTGGGAGGCAAATAGCTGAAGTGTTCGAGGGTGCAGACGGCGAATCTCTGAGAAATTCAGTAGACGACCACCCAAGGCGATTCGTATTGGCTTACGAGCCCGTGTGGGCAATAGGAACGGGTCGGGTGGCCTCAGTGGATGAGATATCTGAACGGGCAGAAGTTATCAGGGGAGAATTAGGCAAATATAGTGACCGGGCTAATGAAATCCGCCTTCAATATGGCGGTTCTGTTTCTCTGGAAAACGTGGCGGGAATTTCGGAGATACCCCACCTAGATGGTGCTTTGGTCGGCGGAGCTTCCCTTAACGCGGGTGATTTCATAAATATTTGTCGCGCTTTCACGTTGTAAGCCATGACGAAGACTCCCTTGATAGTTATTGTGGGCCCAACAGCTTCTGGTAAAACCACGCTTGCGGTCGAGCTTGGCGAGACGCTCGGAGGTGAGGTGATATCGGCCGACTCCGCACAGGTCCGACAAGGGATGAGAATAGGCACAGCTTTACCGAGCACCGATGAAAAACGAAATATCCCTCATCATCTGATGGAAGTGATCAGTCCAGATCAAGAATGGACTCTGGTGGACTGGATTTCACGAGCAACAACCAGAATCGAAGACATATGGACTAGGCGTAAGATTCCGATTCTAGTGGGAGGAACTGGCCAATACGTATGGTCATTGCTGGAGGGCAGGCAAAGTCCCCGAGTCCCTCCCGACCAGACATACAGAGAGCACCTTCAGTCACTTCTTATACGTGGCGATGTGGACCTTCATCAAATCCTAAAAGATCGTGACCCTAAATCAGCCGAACGAATTCACCCCAACAATCATTCGAGAATTATCAGGGCGCTCGAAATTGTTGAATCGACGGGGCTCCCCGTACCTCCGAAGGTAACTGTGAAACCTAACTATCAAGAATTCATCATTGGGCTTCAATGGAGTAGGGAAGACATCTATCGCAGAGCAGATATGCGTGTTGAATACATGTTTGCTAATGGACTTATGTCAGAGGTCAAATCCTTGGTGGAGCAATTTGGGGGTTCCGCAGAGGGTTTCCGGGCTATCGGATACAGAGAAGCTATCGCAGTATTGAATGGCGAAATTACCGAGTCGCAGGCAATCGATACAGTGAAGACCTCGACGCATCGACTTATTCGATCACAGGCAGGCTGGTTTAGAACGAATGATCCGCGAATTCATTGGATCGATGTCACAGACGATAATCAGAGCTCGCTCTCTAGCACGTGCTTAGACCTTATCTATAAGTCTGAATTAGGCGAAACTGTAACGTAGAACAAGTATAGTCGTTAGAATTTCACTATGAACCAAGCTAGCAGTATTGATATCCAACGCTTTTCCCCACTTTCATTCTGGAAGATGCATGGCTGCGGCAATGATTTCCTCGTTTTTGAGATAAAAGACCCGGGAATTACTGATGCTGAATTGAGCGCGCTTGCGACAAGACTTTGTAACAGGAATTTCGGAGTGGGTGCTGATGGAATCATTGTTACCGTTCCCTCCGACAATAAAAATTTGATGATGCGAGTTTTTAATGCTGATGGTTCGGACGGTGAAATGTGTGTAAACGGGATCCGTTGCTTGGCCAAGTTCTACTTCGACCAGGGTTTACTTGAGAAGAATGCCTATACCTCAGGCCAGATGCAGATAGACACAACAGTGGGAACAGTTGATGTTTCTGTGACCTTTGACGCCAACGATAACCTTGTAGATCGAGCTAAGGTTGGACTCGGACGACCTGACTTCGAACCTGAGGCCTGTGGTGTCGGTGAAGATCTTACCGATGACCTGTTGTCTGTGCCCATAAACTATCAGTCCATGCGTAAGGTCGATGTGCAACTTGTTTCGATGGGGAATCCTCACGCTATAAACTGGCTGGAAGACGGAACCTCTGTTGATGACTACCCTCTAAACCATGTAGGACCGTTGGTAGAGACATCTCGAATGTTTCAAAACCGGACAAATTTTGAGATCGCTGAAATTATCGACGAAAAGAGAGTGCGTGCCAGGGTATGGGAACGTGGTGTAGGGGAGACGCTTGCTTGCGGCTCAGGTGCTTGTGCAGTTATGGCATCTGCTCGAAGTCGTGGGCTGGTCAGTGACATTGTTGAAGTAGAAATGCCAGGCGGTACTCTCGTAATAGACTGGCGAAGCAATGATGAAATCACACTTGAGGGTGCTGTTACAAAAGTGTTTGACGGGTGTGTGGATTTAGGGAATGGACTATTAGTATGACTGAAGAGCGCAGAGCAATACAATCCAATGTTGATTACGCTGTAAAGAATCAGCCACGCAGCCTTGTCAGACGACAAGAGCTCCTGGCCGACGGAGAGACTGTACATCTACCCTGTGAGGGAGGTGAATTGATACTAGCCTATGAGAACGGGCAGCAGAGCGTACATTGGGGATTCGATAGCGTCGATGCTATGCGACTGAATTTTGCATCATTATGGTCCGCAGCTTCATCTTCGATCGATCGGGACAATATCGATCATATCGTGATGAATATTGAGCAACTTGCTCAGCGAGATGTGGTCATTCCCATTCTGCAACAGGAATCATTTGAATTGTTTGCCGAATGGATCGAATTGATTCACCCAGAGCTACCCGACGCACCTCCAGAGTTTTCGACCGGTATTAGTCTTCGCCGCGCACAGGAGGAAGATCTCGATATCTTTGAATCGATCTGGCAAGACTCACTTGGTGAGCTTTCGGATGGGTTAGCAACATTTGATTATTTTGCGGCTGAGGCGAGCTGGGCTGGAGCCCTTGAGTTTGATGGAGAAGTGATTGGCTTCGCATTTAATTCACTTGATGGATCCCCAATCGGTCGGGTACTCACAGGGGCAATCACACGTGATCACTGGGGACAAGGCTACGGGAAAGAATTGATGCATGCTGCACTCTATCAATTGGGTTCTGAAGGCGTCACAAAAGCAATAATTCGACTACGTCCAGATATTACACAGGCTCTAAAGACCTGTAGTGGACTCGGGATGAGACATCATGCTGGCGGAATTGAATGGCGTCGAAGTACAGATGAAACACAAATACAAGAAGAGATCGAAGCGAGGCGGAAAGCTGGCGTGAAGGCACGATACGGTAACTGGAGGTAAAAACATTTATGGATATCAGATTAGCAAGCAGAGTTGAACAGTTACCCCCTTATCTATTTGCAAGAATATCTGAGCTCATCGCTCAAAAGCGAAGCGAAGGAGTGGACGTAATCTCACTAGGTATTGGGGACCCAGCCCTCCCGACACCACAACACATTTTGGATAGTTTGATTGAAGGGGTGGGGAAGCCAGAGCATCACCGCTACCCCGAATCGGATGGGTTGCCTGAATTAAGAGCTGCCATTGCACGTTGGTATAAGAAGCGTCATGACGTTGATTTGGATAGAGACACGGAGATAGTTCCTCTTATTGGTTCTAAAGAGGGTATTGGTCACTTACCACTATGTTTACTGGACACAGGAGATGTGTCCTTAATTACAGATCCCGGATATCCCGTTTATGAAATAGGCACAATGTTCGCGGGCGGAGTAAATGTCCGCCTTCCATTGTATGAACAAAATGGGTGGCTTCCGGACTTATCACAAATTAGTGCTGAGGATGCTAGCAGAGCCAAAATCCTTTGGCTCAATTATCCGAACAATCCCACGGGAGCGGTTGCTGATCTTGGATTCTTCGAAAGAGCAATTGAGTGGGCGAGAGAACATCAGGTAGTAATCGCACATGATTTGGCTTATGCAGATGTGACGTTTGATGGCTATGTCGCTCCGTCGATTTTGGAAGTTGAAGGGGCGAGTGCCGTTGCTATAGAATTTAATTCGCTCTCTAAGACTTTCAACATGACAGGTTGGCGAGTTGGGATGGCCGTGGGGAATTCGAAGGTGATTGA
>CAZSFJ010000098.1:0-4840 GCA_964606125.1 uncultured Dehalococcoidaceae bacterium | reverse complement strand
CATCTGACAAAATTGACCGAACTAATAAAAAACAAAGCTGTACCATCACTAGCATCAGGGTCTACCACTAAGACTGACAGGAACTCATAAGTTGAATCAGTGACACGAAATTTGTTTTGATCTATCGACTCTAAAGGTGCCTTACAGAGTTGAAGGATAGTAAATGTTTGGTTATGATCTGTGGGAACAGTTCGGAGGAAAACTACCCGACGCAATTCTCTATCCCACCGGAGGCGGTACTGGCTTAATCGGGATGTGGAAAGCGTTTCAGGAACTTACTGAAATGGGACTCTTTCATGGACCACTACCAAGAATGTATGCCGTTCAGTCCACAGGATGTGCCCCAATAGTTCATGCATTCAAGACAAATCAAGATCGAGCCACCGCTTGGCAGAACGCAAACACTATAGCGCCCGGCATTCGAATTCCCACACCTTTCGCTGATGACTTGATCCTCGCTGCATTGAAAGATAGCGGAGGTGGCGCAGTAGAGGTCACCGATGAAAACATCAGGTTAGCTATGAAAACAATGTCACGTGTAGAAGGAATCGATGCCTGTCCTGAAGGAGCAGCCACGTTTGCGGCGCTGGATCAATTGATACTTCAGTCAGAAATCTACAGTGATGAAAACGTGGTGTTATTCAATACCGGTACGGGATTAAAACATCCTGAATTACGCTAACTCATCTACGTTTTCATCGAGGGGCGGAGAGTATCCGGCTCTTTGTGCATAGCGCTCAACTATTGCCAATAGACCAAATGATGGCACAAAAAACGCAAACGCAATACCGCATATGAGCCACCAGCCACCAATCAAAAAGAGTAGTCCTAGTGACAGAGACAGAGACATTCCTAAGATTGAAATAATTCGAGCACCAAGAACATAGGGCGGAACTC
Source organism: uncultured Dehalococcoidaceae bacterium (assembly GCA_964606125.1). Classification (GTDB taxonomy): domain Bacteria; phylum Chloroflexota; class Dehalococcoidia; order UBA2979; family UBA2979; genus UBA2979. Next base: position 3,943 of record CAZSFJ010000098.1, on the reverse strand, counting down.
CAGGACCCATACTCAACCTCTCGAATCTTATAGTTCTTTAGTATGAAAATGGTCGGGGCGCTCGGATTCGAACCGAGGGCCTCTGCTTCCCAAAAGCAGCGCTCTGCCAGACTGAGCTACGCCCCGATTAATTTAAATACTCTTGAAAACTAGCGGCGTTCAGTCACGAGCGCAATAGCTCCCTATTCCAGTGCGGCCCGATGTATGTCACTGATCGTGTTCTGAGCGTTCTCAATCATCCACTTCTCGAGCTCATTCAATATTCTCCAAGCGGCATTCGGTTGAACAAATGTTGCTGTACCAACCTGTGCCGCTACGGCCCCAGCCATAATAAATTCGACCACGTCTATCCCCGAAACAATTCCTCCAGAAGCAACTATCGGCATATCAGTCTCCGATGCCACTAAAAATACATGTCGAAGAGCCACTGGTTTGATTGCGGGTCCGGATAGGCCTCCAAATTTAGCCCCTAAGAAAGGTTTGCGCCTCTCCACATCAATAGCCATCCCCGGAATAGTATTAAAAATAGTTAAAGCATCCGCTCCGGCCCTCTCAACGGCATAGGCTATAGGCCTAGGATCCGCAACCGAAGGTGTGAGTTTGACAAGGATGGGCAATGAAGAAACTTTACAAATCGCTCGTATCAGTTCCTCAGCGAGTTCAGGATCCTGACCAAATTCTAGTCCACCAGCTTCCACGTTGGGACACGAAATATTAACTTCCAGTGCCGAAATCCCGGCTACATCCTCTAGATCCTCGGCCAGTTGCAAATATTCCTGAAAATTCTCACCCATAATATTAACAACCACAGGTGTATCCCAGCGGGCCCATTTCGGAGCGAAATCTCGAATCACACTCTGAACTCCAACGTTTTGAAATCCAATTGAATTCAACATACCGGCAGCTGTCTCCATTGTTCTTGGTGTTGGATTACCCAAGCGAGCGCTAACAGTCGTACCCTTTGAGACCACGGCACCTAATTGCTGGACAGGGAGGTCGTGAGACAACTCTATACCGTTAGAGAAGGTCCCAGAGGCTACCATGATCGGGTTCTTCAGAATGAAATCGTTTTTACCAGTTACCGATAGAGCCGTAGTTAAATCCAGACCCGTAATCTCTTTACTCATGGACCTATGATAGGAGCAAATCAAACAACCGCCATAGGCCTATTCGCCCTACAGCGGTTGGATAAAGCTGAAGGTTTATACTTCGTCGGCCAAAACCCTGTCATGCGGTCGGACATCCTTGTAACCACCATTAGCTGCATTGCTATCAGAATTAGAACCAGGGCGATAGATCGCTAGATCTCCAGAATTATGGAATGAATTAGTGACCCCACAATGCTTACATTTTGCGGAACTCTCAGGGCCGTTGGCCAGCTCTAATACCCAAAAATGGCTACACCTTTTAGTCATTTTCTTCCTCAATTCTCCTTTACCTGCAGGCTATATGGACATCTGCCAAGCCTCGAAATGAAATCACTCATCCACTGATTAGTAGAATATTAACATAAATCAATAAATTGAACAAATCAATTATTAAAGTAATATAAAAAGCGTAAAATTGCGAACCTCAAAATTAACTTGGAACTTCGACCTAATAACTACAACCGGCTATGATTAGTTAACTGAAGGTACTAATTGTTTAGAACCCTAGATATGTTTTTTTATTACCACTGCACTTACCGGAAGGAGAGTTGGTGAAAAATGACAGACTCTTCAACAGTTATAGAAAAATTAAAATCAGTTCGTGATCCCGAATTGCATCAGGACATCGTTTCACTGAATATGGTCCGCGACGTCTCCGTCGAAGCGGGAAAATTAAATCTCTCTTTGATTCTTACAACCCCAGCGTGCCCGCTCAAGGAAACCATCGAGAATGACGTCAATGAAGCACTCAAGGACTTCGACGATATCTCGGAAATATCTATCGATTGGGGTGCTGACGTCAAATCTACAAATCGGCCTGACGGTCCTGAACCGATAAAGGGTGTGAGGAATGTGATTGCCGTCGCTTCTAACAAAGGTGGGGTAGGAAAATCCACCGTGGCGGTCAATCTTGCGCTAGCACTTTCACGTGCTGGTGCTCGAACAGGAATTCTCGATGCTGACATCACCGGCCCGAACCTACCGACCATGCTCGGTATTGATGAAGGTCTGCAGGCGGCAGGCGAATCGGGATTACGCCCCGTTGACTCACACGGTCTCAAGGTTGTATCTCTGGGATTTGTTTTACCTGCCGGTACCCCGGTAGTATGGCGTGGTCCGATGATCGGGTCAGGAGTACGTCAACTACTTCATGACGTCGACTGGGGTGAGCTGGACTATCTAATAGTAGATCTTCCACCAGGTACTTCCGACGCTTCAATGAGTATGGCGCAAGATGCCTTAATTGCAGGAGCAGTCATCGTATCTACACCGTCCAAAGTGGCGGTTGAGGACGCGCAGAAGGCTGTCGGGATGTTCGACAGACTCGGAGTTCCAGTATTCGGTGTGATTGAGAATATGCGTGGCGAAATATTTGGTAGCGGTGGCGCGGAAACCGCAGCTGACGATCTCGGATTGGAATTCCTTGGCCATATCCCTCTGGCTGCGAAAATTCGAGAAGCTGGGGACAATGGTGATCCCCTTGATAATGATGACCTAGAGATCGAAGAGCTGTTCTCTGGAATCGCAGAACAGGTAGCGGCCCGATGCTCGGTCCTACAATTCGCTGGAGAAGGGGCAACAATTTGACGAACGAAAACGAGAAGACATCAACATCCCGTATCATTTCAGGAAGACGAAAAGTTTCGTCAAGATCAGCTGAAAAAGATTCTAAACCGAAAAGCGAAGTTACTAAGGCGGCTAAGCCAAAAGAAGCAACTAAAGCCGACAAAAGTAAGACTTCGCGGGCAACACCAAAAAAAACACCTAAGGCTACCAAAACAACCAGTCCAAAAACTTCTGACAAAGAACCATCAGCAGCGATCGACCAAGAGTACAACCGATTACAAGAGGAGATTCGTGCCCAGCAGACTGTCATTGCCGACCTCACCCTAAGTATGGAATCTCTGAATAATCAACTCAGTAAATCCTCCGCCAAGCAGAGACTCGGGATTTTCGTAGACGTACCAAATCTTATCTACGGTATCGAAGATGTCGAGTTACACATGGGGAAATTACTCTCGTTCCTCTCCGAAGATCGGCAGCTGGTAAGAGCTATAGCCTATTGCCCGATTTCTGATGACCCACGTGAACCCATAGAAAACCAGAAATTCATAGCACCGTTTCTAAACTATGACTATCGATTAGTCACAAGCCCACTTAAGCGCTTTGCGGACGGTTCCATTAAAGGTAACTGCGATGTCGAAATGACCGTCGACATGCTTTCAATGGCCGAAAGACTCGATGTAATTACGTTGGTAAGTGGAGATGCAGATTTCTCAAGAGCTGTAGAAGCAGTCCAATCCAAGGGTGTTCGGGTGGAGGCTGCAGCATTTGCTGGAAGTACTTCCTCGGAAATCAGAGCAATCGCAGATAAATATCTCGACCTCAATAATTTCGTCGACAAAATAACATGAAGCTGCTATTCCGGCTCGAAACGCTACTCGTTCTTGTTGGATTGATTTGCGGGTTGGTAATGGGAAATTCCTTCTTAAATATCCAGCCTGCGTTCTTTGGATGGCTATTCTCGATTGGAATGGGAATCTCTGGTGGAGCATTCCTAGCCGCCATAGTGACGAATATTCCATTAGTTGGGAAAATTCGAGATCCGAAAAGGTAGTTCAACCAAACACATGAGATGAGTCAAACATAGGTCCGTCGGTACAAATTAGTTCGACTCCCTTTTTGCCTTTTCGAGGGAATACGGCACAGGAATAGCAGACACCAAATCCACAAGCCATTCGCGCCTCCATAAGTACCTGCAATTCTTTATCCACCATATGCTGTTTCCGTACATC
>CAZSFJ010000097.1:0-4844 GCA_964606125.1 uncultured Dehalococcoidaceae bacterium | reverse complement strand
CAATATTCGAGGACCGAGAGGATGGGGTGTCGGAAGTCAGAGCTATTTTCCGCAAAGGCAGAAGAAATGCAATCGCCGGCTGCTATGTGAGAGACGGAACAATGGTGAGGAATTCACTGTGCAGAGTCATGCGCAATGGGGAAACAGTCCATGAATCGATTATCGGTAGCCTGAGGCGTGTTGATGATGACGCCCGAGAGGTCGTAGCTGGTTTAGAATGCGGAATTATGGTCGACGGGTATGACTCGTTTGAAGAAGGTGACGAGATCGTAGCTTTTCATAAGGAGCAGGTGCGCTGACACGGCGAATAGAAAGCATTGAAGATAATATTCAGCGAACTCTCGCCGAAATTTTGCCCAGGAGAGTGAAGGATCCTCGGGTTAAAGATGCTCTGTATACAATTACTGATGTTGACGTGGCGAAAGACCTATCCTTGGCTAAGATTTTTGTCACTGTCCAGGGCGGAAAGGAAGTCGAAGAATTAGTTATGCTTGGGCTCCAGCAGGCCTCCGGATACTTGAGGCGAGAATTGGGAAAAGAGCTTCGCCTGAGGAGAATTCCAAGACTTGAATTCATCGAAGACACTTCGTTCGACGAGGCAGATAGACTAACGAAACTGCTTCGAGATCTATAGTGAACTATGAATGGATTTTTCAACCTAGATAAGCCGGTGGGTATTTCTTCGGCGGAGGCAGTCCGGAGAGTCAAAAAAGAGCTGGGTAAAGTTAAGATAGGGCATGCGGGTACTCTTGACCCAAATGCTTCTGGAGTACTCCCCATACTGGTGGGCAAAGCTACTCGTTTATCTGACGAGTTCCTCGGATACCGAAAGAAATATTCGGCTCAGGTGACTTTTGGGGTGGCAACTGATTCATACGACGCAGAGGGCAACGTTCTTCAACAAACATCTTTAAGTGATTTGCCTGAATTATCACAGGGAAAAATAGCTGGTAGCGTGCGGTCTCTCCTTGAATCGCAAACAATATCTACGTCATCTACAGCTCAACCAGGAACTATTATTTCTCAAACCCCTCCACCATATAGTGCGATCAAAACCAACGGGGTTCGAGCATACAAGCTTGCCCGGGAAAATAAACCCATGGACCTTTCGCCGCGTTCAGTGACCATATATGACTGGAATATTTCAGAGGTATCGGAAGGACCCGATGGATATCCGGAATGCGACTTAGAGGTAGAGTGCGGACGGGGTTTCTATATCCGTTCACTAGCGCATGACTTGGGTCAACATGTAGGTATAGGAGCTTATTTGTCGGCACTTCGGCGGACTATGGTGGGCAATTTCGCAATCACCGACGCTGTCACTCTTGACGATTTAATTGTTCGACTGAGATCTGGTTTGATTGATGAGGTTTTACTGCAGATTGATAGGGTGTTCGAGGATCGTTCGGCAGCTATTCTGACGAGCGAGCAGGTTAGGGATATTGGTTATGGAAATTCAGTTATTCTTTGCCCGACTCGAGCCTATGCGAAGAGGAATATGTCCACAGAAAGTCTCCGTGGTTACGGGCCGAATGGCGAGCTAATAGCTCTAATGGAGCGTGATTTAGGGCTTGGATCGTGGAGATCAGTCAAAAACTTTGCCTAAATTAGCCTACTCCTGCACGAGATTTTACGGGAGAGGGGTAGACATCTTGCATTCTAGGCCTTAAAACTGTTATAACGCTTTAGCATTTGAACAGATAAGGAGTGGCAAATGAATAAGGGTGAATTAATTAGTGATGCCGCAAAGAGAGCCGGCTTACCAGCTTCTACGGTTGAGGCAGCAGTGAATGGTTTGCTGGAAAGTATAGGTGAAGCCGTTAAGCGCGGTGATAAGGCAACCCTGACCGGTTGGATCTCATTTGAGAAAGTCCAGCGGAGTGCTAGGACCGCCCGGAACCCACAAACCGGCGATGTGGTGAACGTGCCGGCACGCGCGGCCGTTAAAGTGAAGGCCGGTGCTAAACTAAAGAATATGGTCTAATCGGCTGCATATTCGCGACCCACGGTCAGGCCAAGCTCAACTAGAGCATTGACCTTTGGGTTATTGGGAGAATTAGCTCGACGTATACAAGTGATTTTACGCCGAGCTATCTCCTTTGTGACTGTTATCGACTCTCCACTGTTTGCCACAGATTCCGGAAGCACACTGGTTGCTAGTCCCAGAGATACCATCTGCCGGAGGATCTGAGGATTAGCAGATTCAACCGTGGTGTACGGACGTATGTCAACACTCTGCAGTCCTCTATCGATCAAGGCCCTTGTTCGAGATCCTGAAGGGTAGAGAGCCCACTCACCAGGTTCAGAACCAGCACCCATATCGGGTGTGCATAGGAGAAGCGCTTCTTCCATGATGATGGTTGCCGCAAAGTCCTCCGAATCATCAATTCCGTCTGGTGGCGATACCACAAACGCAACGTCTAATTGAAAGTCTTTAAGTTGTTCGGCTAGGGTGTCTGAGTCTGCAACGACTATCTGGATTTCGACTTCAGGAGCTACTTTTCTGAACGCACTGATTGCTGCCGGCAATAAATAAAGTGAAGCGGCATCAATCATGCCGACACTTAAGGTTCCCCTGACTAACTGATTTTCATCCCGCAGACTTTCGGCTAACTCCTTTGCTTCATGCAAGGTTCGGTCAGCAAATTGGACGGCTAAGATTCCGGCTGAGGTGAGTAATTTTTCGCGGCCCCTCTTCTCAAACAATTTCGTACCCAATTGTTGTTCGATTTCTTTCACTGCGAGCGATAGAGCAGGCTGCGTCACACCGAGATCGATGGCTGCGGCCGATAAGGTTTTACGTCTGTTGATGACGCTCAAATATCGTAGGTGTCTCAGGCTTATCTCAAGCTGCGGTTTATACATTAATAATATTAATATATCATATTTAATATATTAAATTGACTGAATTATTCATCTGCGTCAGTATTAATGCAGGAAATTAACTAACAGGGAGGGCTTACTGAATGGCCAAGAAGAAAGCTTCAAATAAAAAAGTACGTGTAGCTATTATTGGCGTCGGAAATTGCGCTTCGTCATTGGTGCAAGGTGTGGAGTTCTATAAGTCAGCTGAGGCCAGTGACGAAATTCCTGGTCTGATGCATCCAGTCCTAGGTGAATATCATATAAATGATATTGAATTTACTGCTGCATTTGATGTTGATAGCGATAAGGTCGGAAAAGACTTGTCCGAGGCTATCTATGCCGGACAAAATAACACCTACAAATTCAGTGATGTCCCTAAGACTGGCGTGACTGTCGAGCGGGGCATGACACACGACGGGATCGGAAAATACTTGTCAGAAGTGATCGAGAAGGCTCCCGGACAGACTGCTGATGTGGCTCAGATTCTGAAGGATACAAAAACCGATGTAGTAATTTCATATCTTCCAGTTGGAAGTGAGACCGCTACCAAGTGGTATGTAGAACAAATCTTGTCAGCTGGCTGTGCATTTATTAACTGCATTCCGGTGTTTATTGCGAGAGAAAATTATTGGGCCGAGAGATTTGAGAAGGCTGGTTTGCCAATAATTGGCGATGACATCAAGAGCCAAGTAGGTGCAACCATATTGCATCGTCTTCTTGTAAGGCTGTTTCAAGACAGGGGTGTACAAATTGACCGGACCTATCAGCTGAACTTTGGCGGTAATACAGATTTCATGAATATGCTTGAACGGGAACGATTAGAATCTAAGAAAATTTCCAAAACGTCAGCTGTTACGAGTCAGATAGAGTATGGATTGCCGGACGCGGATATCCACGTTGGGCCATCAGACTATGTCCCGTGGCTGCTCGATCGAAAATGGTGTCATATACGGGTTGAAGGTACTACGTTTGGCAATGTTCCTCTCAATTTGGAGACGAAACTGGAAGTCTGGGATAGTCCAAACTCAGCGGGAGTGGTAATTGACGCAGTGCGATGCGCAAAATTAGCTCTGGATCGAGGGGTCGGGGGACCAATATATGAGGCGTCCGCATACTTCATGAAGTCACCACCGCGACAAATGCGTGATGAGGTCGCGAGGCTCGCTTTGGAGGACTTCATCGACGCAAAGTCTTGACCACGCTCTTATCTCGAGGATATTCAATTTTATTTCGCACCTAAACACGGCGGCAAGTATATGATTTCCCTATGGGTGTGGAGACGTGAAAACAACTCTTGTATGCGCAAGTAAGATAGCGAACCTGCTTCCTCTTCCGTTGGCTTATTTTTTGACTGATGCAGTCGGGTGGGTTGCATTCCTCATTATGCGGAAACGGAGCCAGATCACGACGCAAAATATGCTCCACATAACTCATGGAGATAGATTTTTAGCTCGAAGACTGGCACGGGAATCCTTTCAATCGTACGCGGCGTATGCTCTCGACTTTCTGAAAGTACTATCTATATCAGGTGATGACTATATCCGTGATATTCGAACACAGGTGACCATTGTCGGAGGGGAAATTGCCGAGAGAGCAAGAACGGGGAAGGGCCTCATTGCAGTAGGGTTGCATGCAGGTATGTGGGACTTTGGTCCAGCTGCTGCAAGTCAGATTCTTGGGATGCCAGCCAGCGTAGTAATCGACCAATTTGAAGACGAACGGTTGAATTTTCTGCTGCAGAAGATCAGATCGTTGTTGGGTATCAGTCTCATTTCATCAGACAATGGAGCTTTGCAAATTCGTCGAGAACTCAGGAAAAACAACCTTGTGAGCATCCTGATAGACGTTCCACCAGAGGGGAAAGATGCTATTACAGTAACTTTTTTTGGGTCGGAAGTGGATATTCACAGCGGACCTGCACGAATGTGTTTGCTTTCAGGAGCTTCTCTGGTTGTGGGGATTCCGTTCCGACAAAAAAA
>CAZSFJ010000096.1:0-4939 GCA_964606125.1 uncultured Dehalococcoidaceae bacterium | reverse complement strand
GATGGCTCTGAACGAAGGCCTCACTCTGTGTCCACGATTCAAAGTCTGCCTTTGATTCCCAAATCGTGTGAGATGAATAATTTAGTCCTTCTTCATCATCTTCTCCCCGAAGAAGAGCAAAGTGAACAATCCCTGGGACTTCGTTGAGATAGCTATCTCGACCTTTCCAGGCGGCCTCGAACGCGTCGCCCGAATCTTTCTTTACTTTGAATGCGTTCATCGCGATAAACATAGTATTTTCCTGTCTGTAGATTTTGATCAATACTCTTATGTTATTTCGAAGTCTGCAAGAAGTTCTCGCCATTCTCCGGCTGACATACCTACGTCTTCACGAGTGACTTTCTGGCCTTGAAGCATTCGTTTAATTGCTTCTTTTCCGGCAGCCGATAGCCCTGTACCACCGACTCTATATTTTGCGAACGAATTGTATACAAGTGGTACCCACAGTTTTACAACTTCGAGCAGTAGATCTGCATACACTCTTATTTCATATTGTGCGTGGGAGTCAGTGCGGAGAGCCAGAAATCCTAGGAGGTTGTGGAGATCTATTTTCCAGTACCATTGGGTATAGAAATTTAATGACAGATTCATTCGGGCCAGTTCACGGGCTATTCCGTCCCTATCTTCGTCGATGATTTCACCTGAGCTATCAGTGTTTAGGAGAATTTCATAGTTGTCGTACGCCCGGGATGCGTCGGAGCGAAGTAGTTCTTGCACAAATAGCGCCTGCTCTTCGTTAATTGGCTCATCGGATCTGCCTTGCTTAAGATCCTTATTTTGAGCGGCCAGAATTTCGGTTTCAGGGATATAAAATTCACGATCGAGGATCGAATATCTTGCAGAGATCTCGTTCACGTTAGCAGTACGATGGCGTATCCACTGCCGTGCGACAAAGATCGGCAGTTTCACATGTACTTTCAGCTCGCACATCTCAAAGGGCGTTGAGTGATGGTTCCTCATCAGATAATTAATAAGTCCCTGATCAGTATTTACCGTACGAGTACCTTTGCCTGTGGACACGCGTGCAGCTTGTACGACAGCGCCATCATCACCCATGTAATCTACGACGCGTATGAAGCCATGGTCCAACACGGCCATCGGTCGAAATAAGATTGATTCGATTCCTGAGCTCACACTGCGCACAGTGGGAGTTGTATCAGCACGAAGCTCCTCGGCGTCTATAGACATTTGAGCGGGTAAACCAGTTTTACCTTTGTCTAAGCTGTCAGCAATTAATTGTGACTCGTTTGGTTCCAACTTATTTCACCCTTTCCGACTGACTCATTTCTTCCGTTTCCCGAGAAAGAACACAACTAGAGCAACAATAGCAGCTGCACCGGCCGGCGCGGCATATTTTGTGAAGCGAGTGATTTTATGGTCTAATCTGCCCATTTGCATCACTGCATCGGGGACTAATCTGGTGACGGGTACATTTGTTGTTTTTGCTTGTGGGCTCGGATCTGACGGGTACTCTGTCATTTCCTGTTCTTGAACAGGTTGAGGAGTCGGTTTTACTTCGAGTGATTTGTGTGGCCCGTTCAGTCCGTATGATTCTTTCCCACTTGCTGAGTTCATACCCTCTGATAAGTCGACTACCCCATAACCGTCTTTTCGACTCGAGGTTCGATACCTGTTGGACGTAGAATTTGGGTCAAGCATGGACGGTGTTGTGGCACCATTGCTACCAAAAATACCGTAACCAGTATGTCTCTTTCGTTTTGATATCAATTTTTGTTTGTGCCAAATTTGTCTTGATGTTTTATCTGCTAAAGCTACTGAACGAGGGGGTGTGATTGCCGGTGCCGAGTCTTCATTTGGTGTAGGCGTGGTTGTTTGAGGATCAGTGGTACCACTGGGCACTGTTGATATGTGCAGAGGTCGGAAAACAAAGCCTGGTTTCGTCAGCGCGAGAAGAACCATCGATCCGGCAACACAAAGTCCCAGCACACCGAACAGTGCCAGAGATCCAATTGCATCTGCCACAACTCCAAGAGGGAAAGACATGACACCCACTGTGGAGAAAGAGAGCATAAATAGACTGAGGACTCGACCATAATACTTTGCGTCAGCGGTCATTAGCATCATCGTGCTGCTTGCCGTCATGTAGAATGCGGTGGCTCCTCCCACAAGAGTGATTCCAACTACTGCACCTGCAAACCCAAATAACTGCGATCCGAATGTCATGGTGAAGAATCCGACTGCTGTCACCACCCCAGATACCCACTGCATGAGAGGTTTTCTGTCCCACTCTGCCAGCCAAGTAATCAGGAGCGAACCGATCATGGCACCAACCCCAGCCATCGCAGTAAGTTGACCTGCCTTTGCTTGCCAATCAGTTTCACCAAGACCAGATTCGACGAACCCGGCTATGAGATTCTGAAAGGGTTGAGCGAAGACAGTGAGGACCAACATTAGGATCATTACGAGTCGGAGAGTCGGTGTTCTGGCTACATATTTCAGCCCGTCGCCTATATCTGACCACAGTGCAGATGGTGTTATCTTGGCCCCGCTTTGCCCGTCGTTAGTTTTTGGTTGGGCAAGTGCAGACGGAACTCCAAGCAGTGGTAACACTGAAAAGATACCGAGGAGACCGGATGTGAAATAGCCCCATTCATAACCAACATCGAATCGATCGCCCATGTGCGGCAAGATTTCAATAATTGCGACCCCGACCATCGGGCCCGCAACTCGTGACATATTCATTGCCATGTTAGACACAGCGATGGCGCTTCCAACTCGGTCTGGTGTAACTACTGCCGCCATGAGTGGCATTCTTGCCGGCATTCCGATCGAGATAATGCTTCCTTGGGCGATGCCCAAGAGCAGTAATGAAAGAACACTGATGTCCTCAGTAAGTATTAAAGCACCGGTAATGACATTTAGAGATCCCATACTAGTCATCGTTAAAATAGTCAGGGTCCTCTTATTGACTCGATCTGCAACTGCTCCACCGGGCAGTGTGAAAATAATCATTGGGATAGCTGAACTAGCCATTAGCACGCCTGACAGTGTGAATGATTCAGTAAGCTCCCAGGCTACCAACGCGAGAAGTACCATCTGTATATTCATACCGAAAAATGAGCATGTTGAAGAGATGAATAGTTTTCGGTAGTTCGCAACTGATAGCACAGAAAGAGTGGTCATGATTGACGGCTTGCTACGAGTTGTCGTCATAGATGACCTCAGAGAAGTTGCGATAGCGTTTGCATAAGTTTAAGAGGTTTGCAAATATTCGCGAATCTCTTGACTTCGAATACACTCTAGAATAACGCTCAGGTAGTTAACGAAAAGTAGCTGTCAGAGTCGGTATGTTTGGGGGTAGCATGGCGTCAGCACTAGATGATATAAAAATACTCGATTTGACGGATCCGCTTGGCCATTACGCAGGATATCTGCTAGCAAACCTTGGGGCTGAAGTAACCAAGGTTGAACCACCAGGCGGAGATCCGTCTCGTAAATGGGAGCCTTTACTCCCGGACACTCCTGAAATCGAAGCCGGTATGCAATTCCTCCTGATGAATGTCGGAAAGAAGGGGATCACACTGGATATTCGTGCCCAGGAAGGGAAAGATACATTTCTTAAACTACTAGAGGAAACCGATGTATTACTCCAGTCATGGTCACCTGAAGAAGCATCTGCGCTCGGCTTCGACTCAACAGAATTACGTAAGCAATTTCCTAATCTTATTAATGCTTCCGTGACCGGATGGGGGTTATACGGGCCATACGCATCGTTCGCGTATTCGGATATTGTGTCACTCGCGATGGCTGGCGTAATGAATCTTTCCGGTTTTGCTGAAGGGCCTCCAACACAGCTGCCGGACAATCAAGGTTTCCATTGTGCTTCACTCAACTTGGCAGCCGGAGTGGTTGCGGCGATATTGGAGCGAGACTCTTCGGGTATTGCTCAAGACGTTGAAGTGTCTATGCATGAGTCATTACTGATGGCAGAAGAAACAGCCATGCAAACTGCTGATATCCGCGGAATTGACCGAGAAAGAACCGGCGGTACAAGCGGTGTTATCGGGATCAAATTGCCCGGGATGGGTTTGTATTCTGCCGAAGATGGATGGGTATATGCCATGGCAGCCGGGATTGCGGGTGCCGGATTTGCTGGATTATTGGAACTAATGGATCTTTTGGGTGACTCTATAGCAGATGAACTGCGGCAGGAGCCATATGCATCGGTGATGGCAGAGTTTTCAAATAGTGCTGCAGTCTTTCGGCTATTAGGTGATCCCGAAAAACTGAAAGAAATCGAAGATGTATTCGCCGATGCTGATGTATTAGTGACAGAGTTTTTCGGGAAATATCCGAAAGAACAACTTTATGTGGAGGGTCAAAAACTGCGACTACTAATCGGACCCGTGAACGGGCCAAAGGAATTATCAGAAAGTGAGCAGCTAAACTACCGGAATTGGTTCCGGACGGTAAGTGATCCTGGAAGAGGACGGGAGCTACGATATCCCGGCGCCCCTTGGCAACTTGAGGCAACTCCCGCGATACTGTCTCGGCCGGCACCGCTTCTCGGTGAGCATAATGAGGAAATCTTCGCGAGCGTTGGATTGACCGAGTCTGATCTAAATGCGTTGAATGAAAACGGGGTGATTTAAATGAGCAATGTAGATATTAAACCTAGGCCTCTCGATGGATTAAAGGTTTGTGACGCGACATGGTATGGAGCCGGTCCTATTGCAACGAGAGCTTTGGCAAATCTAGGTGCTGAAGTCATTCGGATTGAGACGGAGAAACGCCCAGATGGTCTTAGGATTGCTCAACCGAAACCAGAAGGTGAGGAGAGCCTCAATCAGAGTGGCTACTACAATAATTTCAATGCTGAGAAGCGATCTATCACCATAGATTTGACCACGGAAAGAGGTCATGAACTCGGGATTGAATTAGTCAAGTGGGCGGACGTGTTTGCCACAAATATGACTGC
>CAZSFJ010000095.1:223-5019 GCA_964606125.1 uncultured Dehalococcoidaceae bacterium | reverse complement strand
AATTATGCATGATGGTGAAACACTAACAAGTGAACGCGTTATTCATAGTGTCGGACCGACCTTGACCCCTGGTGTTCACGCAATGTGGGAAAGATCCTTTGGACCTGGTTCGCACTTAGGAATGGAGAATCCTGATTTGGCCGGGGAGTACAATCAATATATAAAAGAGTACGGAAGAAATCGATCGAATGTCACTCCTGAGGACCGCAGGTATTTGGATGTGCACGAAGGCCATTTTGTATATCTGAAACCAGGAGAAGACAGATTCGTTGCACCTGATGTCCTTGCGCGAACTCTTACAGGAACTCCTAGGCAGGTAAACGAGCGCTTGGATGAATTAGAGTCTCTGGGTGTCAATAACGTCGCCTTGTCAGCCACAGATCGTCATACGGCCCGAACATTAATTGAAGATTTTGGCAAACACGTTATTGATGCTCGATAATTTTTGTTTAAGTCCACAGAAGCGGTCGGGAATGATAATCTGCAGGCAAGGAACGAAACATGAATAACGATGAGCTTCCATTACCTTTGGACGGTGTGCGAGTATGTGATTTTTCCTGGATAATTGCAGGTCCTCAGGCCACCCGTATCATGGCTGACCTTGGCGCGGAAGTTATTAAAGTCGAAAATGAATCGCACCTTGATTCTATTAGGCTCGGTCTACAGATTGATCCGGACAAACCCAGTTACAACGGGAGTGGATTCCATAGTGATTTCAATAGGAATAAGAAAGGAATTCAGGCTAACCTGAATCATCCGGACGGACGAAAAGTTGTTGAGGAGTTAATCTCCCAATCTGATATCGTGATCGAAAATTTTAGTGCGGGCGCCTTTGCCCGAATGGGATTTTCATGGGAGCGACTTCAGGAACTGAACCCTAATATCATCTATGTGTCCTGTTCAGGTTATGGACACCTTGGTCGTGATTCGTCATATGTCACATGGGGACCGACCGCTCAAGCTGTCTCAGGTAGTACATATATGTCCGGATTTCCTGATCAGCCGCCAGCAGGATGGGGTTACTCCTATCTTGATCACACGGCGGGTTTCTACGGTGCGATCGCTATGATGATGGCTTTGTGGCACCGGAAACAGACCGGCGAAGCACAATTTGTGGACATGTCTCAGATCGAAACAGGTATGGTGTTAACAGGGGTTCCGATTCTGGATTACCAGGTAAATAACAGAAGCTATAGTCGTGTTGGTAACAGTTCAAGGTGGCCGGCGGTTGCTCCGCATGGAGTGTTCAGGTGTGCTTCGGACGACCTTGCGCCGGAATCACAACCCGAGCAAAATGAAGACCGTTGGATTGCTATAGCAGCAGAGAATGAATCACATTGGGAGGCGCTTCGTTCAGTACTCAAGGCAGATGCTCTGCTGGATCGCGATGAATTTTCAACGAACAATTTAAGGGTTCGTAATGAAGAGGATTTGAATAAAGCAATCGATCAATGTGTTCGGGACTGGGATTGTTTTGAGTTAATGTACGCATTGCAAGATGTCGGGGTGCCGGCTGGTGTCTGTCAGAGAACGGATGACAAAATGCTGAGGGATGACCAGCTTGCGGAGAGAGGCTTCTATCAAGAAGCACCTCATTCAGAAATGGGCGTTCTCCCATATGAGGGGTATCCCGTGACCTTCTCTCAGGCGCGATGGCGAATGGAACGAGGAGCTCCGATGTTAGGCGAGGATACAGTGGGTGTGTTGACAGAGCTGCTCGGATATTCTGCTGATGAGGTTGCTTCTATGATGGCTGAGCTGGCTGTTTCCTAATGGATAAGCAATAGGGGTGGTGTAGTTATGGTTCAAATAGGTTTACATGCAGGTCAGCAAGATATTTCCTCCGATGAGCTTCGAAAGTTATGGCGATTTGCTGATGAGCATGGATTTGATTTCCTGTCTTGCTGGGACCATTTTTATGAAGCACCGCCGATAGATGGAATGAGCGATACATACGAAGCAGTAGCCTTACTCGGTGCGATGTCAGTTGAGACACAGAATGTCCGATTAGGAACACATGTCTTCTGTATGAATTATCGTAATCCAGCTTTGTTAGCTAAATCGATAGCTACTATTGACCATCTCAGCCATGGACGTATTGAGCTGGGACTCGGCGCAGGGTGGCACTCGGAAGAGCACACAGCGTTTGGCTATGAGTTTCCGTCTGTGAAGGAGCGTCTCGACCGCTTGGAAGAAGGTATCCAAATTATCCAGGGGATGTATCAAGGTGACGGAATCACCTTCTCTGGCAATTACTATAGTGTGGCCGATGTAAAACTCCATCCTAGACCTATCCAAAACCCCATTCCCGTCGTGGTGGGTGGCCGAGGTGAGAAGCGTACGCTGCGACTAGCAGCAAGATATGCCGACGGTTGGAACGTCCCATATATTCACCTTGAAGAATTTGAACGTCTCTCAGGTGTACTTGATATGTGGTGTGAAAAAGAAGATCGCGATCCAGCAAACGTGGAGCGATCGATAAACCTGCACATGCATATGGGAGCTACCGAAGCTGACGGAGAACGCATCGAAAAAGAACGAGCGGCTCTTTTCGGCTCGCGTCCAGAACAGCGCGGAGGAACCATAATAGGTGGGCCTCAACGGGCCATCGATCGGATTCAGCATTTTGCCGAGGCTGGGGCAGAACGAGTCTCAATAGCGATTCGCCCGCCAATTGATTGGGACGCACTTCAGGCCTTTTCGGAACTTGTTATACCTGCCGTCAAATAATACTTGTTTATCCACCTGCTATTGCCGGAAGAAGTCTGATTTCTGAACCAGCGTCAACTTTTGTGGTAGGGTCGTTTTCAGTAATTAATTCGTCAATAGCAACCGCGATATCACGTTCTTGAATACCCCGAAGAAGGTCGGATTCTAAATCGGGAAATTGTTGCACGACGGACATAATTATATCCATTAAGCTGCCGGGTTCAGTAAGAACCTCGCTCTGATCCGCTGCCTGTCCCCGCATATGTGCAGGTAGGTAGACTACTACTTTGTCATCCGAATCTTTTCCAGCCACTTGACTAGCCAAGTTCAGTGATTACAGCAGTTCGTCAAGAACACGACGCGGAGACATTGGGTTGTGATAGAAGCGCACCCCAATTGCGTCATACATTGCATTCCGAATGGTTGGCTGTGGCGGGACGATAGGCACTTCACCAACACCTCGAACTCCGTATGGGTGACCAGGGTTAGGTACTTCTACCAGTTCCACATCCAGCATAGGTAAGTCGTTTGCCACTGGAATTCTATAGTCGAGGAATGAGCCATTCATGAGATGGCCGTCGTCGTCGTAGTAATACTCTTCGTTAAGAGACATTCCAATACCCTGAGCAACACCACCCTGGATTTGTCCTTCAACATAGCTAGGGTGGATCGCTGTGCCAACGTCTTGGACTGCCGTATATCTCAATATTTCAACCTTACCAGTATCTCTATCCACTTTCAGGTCGACGATATGTCCACCGTACGCAGCACCTTGAGTGTTGTGAGAAGAAGACGCTGACACAGCAATCAGGCCACCTGTTGACTGGAGTTTTCCTGCGAGCTCATTGAATGTGAATTTTTGTTCGTTACCATCCTTATCATCTGGACCGACGATTTCTCCGTCTTCCGTGTACGAAACAGTGTCACTATCCACGTCCCATATTTTTGCTGCTCGCTCTTTCATTTCGGCCTTAATCATTTGGCCAAGTTCGTAAGCAACCCAGCCTCCAGCAAACGTTGTCCGAGAGCCCCCAGTAACTGCTGTGTATCCAACAGAATCTGTATCGGTTACTTGTGGTGCTATCTGTTCAAAGGTCACACCTAGTGTTTCGGCCATCTGCATTGGAATGGATGCTCGTGTCCCACCAATATCAGTCGATCCCATGATCAGAGCAATTGATCCGTCCTTGTTTACTCTTGCGGATGACGAAGATTCCATACCGCCATTGAACCAGAATCCAACAGCTATTCCTCGGCCCACATCTTCGCCTTGAATTTCTGAGAGGTAGTGAGGGTGGCTTTTCATGGCCTCTAACACGTCCTTAGCACCAATTTTTGGCCAAGGTGTGCCAGATGAATTCCTATCACCTTCTTCAGCAACATTCGCCAGTCTTAGGTCGATTGGATCCATATCCAGCTGTTCCGCTATCTCATCGATTACTGATTCGACTGCATATTCTGTTGCGGGTGCCCCAGGGGCACGGTAAGCAGCAGTTTTGGGAGTATTCAAAACAACGTCAAGTCCATCAACTACTTGGTTTTCTATAGAATACGGAGCCAAAGCACACTGAACACCAGCCCCAACTGGCGAACCGGGAAATGCACCAGCACCCATCGCAAAGGTGCAATCAGCTGCAGTAATTTTCCCATCCTTAGTAACACCAATTTTTACTTTGCTATATGAGGAAGCGGTTGGTCCAGTTGCCTGAAACACAGCTTCTCGATCCATCCACATCTTTACCGGGCGATTGCTTTTTTTCGAGAGCACTGCCGCGATTGGTTCGAGGTAGATCGGAATTTTACCGCCGAATCCTCCACCTATCTCCATCGGAGTCACTTTGATGTCTGAAACGGAAATCTTAAGGATATCTGCGGTTGCATCTCGAGCTGAGAATGCTCCCTGTGTCGACGTCCAAACACTCAACCGTCCGTCCATACTCCACCATGCGACAGCATTTTGATGCTCAATTTTATTTTCTAATACTTCTGGAGGCAAGTCAGGCCAACTAATTGTCGGTATACCTTTTTGCTGAAGTTCAAGTTTTATCTCATCTCTATTCTTTAATAATAAAAGAGGAAACATATAA
>CAZSFJ010000095.1:0-213 GCA_964606125.1 uncultured Dehalococcoidaceae bacterium | reverse complement strand
AGGCTCAATATAGCCCTGATGGAATTGGGAACTTGTAAATTCTCGTTCAACGACGATGTCTGCTTGTTTGAATCCTTCTTCAATATCACCGCGTTCGAGCCTCATGTGACTCGCAAGATTAGTTTCAATATCAGATTTGGTATCTACTCCCGCGGCCCTCACCCCAGTTCTGAGATCTGAGTGGAGGATTGGTGACCCGTCTTGCATAGCATC
>CAZSFJ010000094.1:0-5020 GCA_964606125.1 uncultured Dehalococcoidaceae bacterium | reverse complement strand
ACCGCCTTCAGCCATAACGGTATGCGCTTTACCTAACAGTGATTTAGTGACGATTGCCGTCTTGCAACCCTTCATCGTGGCCTCTACCGCGGCCCTAAGACCAGCGCCGCCAGCGCCTATTATCAGCACATCATAGTCGTGTGTTTCAATTGCCGCCATTTAAAAATTTCCCCAAGTGTTGTAATCTGTAAGCACGTCATTAGCTACTAAGCGAACGTACAAATCTGACAATCCTACCCATATCAAACTCGTCCAAGCCCATCTTCGATGCTGCTCGTTTGCGACCGTGAAGATCTCCCAAAGTCGGTATCGGAGTCTCCGGAAAGGTGTCCTAGAAAATTGGTTGAGCCCACCAGCCACCCAGTGCCGCAAAGAATGGCAGCCAATTGTGTACATAGTAAGAAATATCGCATTCAATGTGAGGATCACACTCCCTATTCCCATGCCAAATTCGCCGTCATGCCAAAAGGATTTATATGCTCCAACAAACAGTATCGGGACAAAGACGATCGCAACGTACATAAACCAGCGGTGTATGTTTTGGATGATTAGGGGGAAGGTTGATTCACCTGAATAACTCCCAGCAGGTTCGCGTATTGCACATCCGGGTGGGCTTAGGAAATACGCACGGTAATATGTTTTCCGATAGTAGTAACAAGTAGTCCTAAACCCTAGCGGTGCCCACAAAATGAACAATGCCGGTGATATCCAAACTGGCAACCATTCAGGGTGTATTAGCGGTTCAAAAAAAGGTGAGAGATATGTGTGGCCCTCGGTGTAATAAGCCACCATCGGGTCATCCGCTGACCCTCCTCCTAATAACATGGCAGAAATCGTGGAATAAATGACAAATATTAACAACCCCGAACCGGTTACGAGTGGCTCGACCCACCAGCGATCTTTCCTATGAGTGGATCCGTATCGTGCCTCTAGAGCCTCTGCATTCGGTACAGTCGATGCCATTGTTTTCCCTCTTGCATTAGATGATAGCTGGCTTCCACCGCACGGGCGAGTATATCAACTAGGCCGTGGCTCTATTTTAAGAAAAACAAGCTATAAGCAACGATTGTTTTAGCATCGACTATCACACCGCTTCGAATTTGTTCTCTGATTTCCTCAACTGACATATTGATTGGTGGCTGAATCCGTTCTCCGAAGTCCTGTGGAAGAGGGGCGTACGTCAGTTCTGTGGCAAGGAAAAAATCAATCCACTCGGTGCACCAACCGGGAGCCATCCAGGTTCCACCCAAATGTTCAAGTCGTCCAGCAGAATATCCGGTCTCTTCTCGGATCTCGCGCGCCGCTGTGGTTATCGCGCTTTCACCATTTTCCCGAGTTCCTGCCGGTATCTCCGTCAACATTTGGCCGACTGAATGGCGATATTGCCTCACCAAAATCCACTGTCCCTCGGAATCTTGACAAATTATTGCAACTGCACCTGGGTGGTGCACTACCTCTCTGGTAACTTCGATCCCATCGTGGAAACTTATTTGATCCACCGATACCGAGAATTTGCCTCCCTTAAATTTTTCATGTGAAGACTTAGTTATCGGCAGTTCATCTTTGGTCATATTAAGCTCCTGCCAGTTCGCTCGTTACAGAAAGACTATCCCAACTCCAATATCATGGCGATCTCATCACAACTGGGGAACTTTGGACACCGATAACATTCGTTCCATACTTTCCTTGGAAGGCTCATTACATCGGCCCGTTTCCAACCTAATTTTTCAAAAAATTCGGGTTGATAAGTAAGCGCAAATATTCTAGACAAACCCAACTGAATTGCCTCATCTACGCAAGCGTTTACTAGGGTCGCGCCAATCCTTAGGCCCTGCATTCGTTCGTCGACGGCGACAGATTTGACCTCAGCGAGATCCGACCAAACCAAATGGAGTGCTGCACAACCAACAATATCGTCATCGTCCTCAACCACATAGAAGTCACGAAGATGTTCATATGTCTCACCAAGCGTTCTTGGCAACATTTGGCCTTGGGCCGCCCAATAGTTGACCAATTTAGCTATACCTGAGCCGTCGCCCATGCGCGCAGGCCTTACCGCTGTATTTACGGTGATAGGGCTTTTATCTCTTGAATCCATATATAGAGTCTAGTTTAATTTGTCTTGGTTCTGCTCATGATGCACGTAGTCAGGTCGTAACCAACCAAGTCTCTCAGCCACTTTGCTATAAAAATCGGGAGAACTTTCGGGTACTACAAATTCCACCGTTTTTTCAGAAATCTGAACAGTTACTGACGAGTCGTTCGGCAAATGGGTCTGAAACATACCGTCAAAACTCACTAGCGCACCCGAATCCATCCCACGGGCCACTGTTAAGACTACGGAATCATGATCTGATAGGACAATACTATTTGAGCCTGTTAAATGTGGTGCAACTGGTGTCACTAGCATTGATCGCTCGAAAGGATTAAGAATCGGTCCTCCGGCTGACAGTGAATATCCTGTTGACCCTGTTGCAGTAGCAACAATGACACCGTCCGCTCTATATTCAGCAATAAGTGTGTCATTGATCTCTGCCAAAATAGAGATAGTACCTCCAATCGAGTCTCGGCCCAATACCACGTCATTGAGCGCATACTGTGTCTCAGATTGATCGCTAAGAGTGGCAGAAATCAACGCCCTCTCGAACAACGAGGAATTGCCTTCTACCACCTCTATGATCGCATTGCGTATTTCCTGTTCGATCACGTCAGTAAGGAATCCAAGACGACCAAGGCGAATACCTAATATCGGAATATTCGACTCCAAAGCCAACTGTGAAACTTTCAGGACGGTCCCATCACCGCCTACACAAATCAAAAGGTCGGCTCCTGTGATTTCCTCTTGAAAAGATGCTCTTGATTCGGAATCGAGATCTTGAGGCAAGATGACTTGGTCGGCAGACAAATCAAGGGACCGAGCAATTGATACAAGATTTTTGGAGGTCCTAGCAGCATCAGGCATGTTCACCGGATAACAAATTACTACCGCACTCGGAGGCGCAAATAAAGCTTTTGATTTGTCACTTGATTCTGCAGGCATTTAAGCCCCCTACTCTATTCGTTATTCCGAATAACTAGCGTCCTAGCACTCTAACTATGCTCCGGATTACTAGGTCACACATGTCAACGCACTCCATTAATTCAGATTTAAGATCATACAGCGCATACGAACTATTTGGTTAACCATAGAAAGAATTCTCGGTTCCCAGCTGCTCCAGTTATGGGGGATCTGATCACACTCCTCACTCGTGCTCCGAGTTCTATTGCGCTTTTACCCACTTTGGAAACTGCCCTCGCATGAATTTCAGGATCGAATATCAATCCTCCTTTTTTAACATCACTTCTCTCGGCTTCAAACTGAGGTTTCACTAAAATCAATAAATCCATATCCCTATTTACCGAATCGAAAACTGAGGGGAGAATTTTTGTGACGGAAATAAATGATACGTCCATCACAACAAGATCAATCTCTGCGGGCAACTCAGGCAAATCGCGAGCATTTGTGCGTTCAAATAGTATTAGTCGAGAATCTGTTCGTAGTTTCGTATCTATTTCACCGTAGGCTACATCAATACCGATCACCTGTTTGGCTCCGGACTGAAGTAAACAATCTGTAAACCCACCCGTCGAAATACCTACATCGAGGCATACTCTATCCGTAACGGAAATCTCAGTTCGTTCCAGGGCGTACGCTAGTTTGTTGCCGCCACGCGAGACGAATTGAGGTTTCTTGATGAGGTTAATTGTGGCTTCCCGGGAGACTCGTATACTTGGATGAGTTACGACAGCCCCGTTAACCTCCACCCCGCGCCCGAGTATCAAGGCTTGTGCCTTCTCTCGACTAGGCACCAGAGATAACGCAACCAACAACTGGTCTATACGAGCGAGGTTTTGTTGCTTCTTCAATTGAAAACACTATGCAGATTTTGACTCGTCAGAAAATATTTCGGCGTCGGATGCTGTCAACAGTAGCGGGCGTTGGCCGCTCGTTATGGTGTCGGCTGTCACTATACACTTGCGAATATCGCTCCTTGCCGGTATCTCAAACATCGTGTCCAATAACACTTGCTCAAGTACTGTTCGCAATCCCCTAGCTCCAGTTTGTTGAGCAAGCGCTTTATCGGCTATTGCTTCAAGTCCATCATCAGTAACCTGCAACTCAACGCCGTCAATTTCAAACATATGCTGAAATTGTTTCAAAACAGCGTTCTTCGGCTCAGTGAGTATGTTTGTCATCATTTCGATGGTCAGTGGATCTAACGTCGAAATAACTGGAAGGCGTCCAACAAATTCCGGGATTAAACCGTATTGCAGAAGGTCATCATGCGTAACATTTTGCAGTATTTCCGCACGTTTCTTCTCTATTTCGATGTAGGAATCTCGAGACACATCGAATCCAATAGGGCGGTTACCTAGACCTTCGCGCCGACCAATTACGTCCTCAAGGCCTTCGAAGGCTCCTCCACAAATGAATAGTACATTTGATGTGTCGAACTGCAAAAACTCCTGGTGCGGGTGCTTTCGGCCACCTTGTGGCGGAACCGATGCCACAACGCCTTCTATGATCTTCAAAAGGGCCTGTTGAACCCCCTCGCCTGAAACATCACGGGTTATGGATGGATTATCCGTCTTTCTGCTTACTTTATCTATTTCATCTATATAGATGATCCCTTTTTCAGCACGGGTCATATCGAAGTCGGCCGCTTCGAGAAGTCGGAGCAGAATATTTTCAACATCCTCCCCCACATAGCCCGCCTCAGTAAGTGCCGTAGCATCCGCGATAGAAAATGGTACTTCTAAGATCCGTGCCAGTGTCCTGGCAAACTCTGTTTTACCGGTACCCGTGCCTCCAATGAGCAGAATATTCGACTTATCAAGTTCAATTTCAGTGCGCCACTTCACATCTATTCGCTTGTAATGGTTGTAAACCGCAACGGCTAACATCCTCTTCGTGCGGTCTTGGCCCACAATAAATTCGTCTAGAACCGAAACAATATCCTGAGGAATCCAACTGAATTCG
>CAZSFJ010000093.1:0-5085 GCA_964606125.1 uncultured Dehalococcoidaceae bacterium | reverse complement strand
GCAAAATCTTTTTTTGGATCGGCATCCTGTCTGTAATCACGCCAGTCCATCCTTATTTTGAATGCGCGATACCCTTTGTCATATCCTTCCTGAATCTCATCCAGCATTTCTTCGGGAGATTTGCTCCAACCGTTACCTCTACTCCAGTAGAGAGGTATGCTCGTCCGGCGAGCTCCGCCAAGTAATTGATAGATTGGCATGTTCGCGACCTTGCCCATTATGTCCCAGATAGCCACATCGATTGAACCCACTATTTGTGAGGGAAATCTAGTTGCATGCTGTCCCTCGCCCAGAGTCAGTAACTCCCAAATCTTTCTGGGTCTGCAGGGATCTATACCTATGAGTAGGGGTTTTATTAGTTCATCTACATACGCTTTGACAACTTTTATGTTGCGGCTTGATTCTGAAATTCCAGTAATGCCTTCATCTGTGTGAATTTGGAGAAGTAGTCTTCCAGGTGTGCCCACGAAAGCCCTCGCATTTTCTTCTTGTGGAGACCGAATCCGGTTAACTGTAATATCTGTGATTTTCATGTTGATCCTCATGTGTATGGTGTTTTGAGAGGTCCGGCACCGTCGGGAATATTTGGTTTTCTAGCCTCACGTTGTGCTCAGTATAGTGACTGGCATTCACGAGGTGTAGCGGGCCAATGTTCTTTAACAACAGGACTCTTATGTAGGACAGTTGGAATCAATTAAATTCTTTGACTTCAGTTCCTGCCACATGTTTCGATCAATTGGGAAAGTTATCATTTCCACGTTCTCTGAGGCCTCGATGTGCGTACTTGGACCAGGTATGGTCGAAGCCACCGCTGGATGTAATAAACCGAACTGGAGAGCTGCAGCCTTCAGCGGCACACCAAACTGATCGCACACATCTCTAATTTGTTTAGCTTTGAAAACGATCTCTGCTGGAGCAGGGTCATAGAAGTACGTGGTGTCAGATGCGAGATCGGATGCCAAGATACCACTGTTATAGGGACCACCCAAAATCAAACTAATATTTTGCTGCTCACATATGGGGAGTAGAGTATCTAGTGCTGACTGATCAAGGAGTGTGTATCTCCCAGCAAGTAAAAAACAGTCAACGTCTACCTCCACCGCAAACTTAGAAAGCATTTCCCACTCATTCATGCCGGCGCCAATTGCCTTAATCATGCCCTGAGATTTTAGTTCAGCAAGCGCTGGGAACGACTCATTTAAAGCCTGATTGTAGTGATCATCAGGATCGTGGATATATGCAATGTCGATGTAATCGAGCTGCAACCTTTCCAATGTTTCCTCGATCGATCTTAGGATTCCATCTCGCGAGAAATCGAAGACGACATTATTTTTATAGCGAGATGCTTTCTCGTTTACCTGAATCGTAGCTGTACGAGGACCATCGAATTTAAAGGTTGCTGCTTCCTCTTCAGAAAGAATCAATCGGCCAACTTTACTTGAGAGCGTGAACTCGTCTCGAGCCACGGTTGATAAGAAGCTCCCACTAAATGTTTCACTATTCCCTGCACCGTATAGAGGCGCTGTGTCAAAATATCTGATGCCGATTTCATATGCTTTTTCGAGAGTGTGATATGCGACCGACTGATCTAGCTTACCTAGGGGAGCACCTCCCATTCCAATTTGAGTAACTTGGACCTCTGTTGATGCAATTGTCGATGTTTTTAAAACAGTATTCATGAATGGCCCTTTTGTTCTGGGTTATGCCAAGGTCGATAACTGGCACCGACTATGGGTAGTATATCCTTCGTGTTACTTGATACTGATAATGTTTTGATAGCTAGGCACTGTGAACTAGCAAACGTATCCGGTAAGGAGAGCCAGAGTGGTTGACAAAGATATTACGAAGCGACCATTACATGGGATAAAAGTTCTTGAAATTGCTACGATTCTCGCTATTCCTTCCTGCGCTGTTCATCTCTCTGACATGGGTGCAGAGGTGATTAAGGTCGAATCATTGACCGGCGACCCACACCGATATGGGATAGGCCCCATACTGCCTAACGAAAGTAAGGGTTTTACAGTAATTAATAGAGGAAAGAGAAGTATCGCTCTTGACCTTGGTAAGCAAGAGTCAGCTGAAATTATTGAAAAACTAGTTAAGCAATCTGACGTAGTCTTGCTGTCTCTCAAGCTAGCGGATTTGCAAAAATTCGGACTGCGTTACGAAGATCTACGCGAATGGAACTCATCTCTCATTTACTTGGAACATGCTCCGTATGGTCCCAAGGGACCGTTTAGTCAAGAGGGAGGCTACGACGTTGTTGCGGCAGGTATGTCTGGTTTGGCATCCATTTTGGCAAGAGATATTAACGGAGTTCCGTCAGACCTGACCCCAGCAGTGGCTGACTGGGCCACAGGCCTTGCGTCAGCGTTGGCAGTGGTGACCGCTCTACTTCATCGCAACACCACTGGTGAAGGTCAAAAAGTCAGCACTAGCTTACTTCAGACGTCACTCATTCTTGCTGGGAATCAGATTCACTGGTTTGCTGCCACAGATCCTCCAGCATGGGAACGAGTAGTACAGGAGCTCGCAGAAGGACAGGCCAAAGGCGCAGGATTTGATGAACAGAGAAGTGTTTTTAAGAGAATCACTAATCCAGGAAGCGGACCTGAAACAAATACATATTTCCGGAATTATCGTGCAAGTGATAACTTCTTTGCGGTCGGCGCACTAAGTGTGGCTCTCCAAGCTAAATTTTGTGAAGTGCTTGATGTGGTCGATCCTCGGACACCAGACTTTGATATGAATCGATCGGAAGATTATGACACGTTAGTTCAATTTACTAGGCGATGTGAAGACATAGTTAGAAGCCGGTCAGCCGACTTTTGGATATCGAAGCTACGGCAGGCAGGTGTGCCATGTGGACCATTTAATTTCCCGCACGAAGTATTTGATGAGGAGCAGATTGTAGAAAATGATTTCGTGGTGAATCTGGAGCATTCAAAATTGGGAGAATACAAGACGTATGGTACCGCAGTTAAAATGGAGAAAACCCCGGTATTTCCGACTGTTTCTTCTCCAGGATTAGGAGAACATACGGCACAGATACTCGGGGAGTTGGGTTATTCACTGGATCATATCGATCAACTCATTCGAGACGAGGTGGTTACTCAAGCTGAGTGAGCGGACTTGAACACATACTGCTAGAGACTTCCCGTCATTTACGAAAGAGTGCCGTTGTACCCGCCTAACGACCCGTAAAATTTGCTTTACGTTTCTCGATAAATGCGCGTTTGCCCTCACGTACGTCGCTGCTTTGCTCGATCTGCTTTTGTGCTGACCATTCGAATTCAATCTGTTCCTGAAGTGATGCCTCCCATGTGTGCATTACTTCTCGCTTCTCCCACATAAGGGATAACGGTGGTCCATCAGTAAGTTCTCGCGCCATTTCAAGTGCATATGCTCTTGGATCATCAACTAAGGTATTAGCCAAACCGATGCGGACCGCTTCCTCAGCCCTGACATCTCTGCTTGTATACATGAGTTCCAGTGCTTTTCCTTGTCCAACCAATCTCGGCAGGTGATAAGTGAGGCCGCAGTCTGGCCCCAAGGCACGGCGAGTGAATACTGTGAGAAAATTCGCGTTCGGGCCTACAATCCGAATGTCGAATGACAGCGCCAGAGACATCCCGGCGCCGGCACAGACCCCGTCGATGGCTGCTATGGTTGGTTTGTCGATTAATGGCATTGCCATCCCAACGCCGCTCACCCCCATGGAATCGTTTTTTCCTGGCCTTGGATTCGATGAAGACTCTGCACCAGGATCTTCAGCTGTTAAGTCAGCTCCAGCAGAAAATCCTCTTCCCTCGTGTGTCGCCACCACGGCCCGGACTTCTGGATCTGTGTTAAGTCGACGGCCAAGTTCCATAATTTCCCAGAATGTCTTATGCCGCATGGCATTTAATTTTTCAGGTCTGATAATTTGCCATTCAGCAATTTTGTCACTTATGGTGATTCGCAGTTCTTCGAAATCGTCGTAACGCATCAGAAACTCCTAACGTAGATTTTCACACAGAAACGAGAAATATATCCCAACTCTCTTGAGCATAAGATAACTCATCGGATAGAGAGAGAAAGCTAACAGATCACCTCAATTTAGTACCAGTTCAGATAGTGTTTAGTTGTTAGGATCAGCGGATGACGTCTCATATTCCTCAATACGGTGAACATAAAGAAATGTCTGACTGGTTCATATCACTGTTTCCCAAAATCCGTCCTGCTTTCATCGCCGATGATGGTTGTTGGATAGCATCTATGATGACCCGTAGCAGCGATCACAATCCTCCATGGGCCTGGATAGGCTGGGCATTTGACTCGGTGAGTGAAAGAGGAGGTTTCAGCCAACTTCAAGAGCGAATGATAGAAATGCATGGGGAGAAAAGTTGTCGTGGTCACGAGGTACTCGATGAAGCGGTCCGACAACTTGTTACCGAGACGTGCGCTACTGCTTGGAGTCTAAAAAGGTTCGGTTCAAATAATCTCCCGTTATCAAATGGGGCTCACATCGAAAACAGTACATCAGGTAACTGGATTGTCTCGAATGACGGGGATAGAGGCTTTGCAATCAATGTGGTGCGGCTACAGCCGCCCAACACCCAACAGGAAGTGGTTCAACAGATAAGCACGGCCGTCGAAGTAACTAAACGCACTAAACCAGGAGGAATCACGCACATCTATCTATATGTGGATATTTGGCATGATGGTCCTGGTTACGCGCATGGGATCGGGTACGATTTTGAAGTAACCCAGCCAATTATTGATAGTCTTTCGGGTTATGCTGGCGAGCACGGTATTCGATATGTCCTTACAAAGCCCTTCCAGTGGGGTAATCCTGTAGCTGAGTGGCTCTAGCCCGCATGAGACATCGAATGGATATGACTTAGTCGAGGGTGATGAATTAAGAAACAAATACAAGTGTCATTATTGTGGGTGGTGACCTGGTTGACCTAACCATAGCTTATTGGAATTGTTACTAGACTAGAGAAAAATAAAGAGGAATAATTAGGCGTTCGGACGTCGGAGTAAATAATGACTAAAAACCCTATAGAAAACGTTACAACTTTAACCTTTGATATTTTTGGA
>CAZSFJ010000092.1:0-5330 GCA_964606125.1 uncultured Dehalococcoidaceae bacterium | reverse complement strand
ACGAGCCTATGACAAATGTTACGAAAGTGACCGGCATCGCGTCACGTAAACCACCCATTTTCCCCATCTCGAAAGTACCGGTTGCATGGCTCACTGAACCCGCTCCCCAAAACAGAAGACTCTTGAAAAAGGCGTGTGTGAACAAATGGAAAATGGCAGCTACATATCCACCTAAACCGATCGCCATGACCATATAGCCCAATTGCGAAACAGTTGAATACGCAAGCACTCGCTTAATA
This sequence comes from uncultured Dehalococcoidaceae bacterium, assembly GCA_964606125.1. Classification (GTDB taxonomy): domain Bacteria; phylum Chloroflexota; class Dehalococcoidia; order UBA2979; family UBA2979; genus UBA2979. The sequence continues at coordinate 5,091 of CAZSFJ010000092.1, read as the reverse complement.
TCAGTCACAACGACACCCATGGAGGCAGCAAAAATAGCGGTAAATCCACCGACATAAGCTATGACAGTAGAAACTGATTGGGGTGCCGCTTCGATTGCTGGGAAAAAACGAGCCAGCAGGTATACACCCGCGGCAACCATAGTAGCTGAGTGAACTATAGAAGATACCGGCGTCGGCCCCTCCATTGCATCCGGAAGCCAAAAATGAAGAGGGAACTGCGCGCTTTTACCAGCTGCCCCAGCCAGTAGTCCCAGTGTAAAACCTGTGAGCACAGGAGCAGTTATACCACCAGCATGAGCCAGGAGATTAATCTGGGATATATCAAATGTTCCTACGTTGACCCAGATGACTGTGAGCGCGATTACAAATCCGATATCGCCAAATCGTGTAACGATAAATGCTTTTTTGGCAGCTGCAGCTGCGGCTGGTCTCTCAAACCAAAATCCTATGAGAAGATAAGAAGTCAGACCCACTAATTCCCAATGGATAAAGAGTTGTAGCAGGCCAGATGACATTACAAGCCCGAACATCGCCGCAATGAACAGTGACATGAAGAGAAGGAATCTTGAAAAACCGAGATCATGCTCCATATAGCCGATGGAATAGATTTGGACGAGTAGCGCTACACTGGCCACTACGAAAATCATCACGGAAGACAGGCCATCTATACCTAACCCAAAGCTAATTTCAAGCTCGAACAAAGACAGCCATACATAGTCTATGAAACCAAGATCTTCCCCATGATGATGGATAGATGTGTCGAGGAGCCAAAGACTGAGTACCCATGATATTAGACCGAAGACGACCGCTATCCTAGCCGATTGTCTGTCCGATCCCAGTTCACTCAGGAATGGTATGTCTAAGCCGCGGAGAGTGACAAGAATCAACAAAGCTGACGTAATAGGAGCGGCGTATATGAGCCAGACCAATATCTCAGGAATATCAGGTAATAGCATTATATTTTATTTAAAACCTCTCTAGCCACATGAGTCTTCCCATCCGGAATCCACAATTCACGAGGGACGCTCATCTTCTCTACTTCGAGAGGAGGTACGATTCTCACCGAGAGGGCCTCCTGGCTAAAAATTTCTCTCCACATTTCAGCTGAATAACCGTCAGCAACATCCATGAATTTTACCCACATGTAATTACTCGCTTTACCACTTCAAAAGGTTGATTCTGTCGAGATCAACAGTCTCGCGCTTGCGATACACTAGGACCGCTAGTGCTAGAGCAATCGCTGCCTCGGCTGCCGCCACAGTAAGCACAAACACTACAAACACATGCCCTTCCAAAGCGGCCGTATTTGGAGTCCCAGTAGGAGGAAAACGGGAAAATGCAATCAAAGCCAGTATCGCTCCGTTGAGCATTAATTCAACCCCCATGAGTACGCCGATCGCATTCCTCTTTCCTAGCGCAATCACTGACCCTAAAGCAAAAACACACCCCGACACGATCAAGTAATGCATCAAACCAATGGTTAGTATCAGATCCAGAACGTCCTCAATCATGATGTCTCCCCGGAGTCCTCATCGTTCTGGTGGACCAGCATTATGGCGCCAACTAACGCAAATAACAAAAGTACCGAAGCTATCTCAAACGCGAGGACATACTTGCCAAGAAGTAATTGACCTATAGTCCCAATCGTAGAATCAAAATCGGTGCCAGGGCCACTCCAATCTGTATCCCAGGCAATGAAAGCTACGAAAGAAGCTATCCCTCCCGCAGAGATGAGAGCCGGGAATACATATATTGAGTTGCCGTTATCGCGTGATGCCAGTGGGGTTAACATGACGGCAAACACCATAAGCACCGATATCGAACCCGCATAAATAAGAATCTGCGCCATGGCGATAAAATCGGCTGAAAGAGTCAGGAAGAGACCCGCCATACTGAGAAAAGAAAGTACTAAAAACGCCAACGAATGGAGTAGATTTCGTGCTAAAAATACCAATCCGCCTGACCCTAAAGTGAGTCCAGCAAGAAGATAGAAACCTAAAACAATTCCTGGCGATTCCACGTACTTACCCTCGGATCTCTTTAGCAGCCTTTAAGCCACCAACTGTTGTCACTAATCTCGGTCGTTCAGGTGCAGCAAGGTCAAGGTCTTTGAACAGTATCCTGATCCAGGCCACTGAAATAATGACAGCCCCAGTTATGTTGATAAGGCCAAACAAGCCCAACGAAACAACTGCCGGTACGTCCCAGCGAATAAATACTGCACTCTCAATAGCAACGACGAACATCAGGATGATTGATACGGGAATAAGGAACTTCCAAGCAAAGCCCATAAGCTGATCGAGCCTGAATCGAGGAAGCGTACCTCGTATCCAAACAAATAAGAAATAGACCAAACCAATTTTAGTGGCCAGAATTATATATCCTGGAATCCATTTTTCTAGGCCGAACATCGTATAGCCACCCAAAAAGAACGTCGCCATCAGTGCACCCACGAGTATTGCGTTCCCCAACTCGACAGCCATAAACAGCCCGGCCTTCATACCCGAATATTCTGTGTAAAATCCGGCGACTATTTCGGATTCGGCCTCCCCGATATCATTGGGAGTTCTATTAATCTCCGCCGTAGATGCGAACAAAAACGCTAACGCAGCAAATGGAATCAATACGATCAGCCAGACATTATGGGTCGATTGCCAAATTACTATCTCAGACAATTGAGTGGACCCGGTCATCAATACAACCGCTAAAAGTGAAAGCGAAATAGGGATCTCGTATGACACCATCATCGCGATCGTGCGCATTGCGCCCAGCAGTGAATAGTGATTGTTAGAAGACCAACCGGCCACAAATACTGCTAGTACTCCTAACGAAGAAATAGCAATAACAAAAAGTACCCCCACATCCATGTCAGCAAATGACATTTTTGGAGCCCAGGGTACTGCCGCCCACCCTAGAATCGCCGGGATGAATACAGCAACCGGGGGAGCGAAATAAAGAAATCTGTCCGCACCCTTTGGAATCACAATCTCTTTCTGCATCAACTTCAAGGCATCAGCAAGTGATTGAAATAATCCGAATGGCCCCGTACGGTTCGGGCCCTGCCGTATCTGAAACTTGGCAATTAGTCTTCTCTCGGCCCACGGACCGATAAGAAGCCACCCACCCACGACAGACACGATTCCCGTGGCTCCGAGGATAGACGGTACTGTATAAGCGAGAGCATCAGCAATGTACGTGTTGAGTTGGCTACTAAGGATAGTCTCGCGTAACGCAGCATTCACATTACCCAAGTCTCTTATATCGTACCAAGCATCATCAAGCTCACCAGCCACCACCAAATAACCGATAATTCCGTTTCCCAGTGCCAGTGCCCCGACCAGCAGCACAACAATCAGCAGAGTGATTTTAGGCAAACCAAGAAATCGCTCAATTAACGTGCTGTGCTCCGCAATCTGTCGAGACATCGGGGTTGGAGAATCTAAACTCATCTGTCGATTTCTCCTACAACTATGTCCAAAGACCCTAAGGTAACAACTGCATCAGAAAGTGCCGAATCACGGCCAAGTTCGTTAAGTAAGCTAAGGTTAATAAGACTTGGCGCACGAATGTGGAATCGATACGGCGCTGGTCCTCCATCTGACACAAGATAAAAACCAATCTCACCTCGAGGACTCTCTATCCGTGAATATATCTCACCGACTGGTGGACGGAGAGCCAGAGGGATGTCCGTTTTGTGAGGTCCTTCTGGAATGAGATCCATTGCCTGCTTGATGATCTTGGCTGATTGATAGAGCTCAGACATCCGAACCATAAACCGATCGTAAACATCGCCATTTGTACCAATCGGCACCTCGAAATCCATTTGATCATAAACGCTGTAAGGTTCAGCTTTGCGCAGGTCCCACGGTACTCCACTGCCTCTGAGTGCCGGTCCAGTTAGAGATCCATTAATAGCATCCTCGGGAGATATCACCCCGACGTTCCTAGTGCGAGCCATGAAGACTTCGTTTTCCACCAGCAATTCGTGGTACTCATCGATTCTGGCTGGCAACTCGTCTACGAGTTCCCGTAATGCCGGCCAGAATTCAGTTGGGGGATCAAACGCAACTCCCCCAATGCGCATATAGTTCGTCGTCAGACGTGCGCCGCAGGTCATCTCAAACAAATCGAGAATCTTTTCCCTTTCTCGAAACATATAGAGAAGGGGGGTCTGCCATGCGCCAGCATCTGAAATTAAGGTCCCATTGGCCATCGCATGCGAAGCGATTCTCTGTAACTCAGAAAAAATAACTCGCAGGAACTCTGCACGTTCAGGCACTTCGACTTCCGCCAGACGCTCAACCGCGATTGCCAAACCAAGATTGCCAGTCATGGCCGCTAAGTAGTCTGCTCTGTCAGTGAAAGGTATGTTCTGAGTAAAGGTGCGCTCTTCGGCTAATTTTTCCATCGAGCGGTGTAGATACCCGACTATCATGTCCAAATCTTTAATCTTCTCACCGTCCATAACCACTCGCAGTCTGAACACACCGTGGGTCGAAGGATGTTGAGGGCCGATATTAAGCACATATGGTTCGGTAGAAGTCGTCATTATTCCGATTGTTTTCCTAACTACCCGGACTTTGCGTAGAATCTAAAATATCGCCGATATATTCAGTACCTGCTTCTAGATTGTCTTTATTGATCGCCCTAATAGGGTTCTTATTGTCTTCGTACGGGAATCCTTCGAGCCCTGAAGTTAGCTCGCCTTGCATGCCCATGAAATCCTTTCGTAGCGGATGCCCCGGGAAACCATCCCATAAAAATAACCGGCGCAAGTCCGGATGTCCTTCAAATCTCACACCCATCAAATCGTATACCTCTCGTTCTTGAAGCAGCGCTCCTTTATAGACTGAGTAGGCACTTTCAACCACTGCCGGGCTTGAATCAATCGTCTTGGCCTTAATCGCAATTTGATGGTTTAAATCCAGGCTTTGAAGATGGTAAACAACTTCGACGTGGTCGTATCTATCCACAGCCGTTAGATTCGAAAGTTGCGCTGCATCGAAATCTTCCGATTTGTGAAGCCAGTCTAAAACCGTCGATACGGAGTCAGGAGGTATAGATACCCATTCGTCCTCGATAACAAAGTGC
>CAZSFJ010000091.1:0-5387 GCA_964606125.1 uncultured Dehalococcoidaceae bacterium | reverse complement strand
GTCGTCTTACGAGCATTAGCAAAATGATCACTGGATCTTCTCCACACCGACGAGACATCAGTCGCTGCCAGATCATCCCAAATCATTCTCTTAATTGTTGATAGGGTGGAAATAGGGTTGGCGGCGATTTGAGCGCCAAGCTCTAGAGCGGCTGGCACTAATTCCTCAGGCTCATAAAGTTTCCGAACAAGTCCAAGCTCAAGCGCTTCCTGAGCATTATAAATTTTTCCGGTCAGCATCATTTCGCGCGCTTTGTGTAAACCGATAATATGGGGAAGCGTCCAGCTACTCCCTACTTCAGGAGTCAGACCAATTGCCGCAAAGCGCATAGAAAATCTTGCCTCCGTCGAGGCAAGTAACATGTCATACAAAAGTGGACCCGTTAAACCGATCCCAACCGATACTCCGTTTATTGCTCCGATAATGGGTTTAGACTCCATGATGAATACTGGGTCAAACGGAGTGCCATCGTCCCGTTCTTCACGAGCAGGGCCAGCAGTACCACCGTTCTCAAAAGTAGCATTGAATCCACCTATATCAGCTCCAGCGCTGTATGCGCGTCCGTTACCCGTGCTGACAATAGCACCAACCGACGGGTCGGCATTTGCGTCCTCAATGGCGCGGCGAAATTCAGAATACATGGTTCCATTGAACGCGTTAAGGGAATTTGGCCTGTTGAAGCGAATCAGTTTGACTCGCCCGTGCTGTTCTACTTCAAGTGTCTCCCACTCGGTCATACTTCCACCCCTCAATTGGTATTATCCTTTACGAACCAGACCACGTTAGTGTAAGGCGATTGCCGAATCAAAGGTGAATAAAATTAATTTCGATGCTCACACAGTCACTCTCATTGCTGCTGCACTTCCCGCGATAGTTTTCTATAACGTGATTCGAGAGCGGTCGGAACTAGTAAGACAAATAGGCGCCGTTATCGTGTGGTTGATAGTGCTTTGGATACTTCGGTTTATCTTCACCTGAATCTATCGGAAAAGTTTTCAGAGAACTCCCACAACTGTTCGCCCGCTGTCCGGTCTTGTCCCAACACTGAACTGGTCTGGATATTGCTGTCATACAGATACTCACCACCCACTTCAGCCATATCTGGATGCACCGCCGCATAGCACTGAGTAGCTGCACCCTGTGCCAAAGATTTAAACACTAACCATTCCCCAACTTTAGCGCCTATCTGAATGACTGGATTAATAAAGTGTCGGACAAGCTCTGTCCTAATTACACCCGGGTGTATAGCATTTGCTGTTCTAGATGTCCCCGCAAATTGATGGTTGAGTTCTCGAGCGAACAACAGATTTGCCAACTTCGACTGGCCATACGATCTCCATTTTTGATAATCTTTCTTGTGATTTAGATCACTGAAATCTAGTCCTCCAGTATAGGTACGTCTATGTGCGCTACTCGAGAGCACCACTACTCTCCCATCCGGCACTAAGTGATCGATCAATGAATTCACAAATATGAAATGGCCCAGATGGTTGGTCAAAAATTGGGCTTCCATTCCATATTTTTCTTCATATCTAGGCAATCCCATAACCCCAGCATTAGCTATCACAGCCGACACATTTTTACTGCTCGATTGAATCTTGGTGGCAGCCCCAAAGATGGACTCAGGTTCAGATAGATCGCATTCTACAAATTTGAATCGCTCACCTAAGGATGATGTAACTTGTTCACCTTTCTCGGTCGAACGGACCGTTCCTATGACAGACGCTCCTCGCATAACGAGTACACGACAGGTTTCGAATCCAAGTCCGGTATTGGCCCCTGTAACTATGAAAGTCTTTCCGGATAAATCTAGTCCTTCACTCACCCGCTCCGCAGTGGAGGCATATCCATATCCGCTGGGGCCTCTTTTAGTACTAAGCAAACTCCGTAATGACATATTCGTCCTCTCTCTATCACCTAAGACACTTCGAGAGTAACGTCTCCGTACCATGTTGACACGCCCATTTCTGGTGGCTGGCTTCTCCATGTTTCTCGGAACATTGGCCCTTGGCATGGCGACACCTGGTCTCACTACTTGGGTATCAATACTTGGAGGCGGGCCAACCGCACAAGGTGCGGCCTTTTCGGTGTTCGCAATCACTGAGCTATTCATGACACCGTGGATAGGTCGCGTCGCAGATAAATATGGCAGAAAACCTTTTTTCGCCATCGGACTCGGGTCATACGTTTTCGTTGCGATCGGTTGGGTCATCTTCCAAGATGTATCTGCTGTCATTGTGTTCCGTGCGTTGACTGGAGTCGGTTCAGCACTAATCTTCACGATGTCGTTGTCGTATGTTGGAGCTCTTGCACCTCGCGGACAAGAAGGCCGATACATGGGGGCTTTTGCCCCATTCATCTTCCTCGGCTTTGGGATTGGACCGCTCCTGTATGGCTTGGTCCGCAGTGTCGGTTCATTCGAGCTCTTATTTATCTTGATGGGGATTTTCTGTTTTGTAGCGACTAGTCTCGTCGTCTTATTTCTTCCGGCCAGACCTGTCAACATCGACGAACAGCCATCTGAAGATAGTTCGGGAAACTACGTTTCGTGGAAGTCAATCATCACTGATCGATCTATGCAGGGCATTTTCATAGCCAGACTCAGTTTCGCTTGGTCGATCTCAGCCTGCTTCGCGTTTCTTCCGGTATTTCTCGAAAATGAAATCGGTTATACGGCAATAGCAATCGGGATCCTTATTGGTGTTCAACAATTTGTGGGAGGAGCGGCCCAGCCATTTACTGGGCGGCTGTCAGATATATTCTCGCGGCCTAAACTGGCAATTGTCGGGAGTGGAAGTGTGGCTATCGCATTGTTCACTGTGGGTGTTTCAGAATCTTTCGTCGTTCTGTTTTTGGCTTTTCTTTTTTTCGGTGGTCTCGGCACTGCCACAGCACAGGGAGCAATACAGGCTGAACAGGTATCAGTCGGCCGGCGACTAGGCCTATCCACTGTCGCCGGCTTGATGGAACTTGCATTCGCACTAGGCATTCTTACCGGCGGTCTCGGTGGGGGATATCTAATCGAGGCATTCGGAACCACCTCGATTTTTTTCGTTTCTGCAATCGTCAACGCTCTGGGCGGAATAATCTACGCACTGAGAACACAAAATCTACCAGCAAATGATCGAAGCATCGGTCAATAAGCACTCGGTTCGTCTTACGGCTGCGCAGGACCTAACAAAATGATTTACAATTATAGATATTATCGAGCAACTTACTTAATATCAGGAGGAAGATCGTGACGCTACGAATAAACGATGAGGTACCCGACTTTAACGCTGAAACAACAGAGGGACCAATTAATTTCCATGACTGGATTGGGAATAGCTGGGTTGTGCTTTTCTCACACCCGAAGGATTTCACACCAGTCTGCACCACTGAACTTGGAACTGTTGCCAGTCTGAAACCCGATTTCGACAGCCGAAACTGCAAACTTATTGGCATCAGCGTTGATGGAGTAAGTGATCACGCAAGTTGGTCAAAAGATATCGAATCCTTTCAAGGGACAGCTGTAAACTATCCACTAATCGGCGATCCGACCTTAAATATCGTGAAACAGTTCGATATGCTCCCTACTGATGACGGAGATACTGCCGAGGGGCGAACTCCAGCCGATAACGCAACCGCAAGATCTATTTTTGTGATCGGTCCGGACAAAAAAATAAAAGCAACGCTTACTTACCCAATGAGCACAGGACGTAACTTCGACGAGATTTTGCGTCTAGTGGACTCGCTCCAGCTCACAGCATCTGAGCAAGTGGCAACACCTGCCAACTGGAATCAGGGAGAAGATGTGATTATCTTGCCGGCAGTGTCAGACGAGGATGCTGCGAAGAAGTATACTGATGGCTGGGAAACTCCACTGCCCTATATTCGGTTGGTGAAGCAGCCCTAGATATTCTTAAAATAACAGTGAGGGGCTACTCATAGCTATGAGTACAGCGTGGATTGCCGAGAGACTTGCCGCAGGAGGCGAGATCATTATTGATGGCGCTAACGGCTCCGAGCTTGAGAGGCGCGGCGTGCCAATGGACGAACGCGCCTGGTGCGGTCCATCAGTTACCACGCACAGCCACGTCTTGAAGGAAATTCACAAAGACTACATTGCTGCAGGCGCGGAGGTGATTATCACCAACACATTCGCCTCGTCGCGGCAGATGCTAGAACCAGCTGGCTACGGGGATCAGGTGGCCGAGATGAACACAAAAGCCGTGGAAATAGCAAAAATGGCGGTCAAAGAATCACAGGCCGAACATGTGGCCATAGCTGGCTCATTATCCGACGCCTCGGTCCAAGTAGCGGTTGCTGGTTCCATATCGGATGCACGAGCAGATAAGCGCGGCCTGGATTCTAAGTGGCTGCAACCACAAGTTCTTAAATCCACCTATCGCGAGCAAAGTGAACTACTAGTTGAAGCCGGAGCGGATCTACTCATCCTTGAAATGATGCAGGAACCTGAGGTAGCTATCCCAGCAATCGAAGAAGCGATGCGGACCGGTGTTCCTGTTTGGGTTGGCCTGAGTTGCAGAAGTACGAATTCATCGGAAGAACTCGTGATGTTTGATGATACCGACCGCATGTTTAGTGAAACACTGGACGCAGTTACCTCATACGATGTGCAATCAATTCATATCATGCACAGTCCAATAAGTGACACTACGCTGGGAATCCAAACCCTCAGGAAACAATGGGATGGACCCATAGGGGCCTATCCTAACTCTGGTTATTTTGAACGACCAAGCTGGCAATTCGTGGATATCGCGACCCCAGAATATTTTGCAGAACATGTCGCTGAGTGGCGAAATATGGGCGTGCAAATATTAGGAGGGTGTTGCGGCTTAGGGGTCGAACATATTGAAGCGATTGGAATAAGCTAACGCACTCGAAAGTTATGCCTCGGCCCAAATTTAGTGCGCGTACGACAGCGGGAGGAATCGCGAAATGGATTTCAGATTTACTGAAGAACAAGAAAATTTCAGAGCGGAAATCAAAGCATTCATTGAGACCACACTTACAAAGGAATTTTGGAGCGCACAAGAAGCGAAAGGAGGGGGAGGTCGTGAGGAGCGATCCTCGCCGGAATTCAGTCGTATGACGGCAGAGGCTGGATGGCTGGCAGTCGCGTGGCGTGAGGAATTCGGTGGAGCTGGAGTTAGCTACTGTGAAGTATTGTTTTAGATGGAAGAGATGGCCGATGTAGGTGCGCGACAAGAGCATCATGGAAGAGCAGTTCAACTGGTAGGCCCATCGATAATTTTGTTCGGAAATGAGGAACAAAAACAAGAGTATCTCCCCCAGATTGCAAAGGGAGAGCTCTCTTTCGCGATGGGACTTTCAGAACCTGATGCAGGGTCAGATTTAGCATCAGCAAATACGCGGGCTGTAAA
>CAZSFJ010000090.1:0-5481 GCA_964606125.1 uncultured Dehalococcoidaceae bacterium | reverse complement strand
AACCATTGGCACTTATGGGGATATTAGCTGGGGCGACTGAGCGGCTACAGTTTGGTATGAACGTAGTGGTACTTCCTTTTCGGGACCCTCTTATTCTTGCGAAACAGTGTGCAACTATTGACTACCTCTCGAACGGGCGACTCCTACCTGCCTTTGGCGTGGGTTCCGCGGCAATACCTGAATGGAGTGCGACAGGGCGAAGCCCTAAGGGTAGAGGGAAGCGCGTCGACGAAATGTTACAGATCATGACCCTGCTTTGGCAGGGAGATTGTGTGAACTTTGATGGAGAATATTTTCAGTACAAAAGAGCTCAGATATCTCCCATCCCGATGAGACAGCCCCTCCCTTTATGGATAGGCGGTTCATCCAAAGCAGCGATACGGCGAACGGCAACGCTTGGCACTGGATGGCTTGCTGGGATCCAAACACCCGACCGTATCAAACCAGTCGTTGATCTCATTAAGGCCGAAAGTCAGGCAACTGGAAGACCGATTGATGAGGATCATTATGGAGCAGGGTTTGGTTTTAGATTTGGGAGTTGGGATGAACCAGTTGTGCAGGAGCAGGCCCAACGATTAGCTCGTTTTCCTGAGATGGATTCAGTCGAATCCTACTATGGTATCGGTGATGCAAACGACATAATCAAAACAATAGAATCCTATAGAGAGGCCGGCATTTCTAAGTTCGTTTTGACACCAATTGGAACTGATGGACCCGACATAATGCATCAAACCAGAAGACTGATAGAGGAGGTTATTCCCGTTATACATGGCAAATAGAGCAGAAAACGAGTGATCCAATGGATGTAGCATTAGTTACAGGTTCAAGCACGGGAATAGGTGAATCAACGGCATTACATCTCGCAAGAAATAATTTCCATGTTTTTGCCGCAATGCGCAATCCGGATGCAGCCACGAGCTAGACTCGAATGGGGGAAATAATCTCAATGAAAGCTGTGACCTGTCATTCGGCCGAAGGTATCGATTCCTTGGCTTTGCTGGATGTTCCGTCGCCTTTGGTCAATGAGTCTCAGGTCCGAGTATTGACCGAGGCGGCCTCAGTAAATTTCGCAGATATATTACTGATTCAGGGCAAATATCAGGAGAAACCTCAATATCCATTCTCCCCAGGCCTTGAGGTAGCAGGTGTCGTTACCGAAGTGGGTGCCAATGTTGATGAGTCTCTCGTGGGAAAGCGCATTATGGCCCCACTTCGTTACGGCGGTTTTGCCGAAGAAGTGATTGTTCCGGCAATCGACCTTGTGGCGATACCTGATGATATGCCTGCGGCTGTAGCTTGTACTATCCCGATCGCATACGGCACGTCATATCTGGCCCTCGCTGATCGAGCTCGCCTCGCAAGCGGTGAAACGGTACTTGTTCTTGGAGCTTCGGGTGGAGTTGGATTAACTGCAGTGGAAATTGCTCATGCCTCAGGTGCGAGAGTAATTGCTGCAGCCAGCTCGCAAGAAAAATTAGACATCGCTCGCTCATATGGAGCCAATCACCTAATAAATTACTCGACTCACAGTATCCGCGCCGAGGTGGAGCATAGTGTTGGCGGTGTTGATGTGGTGTTTGATCCAGTAGGCGGTGACGCTTTTGAAGAATCTATGCATTGTGTGAATCCTGGTGCTCGAATCTTAATTATTGGTTTTGCAAGCGGGGAAATCCCCGAAATTAAAGCTAATCACTTATTAGTGAAAGACGTGGCTGCTATGGGTTTTAGTGTTGGTAAAATCCGCGAACAGTCCCCCGAGCGTATGCGAGAAGGTTTGCAACAGATCATTGAATGGTGGCGCGAGGATAAAATTCATCCGTATATTTCCGACCAATTCCCTTTAGAGGACTACAGAGAAGCATTAGAACTTATCCGTGACCGCAAAGCCACTGGGAAGATCGTTTTAAATATATCTAACAAGGATTCTCGATAGTCTGTCTTGTTGCAGACGGCTGATGTACCGTTGACCACAATGTCTATTGCAAAAAAACTAAACAACATGTACTACGGCTGGTTTATTGTGATCGGTCTTGCACTGGTGACTTTTCTGGATTTTGGGGCTCGTGCGTCGTTCGGTGTCTACGTTCACGAATGGGAAAAAGAATTTGAAACTTCGGTGGGTAGTATTTCTGCAGCTGCATCAATAGGCCTCGTAATCGGTGGACTATCATCGCCAATTTACGGAGGACTGATCGACCGGTTTGGTGGGAGGGTGGTTCTGTTATTTGGAGCTACTTTGACCGGAATTGGTTACATTCTTCTGTCGTTTATTCCGAGTGTGCTGTTTCTTGCTGTCGTTTGGGGTTGTGTCATTGCTTTAGCTACAGGGGGGATCTCGGTAGGCATGACGACAGTCACTGTCGCACGTTGGTTCAGCAGATACCGAGGTATGGCGATGTCTTTCATACTGAGCGGAGCTGCGCTTGGTGGGTTGTTGCTCGTGCCCTTTTCGTCATATCTCGTGGAGATTGTTGGCTGGCGAATGACCGTAGCCGTGTTTGCTTTGGGTTTTCTGATAGTCGGTGTGCCAGTTATCTGGAGCCTTGTCAGGAATTCTCCTGAGGAAATTGGATTAGAGAAAGATGGCCTTTCCACTGATCCAGGTCAAGAAGGCGCTGTAGTTGAGACCACCTCACCTTTGGAAGTTAGTCACTGGAGAGAGGCTCTGAAGAGCTTCCCCATATGGAAAATATCCATGGCGTATGTGGTTTGTGGCGTGAGCACCTCGATTATCTCAGTGCATTACGTTCGATGGGCCATATCTGAGGGCATATCCTCCACTCAAGGAGCAATGGCCTTCGGATTACTTGCAGGTGTGAATGGAACTGCTCTTCTCTTTGTGGGTTGGTTATCCGATCGAATGGAGCGGAGACTTTTGCTAGGTACGGTATATGGAATTAGGGCGTTGGGATTTTTGTGTCTGGTGATTCTTCCTCCTACTTGGGGCCTCTGGGCTTTTGCCGTGATCGGTGGTGGTTCATGGCTTTCGAGTGTCCCACTCACTACTAGTTTGACTGCAGACATCTATGGTTTGAAACAAGTTGGGACCCTGACTGGACTTGCCAACTGCGCGCATGCGTTAGGCGGTGCCGCTTGTGTGTGGATAGCCGGAACGCTATTCGATGAAATTGGAACCTATGATTTCACGTTTATGGGAGTTGTTGTGGCACTAATCGTAGCCATGCTTATTTCATGGTCGGTTCAGGAGAAGAAATTATCCGTAAGATATCAGACGAGTCAATTGGAGACCGGCGGTGCTACAGCTAGTTAAGTTTCAACTTCATCATGATGGTCCAGTTGATCCTGTGTTGCTTGGCTGGATACGTGAAGTCCTCGATGGATTTTTAGGATCTGGCGTGGCATTAATTCTTGGCGTAGGAGTGATTACTGTTCTTAGTGCAGCCTTGCTTATTTTCGTAGGTCGACGCGTCAGACACTCAAATCATTCGCAGTAGTTGCGATGACTAGATTTCATGAAATCTGTGAGTCATCGTTTCTGGTTCGAGTGTGATCGTTCTGTAACCACAGGAACCAACAATAGGATAACCAACTGCTCCCGTGGCAATTAGTTTCAGATTCTTATATTCAGCCTCTCTGTTGTGATGGAGATGCCCGGCGAGCATGAGTGAAACTCCGGATTCCTCTAAGAGATTCATTAAGTCTTTCCTATGTGTGGGCTTGAGCTGTCCATATGTGTCGTCATCTAACGGGTTCTCTAGGAAGAGAGGCTTATGCATAAAAGCGCAGATACTATGAGCATTATTAGCTTCTTGCGAATGCAGCGTATCCTTCAAAAATTCCATTTGTGTCTCGTATTCATTACCAAGTAGGTCGCTCGAGTCAAATATTTCAGAATTCAGGCCCACAAATAAAGCCTCGCCCGCTACGAAAGAGTAATAATCATCACCGAAGACACCCCTATATTCCTGCAGGGCTTCGGGCGAAGCGTTATGGAAATCAGGACAGAGGTCATGATTGCCTGGGACCAGCCGAAGTGGAATGTCGTCGTTTAACTGTTGGGATATTTCCAGCAGTGCGCTTCGTTGATCTAGTTGGTCAAGGTTGTTTATTAAATCCCCACATACCATCACAAAAGCGGGTTTGGTTTCGTTGGCTTTGTTCAGCACCTTCGAATAATTTTCGCTCTCGATAGCCATGTCGGTAACGTCGACCGGATAGGGATTTGGGAGCTCTCCCTCTTTTACTAATCCGATATCGATCCAGCGCTTCTGGCGAGTTGCTTGAGTCTGCGGATCTTCCTTGGCTTGGTGACTCATCCATCGCCTCATCCCAAACTGCGTATCGGCGAGTTGCATAAATTCAACCATGATTTCCACGTCCTCTTCGAGCTACCTATTGGTTTGAGAATAACGCGAATCGGAGAGCTCGATGGCCAAACGTGATTAACTCGTTGTTAGGAATGGATAATTTCGTCAGATGTTTACTGTTCCATGTAGCTGTCTAGTGCTGGCAACTGACCCCCGAATAGCGTTAGTCTGTCGAAACTGATTGGAGTTCGACATGAATGGTGTTGAGATAAAAGAGACACTTGGATCTGGAGGTCGAGTATTTGGGTGCATGCTCTCTGCAATGGGCGTCACACGTTTTCGTTCGGCCTTAGCTGGATCGACAATGGATTTTGTAGTAATTGATAGTGAGCATGGCTCTCGTGATCGGAAGGAGATCCAAGAGCTTTGCACTATGCTGCGTGATGCCGGTATTGCACCGATCGTGCGAGTTCCGATTCCTTTATCGCACTGGGTTGCGATGGCACTCGACGCTGGTGCCGCCGGCGTACTCGTGCCGTACTGCGAGACGGTGGAAGAGGTGCGGGAATGTGTAGCTACTGCCAAATTCCATCCACTAAAGGGTGAATACCTGACGCGGGCCATCACCACCGGGGAATTTCCCAGTGAGAAAACAAAGCAATACCTTGAGAAGCGCCATGAAGACAGTATCGTCATTATTGGGATTGAAAGCGAACCAGCCTATGAACGCTTAGAAAGTATTCTGGATGTGGGTTTGATCGACGGTATTTTTGTCGGCCCAAATGATATGACTACTTCACTTGGTATTCCTGACGAAGTTACCAATGAAACCTATTTGGATGTGCTCAGAGGAGTTATCGATACGTCAGAGAAGTATGGGGTGCCGGTGATGATCCATCAGCAGACTATTGATACCTCCAAAACTGCGATTGAGTTAGGTGCTCGTTTTGTAATGCACAGCTCTGACGCGCGACTTATGCAGAATGCGATGCGTAAAGATTTTGCAGAGCTGCGATCTGCAGCTGGAGCCGCGTCGGCTGAGCAGTCTGAAGACACAATAGAGACGGTATAGATTACAGGGAGGTGCCACAATGGCTGCACCTATAGTGACCAAGATCGAAGTAACTGAGTTTTCATATGAGGTACAGGATATTACCCCTCACGAGAAAACTCAGTTACTTCGATCTTGGTCACTATAGGTGCAGCCATTGTG
>CAZSFJ010000089.1:0-5529 GCA_964606125.1 uncultured Dehalococcoidaceae bacterium | reverse complement strand
TGCGCTTCTACCATATACCAGTGATCACATGCGGGTGGCCGGTGTAGATCTGGGTAGAAGTCGATCCTATAACTAAAATAGGAGCTTTTTAGTCGGTGGACCAGCCAAGTAACCAAAATATAGTTAAAATCCTAGTCTTGAACGTTCGGTCGTGGCTGGCCGGGTTGAGCCTTAGCCGATCAGAAATGCTGCTATCTGTCCTCGTCGGATTGTCGCTACTACTCATGGTTTACGCTTTGGCCTCTAACTATGTTTTTGTAGGGACCCGTATTGTTCTGACTATCGGTGATGAGGTAGAGCTTGACCGTGAAGATTTGAGGATCAAGCACAGGGTATATAGCAGGATGGATTCGGTCGGTTCATTGTCTTACTGGTCGCAATTCATAGAAGAGGTAAAAAATAGGGAAATTATTCGAATACTTGGAGCTGAAAAGTTTGGAGATGTTTCTTCTGACGAAATTTATCAGGCCTCGGTCACAGAATTGAATTTGGATGATACTGAGAAATCTCGTTCAGAAATTCAACTCGTTATCGCCGATATTCTTGCTGAAGCTGGGGTAAGTCATAGCGAATTTCATCACGAGTTGGCCGTGAATATTTACCGCACGGAATTTATTGACTCGCTTCGCTCGGACATTCCAGACGAAGGCAATGTCTATAGACTAGACGTGATTCGTGACTCGTCGAATCGCATAAATCTCCTCGTTTCTGAGATTCAGTCTGGTGCACAATTTGCGGCGGCCGCGGACCGATTAGGCATGCAAATTGTGTCACCTGTGAATGGGGATAGGTACTGGTTATCTACAATAGAAATTAAAAGTTATCTGGATCAGGATGTCGCTGACTGGGTTTTGTCCGCAGGCGATTCGGCCATCTCAAACTCGTTTGTTGTTGATGACACGAATGAGGAATCGATATACCGACTAAGTGGAATAAGAGTGGAAAAGTTTGATGCTGACTTGTTGTCGGAGTGGGCAAACGTGTTATTCGAAAATATGGTGGCAGACCGGCGAGAGTCCTTGAATATAAACGAGCGGTTCGATGCAGATGACCGCGATTGGTTAGTGAACGAAACTGGCTTGCAGCTCAGATGACAAACAAAATACATGATTATTTTATTTCGGGAGAGATTTATGACAACTGATAACAAGATAGGAATTTCTTTTTTAGGTGCGGGTAACATCGGTAGTACGGTGATCAAGAGACTTGTGGAAATGAGTAACGATCGCGGAGGATCACTCGGGGAGGCAATTTCGATCCGATATGTCTTGGTGCGTGATTTAGATCGATCTGACCGGGAAGAAGCTGGCTTTTTCGTGGAGCCTGATCTACTTACGACGGATGTATCAGATATTCTCGAGGATGAGAATACGCAAATCGTCGTTGAACTAATGGGTGGTGAGCGGCCGGCCTACGATTATATTTCTGAGGCGCTTAGAGCTGGTAAGCACGTCGTGACGGCCAATAAAGCGGTACTAGCGAAGTTTGGAGATCAATTATTTTCCGATGCTGCCGAAAGTAAGGTTCACCTGCAATTCGAAGCTTCAGTAGGGGGAGGGATACCAGTAATCTCAGCCCTTCGCAGAGATTTAGCAGCGAATAAAATATCGTCGATCGAAGCGATAATAAATGGAACGACAAATTTCATCCTCACAAAGATGGGAGCTGGTAACGACTATGAAACCGCTCTTTCTGAGGCAGGGAGATTAGGGTACGCGGAACCAGATCCTACTGCCGATGTAGATGGCCATGATGCTGTTGCCAAATCAGTGATACTCGCGATGCTCGCATATGGGGCGATGATCCGTCCGGATTCAGTTGTCAGCGAAGGAATAAGGAATTTGGTGAGTGCTGACGTCAGTGCTGCCTCAGAGCTTGGATATGTTATAAAACTAATCGCCCGTCTCCAATCTGAGAATGGTGAGATATCAGTATCTGTTTTACCAACTCTTGTTGGTAAAGATACTCAACTGGGTAATGTCTCCGGTGTTACTAATGCGGTTGAATTCACGGGTGATTTAGTAGGTAAATTATTCTATGAGGGACCAGGCGCTGGCAGAGAAGCGACTACTTCAGCCGTTATTGCCGATCTGTTAGAAGTCATCAATGATCAGTCGATGGGGATTCAGCCGGCACCTCTTGTTCAGCCTCGCCCAATTCAAGTAAAACCAACAGACGAAATAGAATCAGGTTTCTTTTTACGCCTAATCGTCGAGAACCGACCAGGAGTACTGGCAGAGATATCTAGAATCCTTGCTCAAGCCAGTATTAGTATTTCCTCAGTCGTGCAGAAGGATATAACTGCTCAGGATGCGAAATCGTTAGTTCCCGACTCAGCCGAGCTAATCCTCACAACTCATGCTAGTCCGAGAGGATCAGTCCTTGAGGCAGTTGCGCTGCTTGGTGAATCGGCATCGGTGCTACAAATAGGCAGTGTTTTACCAATGTCAAGATGACAGCGAGTACCATTAATGAGTAGCACTAATTGTGAGGCACGATGACTACTAATTTTCTCATCGACTCGTATTCGGAATTCTTGCCTATCAGTGGTGACACATCTGGAAAATCTCTTGGTGAGGGTAATACTCCTCTAGTCCGTTCAGCTAATATTGGTCCTGAGATAGGGATACCCAACCTTTATTTCAAACTGGAAACAATGAATCCGACAGGATCATTTAAAGACAGAGGTATGTTTTTAGCAGTTGCGAAGGCTGTAGAAACTAATGCACGTTCTGTTATTTGTGCTTCGACAGGTAATACATCAGCAGCGGCGTCTGCGTATGCTTCTCTTCATGGGCTCAAAAGTTTTGTTGTGGTTCCCTCGGGAAAAATTGCTATGGGAAAACTTGCACAAGCGAGCGTGCACGGTGCCTCAATTATTCAAATTCGAGGATCATTCGATAGTGCTCTGGATATAGTCAGACAGATTTCTGACCAACTGCAGATAGCACTAGTCAACTCGGTTAATCCCTTTCGCTTGGAGGGACAGAAAACTGCCGCATTCGAGGTTGTGGATGTACTTGGTGAGGCACCCGATATCTTATGTATACCTGTAGGTAACGCTGGAAATATTTCAGCTTATTGGAAAGGCTTCAAAGAATATGCTGCAGTGGGCCGAGCTAGTAAAACACCAATGATGTACGGTTTCCAAGCTCAGG
This sequence comes from uncultured Dehalococcoidaceae bacterium, assembly GCA_964606125.1. Lineage (GTDB taxonomy): Bacteria > Chloroflexota > Dehalococcoidia > UBA2979 > UBA2979 > UBA2979. The sequence goes on along the minus strand of CAZSFJ010000089.1, from coordinate 2,371 downwards.
GAGCTGCACCGATAGTAAACAATAAAATCGTCGAAAATCCAGAGACCATTGCTACGGCAATCCGAATAGGTAACCCTGCCTCGTGGGAAAAAGCAACAAATGCTCGTGATGAATCAGGAGGAGTGATTGATTCGGTCACCGACAAAGAGATCTTAGACGCCTACAAATATTTGGCCTCAGCAGAGGGTATTTTTTGTGAACCGGCCTCAGCGGCCTCAGTTGCGGGTCTCATCAAGATGTCTCGATCAGGTGTGGACATGAGGGGATCAACCGTCGTATGCGTAATTACCGGCCACGGGCTTAAGGATCCAGATACAGCCCTATCAATCGAGACGGTCCGCTATGAAGTAGATCCTACTGTTGAGGCGGTAGGAGAGATTCTTTCGCGTTAATTAAGGATAATATTTCTACCATCAGTCAGATCGGCAGGGGGCATGAGCATGGACGAAACAAAGATTGAACCTACGGGAGAACATCGTACTATTGATCGTTCGCGCCTGATCCACTTAATTACTGACGTCGTTACCGAACTGCGACTAGGGGAGAATGAGGGCTTGACCGACACCCCAAGAAGGATCGCAGATATGTACTTGGAACTCTTTAGTGGAGTCGATCAAGATCCTGAAGAATTGTTAAAAGTGCAATTTAACGAGCAGCATGACGAATTGGTTATCCTAAAGGAAATTCCGTTTTATTCAATGTGTGAGCATCATTTCCTGCCATTTCATGGACAAGCTCATGTGGGGTACCTTCCTGACGGCGCGATTGTAGGCCTATCTAAACTTGCGCGCGCTGTGGAAGTTTTCGCTAAGCGCCCACAGGTTCAAGAAAGACTAACTGGACAGATTGCTGACAGTATTGAAACTGCTCTCAGTGCTAGAGGTGTCGGAGTGGTCATAGAAGCAGAACACCTCTGCATGACAGCTCGTGGCGTTAGAAAGCCTGGTGCGCGAATGGTTACCTCTGCTCTAAGAGGGCGACTACGCGACGACGTTAATTCACGGCAGGAATTCCTTAGATTAATTGGGGCATCATAAAAAATTATGATATCTCGTTGCGATATCAACAGATCTTTACAGATCAGAGTGGCTCTGATCTCTATGCATACTTCACCTACAGCCGAGCTGGGCGGACGGGAAACGGGAGGTATGAACGTGTATGTTTTGGAGACCGTGAAGAGGCTCGCAACGCTTGGTATCGTTGTAGATGTATTCGTCCGACGTGATGATCCGACTGTCCCCGAGATAGAGCAAATAGATTCTTTTTGTCGAGTAATTCATATAGATGCTGGACCACTCGAGCGTGTTGAAAAAGAAGATATGAGCCCACTAATTCAGGAATTTGCAGAGGCCGTATGCCACTGGGCGGCGCGTCAGAATCTAGACTTTGATGTGGTTCATTCACACTATTGGTTGTCGATTGCAGCCGGTGTGATCGTGTCCAAACACTGGGATGTCCCTCATGTAGGGATGTTTCATACGTTCGGGCAGATCAAGATTTTGCACGGTATTTCTGCAAATGAGTCGACCGATCGTTTGGAAACTGAATCAGATTTGGTGACACTTTTAGATCGCGTGATTATTGCCAGTAAACATGAAGGGAAAATGCTGAAAGAACTTTACAACGTTGACGAAAATCGCCTTGAAATTATCCCACCCGGAGTAGATCTAGACCGATTTTCTCCACGGAATCATCTCGAGGCGAAGAGGGAGCTTAACTTGCCAATAGATAGACTTATCTTGCTGGCAGGCGGACGATTTGAGAGGCTTAAAGGCCTGGATGTACTCCTGCAGGCGCTCGCTAAAATAAGCGTACCTAAAGAGAAATGGCAACTTTATCTGTTCGGAGGCAATTCGCATCCGGACTCCCTCGGGGAGCGGCAAAGACTCCTCGATTTGAGTCACAAACTAGGTATTGAGGAAAATATAGTGTTTATGGGATCTATCAGTCATGACGTACTTCCCAGCTACTATCAAGCATCAGATTTAGTTATTGTCCCTTCGCTTTACGAGTCATTTGGAATGGTGGCTCTTGAGGCGATGGCCTCGGCAAGGCCACTGATAGCTTCAGATGTCGGTGGTTTGCCAGGAATGTTCGGCAGGCCTACTAGTGCTGACCGATTGCCCGGTATTTTGGTTCCTCCTTCTGATGAAGTGCGTCTCTCTGAAGCCATTTCTTCGATCATGAATGACCCGCAGAGTGCTGAGGAACTTTCATTGTTAGCTCGTCAACGGGCAATGGAGTACTCTTGGGATTTGATAGCTGATGATTTGGTAGAGATGTATCGGAGTTTGAAGTAAGGTCATGGACGCACTAGACCCAGACAAAGATTTACTTGATGAAGTTGAGCAGAAGGCAGGCAAGAGGGCGC
>CAZSFJ010000088.1:0-5552 GCA_964606125.1 uncultured Dehalococcoidaceae bacterium | reverse complement strand
GAGGACGCGGCTGACGAGCAGCGAGTTGCTCGTGCCCGTGCTGACCTAGAAAATTCCTTCACGGCAGGTGAGGCCGTTCGTACAATATCGCTTTGGACACTTCAGATTGGGTTTTCTTTTTGTTTAATGGGATTAATTGCCGGCCTGTTTTTTTTGATTCCATTTATGACTTTGCATGGATTCACGTTTGAGCAGGCTGGGACTGCCATGTTGTTTCAGGGCTTGGCCGCTCTAGGTTCAAAATTTGTATGGCCCACCCTAGTGACACGAATAGGCGGACGACTGTGCACATTAGTCGCTTTTTCAATTGCCGGCGTAGGAATGATGCTGATGGTACTGGTGGGTCCTACTGGTCAATATGAGGCATTTGTATTAGTCACTATGTTGTGGGGGTTTGGTATTGGAGCTCAGATCCCGTTGCAGGAATCACTGATGGCCTCATTTTTTGGTCGAGCGCATCTAGGGGCGATTAGAGGCGTTTCTACCCCAGTGAGCCAAGCTTTCGGCATCTCTGCACCGGTCGCAGTTGCTCTCTATTTTGACCGAGTAGGTGACTACAACGGAGTATATCTTGCACTTGCTGCCGGTTTCATTTTAGGGGCATTACTAGTGGCAGTTACCAAAAAACCACAAAAACGGGAAAAAGCGCCTGTAGTAAATTCCTTAGTACCCCGAGTATCTGAAGAGCTTCCAGTACCTATCGAGGATTCTGATAACAAGGGTTGGCCAGCGATCACCGTGGATCTGGCAATGAGGACCCAATCTCTGGAGGTGGATGAGCCGATTCTGGAAGAAAGAGGATCTTTGGAATCAACAGTAGAAGCACCTGCTGAGTCAAAGAAGAGCGAGAATCAGACTATACCGAACTATATGGGCGACGACGTCGATGACGATTTTAATCAAAGAGAACTTTCATCCAATTACGGACTTTTGAACGCGGGTACTTCAAGTAGTAAGCGGAAAAAACGAGACAATCCTCATCTCACCCAAGAAGATCCATCTAACTCGATGAATCCTAAAAGCCAAACTAACGACAGTCGCGACTATAGATCCATGCAAACTCGTTTAGTTGGCGATGTGCAAAATCTGAATATTTCGTCCTCGGCTGGTGCAGAGAGAATCATTCGTGACATACTCCCGGCTGCCGCGGTTGGCGTTGCTGCTTCAGCTCTGGTGCTAGCGTTGTACAGGATGCGAAATTCAAAGTAGGAACAATGCCTTAAGATTTAGAAGGATATTGATGATTGGAGAAGTTATGTCGGAGCGGACCTTACATCGAGCTTTCGTTACTGGGTTGGGTGCGGTGACTCCAATTGGCAATGATGTACCTTCGTTTTGGGAGGGGCTGCGTTCCGGAAGGAATGGTATTAGTCGGGTGACAAGTTTCGATCCCACTGATCACATCGTACAGATTGCAGGCGAAGTCAAGGATTTCGATCCAGAGCAATATCTTGAGCGTAGAGTAGCGCGCAGGACTGGTAGATTTGCCCAGTTCTCAGCTGCAGCCGGCCTCCAGGCACTGGAAGACTCTGGGATAGTTCCTGATGATTATGGAGCGGATGATATCGGTGTGGTGATTGCTACGTCAGGAGATGCTCTGGATATGGGACCTGAATGGGAAAAATATTTGCAGAAAGGATCGAAAGGAGTCGATCCCTTCATTATTACCAGAATGGGACAGCATATGGCTGCAGCGAGACTTGCACGTCAGATAGGAGTCAGAGGCCCAAACACGACCATAAATACTGCTTGTGCGTCAGGTACCGACGCGCTGGGGCATGGCCTGAATATGGTTCGACTGGGTCATGCGAAAGCTGTTCTTGTAGGTGGAGCGGAGTCGATGATCACACCACTTGCACTTTCGTCTATGGGAAGGATGGGTGCTTTGTCGAAAAATAATGACGATCCAGAGCATGCCTCTCGGCCATTCGACGCCAATCGGGATGGGTTCATCCTCGGTGAGGGTGCCGGTGTTTTGATGATTGAAAGTGAAGCCTCGGCTAGAGAACGTGGAGCAAATATCTACTGCGAGTTATCAGGAGTCGGGTGGTCATTTGATGCAACCGATGATACCGCTCCCGATGCAAGTGGACAGGCTCTCGCTATGGAGAGAGCACTGCGTGATGGTGAGACGGATGCAGATGAGATTGACTATATCAACGCTCATGGAACTTCAACTCAGTACAACGACAGAACTGAAACTGAAGCAATTAAAATTGCTCTAGGTGAGTCCGCTTATCGTACGAATATTTCTTCTACCAAATCCATGACAGGGCACCTTGCGGCCGGCGCTGGTGGTATAGAGGCTGTGGCAAGTGTACTTGCCCTGCACAATAATACGGTGCCACCCACGATCAATTATCAAGATCCGGATCCCTCATGTGATCTTAGAATTACACCGAATCAGGCTCTGGAAATAGAGATAAATGTGGTCTTGTCCAATTCTTTTGGACTAGGAGGACAGAATGCGGCGGCGGTATTTCGCCGAACCTCTATCTAGAACTGTGCACCGACGCTCGCACCTATATGACTGGAAGCGATTGCAAAAATTCACGGATGTTCAGAGAAAGTGTCCCGGGATCATCTGTTGGCACGTGGTGCCCAACTTCCTCGATAAGTGATATACGGGCATTGGCCATTCTTCTACTCAGTCTCTGGATGGACTCAGGTGTGTACATGTCGGTCTTTCCACCCCGGACGATCATTACGGGGCATACAACTTTTTCTGCACTTTCCCCTAGGTCAGCAAGTCGCCTCTGTCCCGGATCTGGATCAGGGGGCCGCACAGTTGGATTTCGAAAGGCTTCATCAAAATCCCAAGTCCATTTGCCATCCACGGTCTCAGTGAACGTGGCGAGAGCTCGCCTGTGGATTTGATCAGGGGCCGCATATTTCTGATATTCGTATAATGCGTTAGCAGCATCAGTGAGTGAGTCAAATTCCTCAGATGACTTCAGTAATCTTTTAAGATTTTCAATTCCGCCACGCAGGGCGTCGGAAGCGGTTTCCACCAGGACAAGTGCTGACACTACATCCGGACGGTCAGCAGCGTAACAGATCGCATTGGCTCCGCCCATCGAATGTCCAACCAAAGTTATCGTTTCCAGCCCCAATTGTTCAACCAGTTCATGTAAATCATTAACCTGGCTTGTCCTTGAGTAATCGTACTCAGGATCATGTTCCGACTGTCCATGACCTCTTTGATCCACTGCGATCACTCGATAATCCTTGGATAGTTCCTCAGCAACTTCATTCCAGCAATTTGAGGTTGAAGCAAATCCATGGAGAAGTACCACAGCGTGTTTGTCTTTCGATTGACCCCATTCTTGGTAGTGCATTTGTAGTCTATTCACTTGAATAAATTCGCTCTTGGGTGACATCGTGCCTCGCTAAGTTAAAAAATTTGTAATTCACTGCATGTTGGTCGAAGGGTAATAATAAAACCAATCGATCTCTTCTACAATAGAAACTAGCTTATTTGTTTCGTATTGTTAACCATGAAGAATTTAGCGGAATTCATGCAAAACTTTCTTGACGGCCCGGTCAGGCGCTTGAAGTAACTATTGGAGTCTCATAAAATGATAGATGCGGTGGGACCTTGGAGTACACCGCGATGCCCGAAAATCCTTTCGACGACTATATTGATCTTGATGAAGCGGCAAGAGATCTAGGGGTACACCAGCAAACGGTTAGACGACAAATCAAAGGTGGTAATCTTCCAGCGTCGAAAATTGGCGGGAAGTATTGGATTCAAGTTACAAAATATCGCCAATTCAAGGCTAATTACGATAGTAGACCAGGCAGGAAAAGAGTGCCCCGTTTGATTTAAAAGCCATTGCTTCAGCTTAGCTTCGCAATCCTTGATCTTTCTATGATGTACCGAGCTGAGATGTTCTCAGTATCTTCTTCTAGTTGGTTAAGAAAATTCGTGACTGCTAGGCTTGCTCTTTCGTCTTCAATTCGGAGGAGAGGCTCGATAATGTTCCAACGCGAGCAACCCTGGTGTCTTTCATTATCATGGCTTACGTGCACGGCCCAATCTAAAGCTCGTTCTTTTATGTCGTAGTGAGAAAAAAGTCGATATTCTGTGTCCCAAATTAGGGAATTTTCATATATTGAAGCAGTCCAATCAATTGGCAAAGGAGTATCCGAGTGATTTTGAGGGTCTAGAGCCACTAACCAAAGAGAAGCACTGAGCACTAGTGGGGTCGTCGTATAGTCACCCTTAACGCACCAAGTATTTGCATATGCCTGTCCCATTGCCTCTTGGACTCGCCGATCTACATCCAGTCCAGCCGACATGAGAGTACGAGTTACGATAATATGGCAAAGCAATTGTGCTTCTTCAAGGCTATTGGTGCTTTCTCCAGTTGGTAACGTGACAGTGGGTGACGCTGCAGCTGTGAAGCCGCCGAAGGTCGCCGATATTCCCTCTGAGCTTCCATATGCTGTTGGTAATCCGAGAGACCGTAACAAGGTATCTAGATGCGATAAATCCTCGAGATCGTTGCCATCCCGAAGGTCAGGCCAAATTTCGAGAGCGACGTCAACGGGATTTCTTTGTTCAGAGATCATTAGCGGTAGATAGGCCTCGATGATTAGTATAAGTCCACAACAATTCTAATCCTATCAAGGACTTTATATGCGAATATTCACTATTTCCATTCTGATCTTACTTCTAGGATGCACTTCTGAAGGCGTTACCGAGTCATCTGACTCAGATGGAAGGATGCCGCCGCCGGCAGCTGAGATATCGGGATCTGCTCCCTCTGAAAAATATCTGAGTTTGGGTATAAATTCCAAACCAACTGCTGAACTACCCGCTATAAGATTTTTCCGAAACCAAAGTTTTATTGCGACTTTGCCTGTGGAAGTCCCGCCAGCCTCTGAATACTCGATAGGTCTTTCGGGCAGGGATGTGCTTGGAGAGCAGGGGATGCTCTTTTGGTTTGTCGAAGAGACTGATTCTCCTTTTTGGATGGTAGATACGTTCTTCGATATCTCCATCGCCTGGATCGGCTCTGACAAGTCAATTTTAGCAATCGACTCAATGTATGCCCAAACAGAAATATATCACCATCCTCCGGCACCCTACTTATATGCTCTCGAGGCTCCATTAGACTGGTATCAGCAAAACGGAGTTGAACCTGGAGACAGGATTGAGTTTCCGCCAGATATCCTTAAAATACTGTTGAATGGAAAGTAGAGTAGTGAGGGAATCATGACTAGGCGAGTAGACGTTGAATTCAAGGATGTAAGACTAATGGGCTATCTTGCTGAGCCCGATGGCGAACCCAAGGCTGGAATAATCGTCATACAAGAGTGGTGGGGCCTGACTCCAGATATTGAAGAAATTGCTGACCGATATGCGGCTGAAGGTTTTCTGGCATGGGCGCCCGATATGTATCATGGTGAGGCGACTGACGAGCCTGATGAGGCTAGGAAACTTGCGATGTCGATGGAAAGAGACGTGGCCGCAATCGAAATAGATGCGGCGATTAGATATATGAAGGAAGAGCGTGGTATCGGGCGAGTAGGATGCGTAGGCTATT
>CAZSFJ010000087.1:2094-5567 GCA_964606125.1 uncultured Dehalococcoidaceae bacterium | reverse complement strand
TGGTTAGTGATGTGTGATTCGCTACCCGCGACCACCTCATCTCCACGTCCACAATGAGTTAATAATGCGACTAGGTTTGCCATCGTACCTGATGGGACGAAGAGAGCTGCTTCTTTACCGGTGAACTCAGCCGCGGCCGTCTCAAGTTGATTAACTGAGGGGTCCTCGCGGGAATGATCGTCTCCGACCGCCGCAACCGAGATTGCTTCGCGCATAGCGGATGTCGGAAGAGTGACGGTGTCCGATCTCAAATCAATATTCGACTGCACGGTCCCTCGATTCTCCGAATGTTTTTAAGATTATCAGAACTTCTATTGAGCTTCAGCTAGATGATTTTTCCCACAAAGTCTCATAGCCGATTTCGCCGCGAATCATAGCCTTAAGCTCAAGAAGCTCACATCGAGTAATCTGTATTTTAAGGTCTTCCACTATCGTCTCGCCGGAACCAGTTGTAACTGACATTATTCGATCCGTTATATGATCCCAAAGACCGAATCGGACTAGTTCGCTATAAGAGCGAGGCCAGGGAACAACCATGATTCTCTCGGGTAGCGCTACTTCCGGTCTAATTTCTCTTAATTCCTTATATCGCTCTTCTGGAGACGACACCGGGTCCACCATCTTGACGAGTGGTTCGCCGTCATCTCCTACTCGCATATCAAGAAGCAGACGTTCTTCGAAATTTTGAAACCGGACTATCAGAACGTCTTCATCCTTAATCGCCTGAATAAGTTCATCAAGGTCGAGCCCGTCCACGTCATCTCCCATAATTGCCTCTCGATTATTCTACCGGTTCCCAAGGCGATATGTTCTATCAAGTAACGGCAATCTCAGTAAGCTCAAATTATGCAATCCGAAGATAAGAATCACGAGACCAATCGGCCTTAGTACCCAGTCAATTCGTGAGAGGAACGTGTTACCTACCCAACCAACAGACGCACCCATCATTGCGAATACTAGTGCAAATGTTGCCACGAAGACGACAGTATTACGTACGAGTCTGACATTAATGTTTTGTCCCGCTTCCATCGGTTGTCCGTAGTTATCACCGAGCTGCAACAAGAAAATCGGGACCAATGGCAACACGCATGGTGACAAAAATGCCATCATACCAGCGGCAAATGATATAACTATCCCGAGGATACCTCCGTCGACAGAATCACGAAAATTCCCTTCGTATCCCTCTACTGCTGGGAGAACCCCTCCTAGGGAGGCAAGCCTCGTACTTACCTGCAGTACTTGGTCAGAGCCCCCAATTAATATCAACAGTCCAAATGCAACTAACCCGAAACCCGTGAGCACTCTAAGAATCCGAAAGATTATCGACGAATGATTGATACGTGATTCAAGAATATTAGCCAGAAGAGCCAGCACAATAAACCAAACCCCTAAGCCCATTCCGAAACTAAATAAAAGCAGCGCTCCAGTCTCAGCATTCTCGGAATTAGCCGCCAACGTTAAGATCAGGCCTAAAATAGGACCTATACATGGAGTCCAACCCAAGGCGATTGATCCACCGAGGGAAACCGATTTGAGCAATCCTGAGCTATCTGAGGTGAGCATTTGTGTTTGTATCGATCCCCATTAACCAGCATCATCGGTAGAGAGACCCAACATTTTCGCCCGATTGAGGTCATATCTCTTTTTCGCATTTGCTTCGCGGTTTAGAAGCCCTTTTACTTTATCAGGTGTCAAGGTTGCTTCCTCAAAGAAAAATGCGTGGACTGCCTCTAATTGGCGTAGCCACGCCCCATAGGAATCCATATATTCTTGATGTATTTCTTCCGAAACTCTCATTACATTTCCTCCCACGTCACACAGATTTTGATAAATCTATTGTAAACTCTTGCTGAAATGAACTTAAGTAAGGCAGGACGACCGCATGGATAAGAAACCCGTTGCATTCATCACAGGGGCAAGCAGAGGTATTGGTAAACAACTAGCTATTGATTATGCGGCAGCCGGATACAACCTTGTTCTGGTTGCTCGCTCCACGGCTGATTCCCCTACAAAACTCCCTGGCACGATAGACGAAACGGCGGCCATGGCGCGTGAACATGGTGCCGATGTCATATCCATCGGAGCCAACTTAAATAGTGCAGAAGAATGTGAGGGCGCAGCTCAGGCGGCCATCGAACATTTCGGCGGAGTGGATGTCCTCATTAACAATGCTGCTATTGCGCCCGTTGGGAATACTATCGATGCTGGAATGAAATTGTGGCGCTTAGCGATGGAGATTAATGTCAATGCCCCACTGATACTGATGCAGGCCCTTTGCCCTGGCATGATAGAACGCGGATATGGTCGTGTGATCAATATTTCATCTGGCGCTTCCGTAAGCCCTGAAATGGGCCGAGTCTCTTATACCACTACAAAGCGCGCGCTCGAAGCTATGTCGGAATCACTGGCGTCTGAACTCTCTGACACTGGTGTGACGATTAACGCAATCCGACTGGATCTTTCTGTGTGGAGTGAAGGTTACGTATTCACCCTTGGCGACAGGGCTAAAGAAATGGATTTCGAAGATCCCATAGTGATGACCGACGCGTGTATGTGGATCACGGAGCAAGATAAGTCGTATACAGGTAAGGTCGTGACCATCGCTGATCTCCGAGAGATAAATGCTGTCCGTGGGAAAACGTCATTTCAGCAATGAACCATAAACTAATCAATAAAGCCCTTCAACTACGCGAAAGTCTCTGACGACCCCATCGCCCAAGGCCTCCAATGCTTTTTGGTAAGGGGCACTATCGTAGAGTGCCTTTGCGGCTTCATAGGTTTCGAATTCGATAAGCACTGTTCGCTCAGCAAGTCCTGCTTCATAGGCCTTTACCTGCCCGCCACGAGCCAAAAACTTGCCACCTGCTGCCTCAACAGCCGGACCTGCTAGCTCAGCATATGCCGCCAGTTTGTCGGGGTCTTTTATTTCACGATATAAGGAGAGAAGATATCCCTTTGCCATAATTTTACCCTTCGAATATTTGGAACTCCTGACGGAAATATTCCATGGAATTCAGGTGAGTCTACTACATAGACCTTCGGCAAAGAAGAAGCACTTTACTCTCATAGGGCCTATGCAGTTCACGTGAATCGTCATTCCTCTCTTTCGAGGCTTCCTTAGGTATAGATAGCTCTCTCTCAGGTAGTGATTTGAGATCCCTGGGAATATTTCACACTTCGTTATCGACTCATCCGATCTCATCCACGTGGTCCAGCAAAATATAGTGCATATGAAATTCTAAAAACAGTGGTCTGTCGGAAGATAATTTTCAGTATTTATGCGGTAGTATTGGATCGTTACACATGAGGGGTAAGAATTTGAAAGGAGTAAGAGTCCATGAAATTAATAAATAAATTTTGTTTGCTCTTAATATCGGTAATGCTGGCCGTCTTCACGATTGGATGTGGGGTACTCGGCGGAAGTGAGACCGTTAAGATAGGGCTCCTCAGTCCTCAAACTGGTCCGATCGCAC
>CAZSFJ010000087.1:0-1994 GCA_964606125.1 uncultured Dehalococcoidaceae bacterium | reverse complement strand
GGAAGTGAGACCGTTAAGATAGGGCTCCTCAGTCCTCAAACTGGTCCGATCGCACAGTACGCGCCCGGGTTTGAGGATGCTGGGAAAGTGGCTATAGCTGAGCTCAATGAGCAATATGAGGGGGATTACACGTTTGAATTGATTATTGGTGATTCAGGATGTGATGGTACTCAAGCTGCAACGGCTGCACAAACATTAATCGACAGTGGCGTAAAGGCGATTGTCGGCGCAGCCTGTTCAGGTGCGACGCTCGGTGCAATTGCCGTGACCGCCCCTGCGGGAGTGCCGATGATATCTTACGCAAGTACATCACCAGCGATTTCCGGAGCTGATGACAACGGCCATCTTTTCCGAGTTGTTCCTAGCGATGCTCAACAGGCGGTTGCCTTGGCGGCGGTCGCCTCTGCATCAGGAGCAAGTAAGCCTGCAGTCTTGTATATGACTAATGATTACGGAGCAGGGCTTGGTGATAATTTTGCATCAAATTGGTCGGGCGATGTCTGTGTCCAGGTGGGATATGACCCAGCTGAAGGTTCTTACGATGCATCTACCTTGGCTCAGTCTGTAGTCGATGGTGGATGTGATTCTGTCTTGCTGATGTCCTATGCGACTGATGGAGCTGCCATTATGGAAGCACTCTCAGCACAGGGATTCAGTGGTCAAGTGATTGGCGCTGACGGTATAGCTGATGCTGCATTTACTGAATCATTTACAGACGCGTCAGCAGTTGGCGGGCTCATCGCAACAAGGCCACGGCCAGGTGAAGAGTCTAGCGCCAAGTCAAGTTTCGAAGCGGCGTATGCTGCTGCGGGCGGTGCCGACGGGGCTATATACACCGGGGAGACATACGATGCGATCAAACTAGTAGCGGCCGCAGTCGTCTCTGACCCTGATGGCAACTTGGTGAATGCTATAAACAAAACTGGCGTTAATTATGCTGGTGCGAGTGGCACTCACACATTCGATGCAAATGGTGATGTCCTAGGTACTGGGTACGAGGTTTGCCAATTTGATGGCACTAACTTCTCTTGCCCTCGGGTATGGACCGCTGATGGTGGGTTAGCTGGTAACTAGTTTCCAGCTCACGATTATGTGATAAAGAGAGCCTGCTTTCGTGATGAAAGCAGGCTCTCTCACTCCTATTCGACTTCACTCAAATATTGAAAAACCCACCGAGGGGTATGATTGCTTTGAATGCAATACGGCACCAGCGGATATTTCAAACTCCATGGCTTCGCCAGTTATTATTTGCACTATTATTTTTATCTGATGGTTATTTGGGTGCAACCTATAACTTAGGTTTTGTTGCGGGCTCTGGCCTATTTTCCGGTCAATTGAAATGGTTCTTTTTATCGCTTGAAATGATTATTTCAGGCTTGATCCTCGTTCGCATTATTCTTAATCATTCGAAGCCCCAGTGGAAAAGCCCAATCATTCTACTTACACCTGTGCTTGTCGGTGTAATCGCGTTTTTAGTACTCGAAGTCATAGTGTCAGGCCTGAGCCGTTCGGCCACGATGAATTTCAACCTTTCCTCAATTCTGTTCAGCGGCCTGTACTGGTCTGCCGTTTATTTAAGCATCGCAATTGGTCTAACACTGACTTATAAAGTGCAGCGATTCGCTAATTTTGCTCAAGCGGAGATGATGCTTGTTGGCTCGTATGTGGCACTGACACTCATGTGGTCTGACACTTTTTTTTCGATCTCGGATGCTCCCGAAGATGGGAGTATTGATTGGACGTTACTGTTCTGGGCCTCAGTTTGCGCTTTTGTTGTAACCGGATTCACTGGCTTATTAATAGATCGATTGGTTTTCAGGCGACTGAGGAAGAAAACTGCCACTCCCCAAGTCATGATGATCGCTTCTCTAGGAGTATCCATGGTACTTCGCGCGATATTGTTTATGCGATTCAGTGCAAGTACTTTTCGCTTCGTCCCTGACCGGGATTGGAGATTGAGTACATCGATCGTCGATATCCCTACAGGGCTCCTG
>CAZSFJ010000086.1:0-5876 GCA_964606125.1 uncultured Dehalococcoidaceae bacterium | reverse complement strand
CGGCATCCCTCCAGAAGTACACGACTTAGGGACTATCTTGACTAACTAAAAACTGATATATATACGTGGAGTTAACTGGTTATGGGAAGGAAATAGCTAGTGTTGAACAAAATTTTTGGCAGCCCCCAACAGGGATATTCTGGAGCCCAGACCCGACAGTCAATTAGCAATTGCTGTGTAGGCAAGGAATTAATGCCCAGGTGGCGAGGACCAGATCAGATGGATGATGACACGAATGCTTTGGGATTTGTCTGTCACTCGTGTGGGCGGGAATTTGGTCACGATATGGTTCGTAACCGTAAGATTTCTCAGTCCTAGACCAAGTCTGCCATTGCTAGTCAGTTAAATACCAACAAAATTATTTCATTCTGCCGAAGGGGATCGAATATGTCTAATCTACCTAGACCCGCTAAGTCGCTTGATAGCTTCAATAGTCGAAAAATACTTGATACTAATGAAGGTCAATATACGATCTTCAGTCTCCCATCCGCCGCAGAAACTCTTGGCGTTCAGCTTTCCACGCTTCCATACACTCATAGGATCCTGTTAGAGAATTTGTTGAGAGGTGAGGACGGTATCAACGTTACTCGAGAGCAAATCGAGATGACTGCCTCATGGGACGCCTCAGCAGAGCCAACAAACGAGATTGCCTTCAGGCCAGCTCGTGTGCTCTTGCAAGACTTCACAGGGGTACCTGCTGTCGTCGATTTAGCAGCTATGCGGGATGCCATGGCTGAGATGGGTGGCGACCCTCAAAAAATCAACCCCTTGCTCCCTGTCGATCTTGTAATAGATCATTCGGTTCAGGTTGATGCTTTTGGGGACACCGATTCCTTCAGTTTTAATGTCACGAGAGAATATGAACGAAATACCGAGAGGTATCTTTTACTCAAATGGGCGCAGAATGCGTTCCAGGGTATGCGCGTCGTACCCCCTGGAATGGGCATAGTGCATCAGGTCAATTTGGAATTTCTTGGGCAAACCATATTTGAAGGTGTTGATTCAGAAGGCAATCCTGCGGCATACCCAGACACTGTCGTTGGTACAGACTCACATACTACGATGATCAATGGACTTGGAGTGGTTGGATGGGGCGTCGGAGGAATAGAGGCTGAAGCAGCAATGCTCGGTCAACCGATTGCGATGCTTGTACCCCAGGTTATGGGAGTGAAGCTCGTTGGGACTTTACCGGAGGGAACCACCGGCACCGACCTGGTTTTAAGAGTCACAGAAGCACTTCGAGAACGAAAAGTGGTTGGTAAATTCGTGGAATTCTATGGCCCCGGTTTATCTAATCTTTCCTTACCTGCAAGGGCGACTATCGCCAACATGTGTCCAGAGTATGGTGCCACCGTCGGATATTTTCCGATTGATGATGAAACTCTTGAATATATGCGTTTTACTGGACGTGATGAAAAAACAATTGAGCGCGTGCGAAGCTACGCTCAGGCTCAAAGCCTATTTAGAACGAACGATTCGATCGACCCAGACTATAGTGAAACTATCACCATTGACCTAGCTGACATTGAACCAAGTCTTGCTGGACCGAAAAGACCTCAAGACAGACTTCCACTTTCGAAAATGAAATCATCTGCCACGTCAGAGATAGCCAGCTACGTGGAACGAGGCGCTTTTCCAGGCCCTGTCACCGTTGGCACCGACGCCAACTCATACGATATAGAGAATGGATCAGTCGTGATTGCTGCAATCACTTCTTGCACTAATACCTCCAACCCTGAAGTTATGGTGGGCGCTGGAATTCTTGCTCGGAATGCTGTTGCAAAAGGGCTGCAAGCCAAGCCTTGGGTCAAAACAAGTCTTGCCCCAGGTTCGAAGGTAGTCACTGAGTATCTGGATGAGTCCGGCCTAACTGCACCGTTGAATGAATTAGGGTTCACTCTGGCCGGCTATGGATGCATGACGTGTATCGGAAATAGTGGCCCGCTACCACCGGAAATCGAGCAGGTGGTGGACGAAGGACAACTTGCGGTTGCGTCAGTTCTCTCAGGCAACAGAAACTTTGAGGCAAGGGTCCACAACAAGGTGAAGTCTAATTACTTAGCGTCCCCACCTCTCGTGGTTGCCTATGCGCTAGCAGGTACAACAGATATTGACCTGCTTACAGAACCGATTGGTGACGACTCCAACGGTGTCCCGGTATTCCTAAAAGATATATGGCCTAGTCAAACCGAAATTAACAACGTAATCAATACATCGGTCCAAAAGGAAATGTTCCAAACACAATACTCGACTGTATTTGACGGTGATGAAAAATGGCAGAGTTTAGAGGCTCCGACGGGCGAACGTTATGACTGGGATGAATGGTCAACGTACGCTCGAAAACCCCCTTTCTTCGACGGCATTCCCAAAGAACCAACTGATATAAGTGACATTGAAGGCGGTCGAATTTTGGCAATATTGGGTGATTCGGTAACTACTGACCATATATCACCAGCTGGTGGCATTGCCTCTGGTTCTCCAGCTGCTGAGTATCTCGGCCGCCACGAAGTTGGCGAGAAAGACTTCAATACGTACGGCTCTCGGAGAGGTAACCATGAAGTGATGATGAGAGGGACATTTGCAAATGTCCGTATAAAGAACGCCTTGGTGGATGTAGAAGGCGGGTTCACCAAACATGCTGATTCTGGTGAGATCATGCCAATTTGGGACGCCGCCGCCCGATACCAGGAGGAAAATACGCCTTTGATCATTTTTGCTGGACAGGAGTATGGCACGGGCTCTTCTCGAGACTGGGCCGCTAAGGGACCGGCACTGCAGGGTGTTAAGGCAGTTATCGCACAGTCCTTCGAACGCATCCACCGATCAAATCTAATTGGAATGGGAATTCTTCCTCTCGAATTTACCGGTGAGCAAGGCGTCCAAGATCTGGATTTGGCAGGAACAGAAACTATAAGCATTGGTGGAATTGCGGAAAATCTCAGCCCAAGAACTCAGTTAAAAGTCTCGATCAAATACGAAGATGGACGGCATACGGATCTCGACGTGCTTTGCAGGATTGATACTGGAGTTGAGCTAGATTACTACCGCCATGGCGGTATTCTGCAATATGTCCTCAGAGGCTTGATCAACTCATAGTGTCTGGCTGCTAAGAAAGTTTCTTCTCTGCTTGGAAGTCACGGTCCGCCTTCTTGCCTTCGTAGACGCTCATATCAATAGCTCGCCAAACAGTCGGAATGAGTTTGAAGAGTAGCCGTGGTTCAGTCTGCATATTTGAGAAGAATGCTTCAACATCAGCATCCCGACTCGGGTCACCCCGGCCAACGTATTTTTCAGCTAATTGTCTCGAAAGAGGCCAGATATCAAATGATGGGAGTTCATACAACTCTACTGTACCATCGACTCCCATATGACCAGGTAAGTCGCCACCATTCTCAATACAGAGTGATGCTCGAGGGTCCTTCTTCAACTGCTTGCACCAAATCCTGCTATGGGTGCCGGTAATCCAGAACTCACCATCAATGTGTAGCCACCAGATTGGAACCGTATATGGCAGTCCATTAGAACGAAGTGTTGCAATAATCCCTGGTATCGGCAATTGCAAAAATCTGTCTTTTATCTCTTCTGACATTCGTGGCATATGCCCCCCTCGATGGACTTCTCGCCACATCCTAACCCAAGCGACGGTGCACTGACGAATTATGCGATTGGTCCGGCCGCAAATATGGATGTACTATTAGCCATCGCTCCAACCAAAGGAACTAATGTTTAACTTCAATTCTTCCGATTCGGCTTTCAGCATACTCAAGTTACCTAACTTCAGAGGAGTTTGGATGGCCGGAGGGTTATCAGCGGTTGTGCGCTGGTTAGACATGCTCGCAATCGGAATCTTCACGTATCAACTTACTGGGGAAGCTGGTGCAGTCGCCTTCACATTTGTGATACGTATGATGCCTCGGCTTATTTTTGGACTTTTCGTGGGTGCACTGATAGACAGATTCAATAGAAAAAAATTATGGGTTGGTTCGCTTCTTTTTGTTTCGTTAACTTATCTGATGCTCGGCATCGCGATCACTTTTTACGATATCCAATATTGGCAGTTGCTCTCTTTTGTATTCATCCTTGCAATCGGTTGGTCTGTCGAATTTCCTAATCGGAAAGCAATTATTGCAGACACGGTTCCCGAAGATCTGTTAGCACGTGCAATCGGAATTGAGTGGAGTACCGATTCCCTAGCAAAAATACCGGGGCCGTTAATCGCCGGAGGACTTATCACTCTCATTGGTGCTGGTTGGGCTTATCTCCTCGGTGGGATAATAATTATTGTCGCCGCGGGAGTCGCATCCAGAGTCTCGTTGGAAGTCCGAGAACCTACGACTGAAGGAACCAGTTCGTTAACACAAGTAAAAGATGGACTCCGATATGTTTCGGCAAACAGACTCCTTATCGGAGCACTCGGTGTAACGATCGTTTTCAATCTCGCCTTTCCGGCATATAACTCTCTCCTGCCAGTTATTGGCAAAGATATCCTTGAGGCTGATGCCTTCCGTGTAGGAATCCTCGGATCGATCGAAGGAGTGGGAGCTGTAATTGGATCTCTTTGGATCGCTCAGTCATCCAGAGAAATACACTTCAATCAAATTTACTACTTCGGCACAGGATGGTTTCTTCTTTGTGCCTCAGCATTTGCTTTTTCAGAGATATATCTTGCAAGTCTTCTGGCTATCTTCGGCGTAGGATTTGGATTTGCCGCTTTCGCGACGATGCAAACGGCGATATTAATCCGCGTAGCTGCACCAGAAATGAGAGGTCGCGTACTCGGGGTTCTTTCTTTCTGCATCGGACTCGGACCGCTGACCGCTGTTCAGGTAGGACCACTAGTCAATGCCGTAGGTCCGCAAAATGCGCTACTCATCGTGCTACTTGAGGGAGCAGTGCTTCTCATCGCCACAGCTTGTTTCTTCCCGATGATCATTCGGAAGTTGTCATCCGGACTCATCGAAAAGCACGGACGTACGATGGTCGCGTAATTAGTAGTCCGACCAAGTGACCAAAACCATACAATCGCAAATCCGACTACCATTGTGCATATGTCTGAAAATTCACCAACCGCGGCGGTAGATGGCCGGTTAAAATTCAGAGGACTCGTTGCTGGACTTTCGGTTGGACACGGCCTGAAGCACTTTGTCCAAAGCACATTCTTGATGCTTGTTCCAGGTCTGAAAGAAACGCTCGGACTCTCTGGCCTTGGTATGGGCTCAATTCAATCGGTACAGGGGGTGTCGAGCGCGATCTCAAATATCCCTGCCGGAGCGCTCGCCGACATATACCCGAATAAGATTCGTTGGCTCCTCTTCTTTTCGATGGCTTTGATTGGGACCGGCTATCTAACTTTGAGCACAGCCAACTCGTACCTCATGGTGTGCGTCGCAGTTGTACTCCTCGGATTTGGATCCAACTTCTGGCATGCGCCGGCGTTTGGCACACTAGCCGCACGTTACCCACGACAGAGAGGTCTTGCAATATCTCTCCATTTGACGGGTGCACAAGTTGGGAACACGACTGGACCCTTCGTCATCGGGGCACTGCTCGAAGGTTTTGCGTTTAGCGCACTAGGGATGTTTGAAGTCGATATCGATTCCGTCTTGTCATGGCGGCAAATATCACTAGGAGTAGCAGCAATTTGCCTCGCAACCTGCCCAATTATTTTGTCTCTCATGTCTGATGATGATTCCCTCAAGATACAAACCGAAAATAAGTTTCGTGACTATCTCCGGGCCGGGGAAAAATTAGTCCGAAATCGCCATGTGATCGGGTATACAGTCCTTGGAGGCTTGAGAGGCGCTGTGCACGGTTCGTTCAGTTTGTTCATCGTAATTCATATGGCCGAAAATTTGGATTTTTCAGAACTATCTTCA
>CAZSFJ010000085.1:0-5891 GCA_964606125.1 uncultured Dehalococcoidaceae bacterium | reverse complement strand
GGAACTGATAAGAGTTTTATTGTCTAAAACAGACGTAGTGTTGGAAAATTTCAAACCCGGTGTAATGGATACATTGGGATTCGGACCGAAGTCGTGCTTGGAACTAAACCCTCGATTAGTATATGCAGGACTGTCGGGCTTTGGGCAGGATTCGTCGCGGCGAGCATTTGGTGCTACTGCTCACGCTGAAGCCGGTTGGCTGTGGGTGCAGCAGGAGGCGGCTAACACTGACGAAGTATTTGCCCCTGGGGTCACTGTTGCGGATTTGGTCACAGGTTCCAACGCGTTCTCTGGGATTCTTGCCGCGTTGTATTCGAGAGAGAAAGACGGTAAGGGACAAGTCGTTGATGTGAGCCTGATGGACTCTCAGCTTCAAATGATGAATTCGGTGATGGAGCCTATACTCAACGGACTTAAGGAGGAAGACTACCAGTCATTTCGTCACCCGCTGCATCGAGCGGCTGATGGCAAGATGATATCCATTAATATCGGCAACGCACGTAACTGGGCCAGGATTTCCAGAGCGCTGACTGGGGATGAAAACCCTATGCCAGAATCTGGTCCTGCCGCCAATGCTCAAGTGTCTGGTTGGGTGGGTAAACTAAGCTCTAATGACATTGCTGACCGGATGGATTCCGAAGGAGCACCTTACGGAATAAGCCTCACCGCGTTTGAGGCGGCCAAGCATCCTCACTTCACTGAACGAAAGATGATTACCGAGCAGGAAGACCTTGTGGCTGGGATGGTCTCAGCGGTCGACTCTCCAATATTTTTTTCCAGACTTGAAAGCCACGCTCGAGGTACCGCTCCTATAATAGGCGAGCACTCTATGGAAATACTTTCTGAATTTTCAATACCGGAAAATCAAATTGCGTCAGTGATCGATGAAGGTTCGGTGTTTCAGCTTCCGGTGATACAGGTGGATTAGTATTGCACTATTTGAGCATCTGATTCAGAGAAGGAGCATGATTCATGCCGATTAAGCGTGAGCAACGGCCTAAAAAAAAACCGTCCCATAAATCGACGCCTAGTCATATAGATGCGGGTGAATCCCTTCAGCTTAGGAGCCCCCATTCAATCCTTGCCGCTCTCAAGGTTCGTCCGACTGACGTAGATGAACTGCGTGTGTCAAAAAATGCTGCACAGTCCAAGGTGTGGAGTGAAATTATTGATCTGGCGAGAAGCCACGGGATCGACATTGCACAGCGAGAATTCTCCTTGCAGACCAGTGATGTGCGACTTTCGGCTGGAGAGCTGCATATCAAACCGAGAATTTCCATATCAGTAAGCAAAATGTTTAGTGACCCGAAAGAAGGAGACATTTGGATAGGAGTGGACGGAGTTCAAGATGCTCGGAATATAGGCGCAATCGCTCGAAGCGCTCAATTTTTCGGAGCTCGTGGCATGATTATTACAAGAGATCGCACATCGCCAATCACTTCAATTTCTCACGACGTGGCTGCGGGAGGATTAGAAGCTTTATCTTTGAGTCAGCCGCCTAATCTAGCTAAGGCTCTTGAGACCATTAAATCTATGAACGTCTGGGTTGTCGGAACTGCTGAAGAGGCAGAAAGTAATCTGAATACACTGACCGCTGATCGGCCTTGGCTTGTGTTGCTCGGAAATGAAGAAAAGGGACTAAGACGCTTGACTCGGGAGGCATGTGACGTGCTGACACGTATAGAAAATCACAGCGATACGGTCACTTCATTAAATGTATCGGTTGCAGCTGGTGTGGCATTGTCTACCTTGCGGTCGAGGCCTTAATTTTGATTTTCACTCGCCGCTATATCGAGGAATACACCAAGGAAATCTCTGCTCCAAGTTACAAAGTCGCCAGTAGCATCTCCAAGTGCGACGATTTGTTCTTCTTCCAAGGGTATAGTCGCACTAACCGGTGATCTGTTTCGGTCCTGATTCTGCAGCACAAGATCCGACTTGTCGTTTGATGTGGGGTGAATGACTACGCTTGGTAATCCTGCTTCATAAAGTGAAATTGGAACGGCGTAGTGAATCAGACCTCGTGTATCTAATAATTCCTTCACACTTTGCTCGGCTTGAAAATTGAGATGCAGCATTTCTATCAGCTCTTCGGCGCTAGATCTGTTTTCAATGATATCCACCATACTTCTCCAACCGGTTGCACCAGCCAGCGGTTCCCTGAGATATTGAGCCAGGTTGCCGGAGGAGTTTGTCAGACCAAGAACGATAGTGGCTAGTCTTCTGGCGGACTCGACACATTCCTGCAGCATTAAGACGGCAAGGGCAGAGCGGTACGAGGCATCTGCGAGGTATATTCCTGTTAGAACATTGTCAGCAACGATCTGTGGCTTCCAGAGTGTAGTCTCCCAATAGCCTTGTAGAAATTCCTGGTCTGTAATGTTGAAGCCAGATGACGATTGGTCCATTCTTCAATTAAACCACGCGAAGTGTTCAACTGGTTAATCTTCACATGTCAAGAATGAGAAATCACCTAACCCTGAGTCTGCCCTCGTGCTTCACGTAGGAATTCCTTTGCACGGTCTTGAATGTCGTTTCGCCTGATCAATATAAGTCCAGCGGACAGAATCAAATAGAAGATACCAACTGCGAGACGAACCGAATCGAAAGGAAGGACTGCCTGAACCATAAACAGGATTATCAGAGCGAATGCTCCCCGGACGGTGAGTTTCAAGTTTATAAATAGCAACACAGCGAACAGGCTTTGAGCTGCTGTAAGGAATAACTCAAGTTGTTGTCTATCTTCTAATGGAAGCTCAGTGACAGTACCAGTTGAGGCACTGAAGACTATAGGTAGACTTCCAAGGAGCAGAGTCCATTGATTTAGTTTTGAGGAAATTAGCGCTGCCATTCCAAGTGCCGCATGTCCTCGTGCGGCGAGGATACCGCAGACCAAAAACTCGGGAGCTTCCGATGCAAACGGTGCAACAAATTGGAGGAGAAGGAACTTGTCGATACCTAGTTCTTCTCCCGTATGTTCGAGTCCTTGGGCAAAAGGATCAGCAGCAGTGATCACGATGATGGCCGAAAATAGGAACAGGAAAACAAGTGAGATTCGTCTTTGTGTCCGTGGGAGTGTTCCGATTAATCGAGCTGGACCCATAAGATCCGGCTCCTCAGGGTCTTGCCGGCCAATGATATAGAGATAATAAGCAAATATCAAAAATAATATACCGGCATCAATAACACTAATCCCGCCTTTTAATGGAAGAAGGAAGGAGTAGATTGTTGCTACGACGAGTAAGGATAGCTCTATTGAAATGGAGCCAGGCATCTGAAGAGTGATCTGTTCGTGTTGTGGGTTGGATATTGTCCGTGCCTTGCGAATAGACCACCAAAAGATGAAGAACACCATAGGCCAGGCGAGACCTATTAGTATTCGGTTGGCCCCGGTCATGTTTGCGACCGCGAGACCTATAACTTCGGGGTCCTTTCCCGCCCTCCAGGTAATGGAGGCATCGACCGCATATTCTGGTAGCACCGCTATAAAGGCTAAGACTGCAACCGCCAAACCTTTAGAGATGTCTACCTCTGCTGCTTCCGTTGTCCAAGACAATAGGAATGCTGCTCCTAAAATAGCAATGCCAAAACATGTAGTTTCCGCTATCGTGCCCATGTCGAGACCGAATAACGGGAAAATAAACCGGACCATCGGCCCTATCAGAGCGATCAGACCAGCCGCAAGTATGAGTGTTATTGATCGGTTCTTGGTATTAGTCATTGAGCTCCTGCACGACGTTGTACCTTCTCGTAATGGAGCTAGCCTAGACTACAAATACCTTGCAAACCATCCCAATGTAAGTTCCCATGCGTCAGCACTAGCTTCCACGTCATGCCCCTCAGTATTGGTGTCATTGAAGAAGGCATGCGCTGTGCCTGGGTAGGTCTTGAAATGGAAATTGTGCTGTCTAGACGCTAAGGCTTCGGCAAATCCTGTTAGTTGTGGATTCACCATATCGTCATGTTCAGCCCACAGTCCAAGCACAGGTGCGGTAAGTGAATCCCAATCATATTCGACGTTGGGATGAATACCATAAAAATCCACACA
This sequence comes from uncultured Dehalococcoidaceae bacterium, assembly GCA_964606125.1. Taxonomy (GTDB): domain Bacteria; phylum Chloroflexota; class Dehalococcoidia; order UBA2979; family UBA2979; genus UBA2979. The sequence continues at coordinate 1,843 of CAZSFJ010000085.1, read as the reverse complement.
AGCACCAACTTTATTTGAATTTTGACAAGCTGCAAACAAGGCTAAAGCTCCACCCATACAGAAGCCGGTGACACCTACGGGATTACCAGTCTCGGCATGTAACATATCGATTCCGCCTCTAAGTTCCTGTTCAGTCTCCGAGATGTTCAGAGCCATGAACATTTTTCCTGCTTCGTCAGGTTCTGCAGCTATTACTCCGTGGTAATGATCGGGGGCGAGCGCGATATATCCTTGATCGGCGAATCGATCAGCTAGATCTTTTATATGATCGTTCAGACCGTTCCATTCCTGAATCACTATGACAGCTTTACCATTGCCCCCTCCCTCCGGACGTGCAAGGTAGCCAGTTCCTTCATGCCCGTTAGCTGGATAGGTAATCATTTCTCCCATACTTTTCCCCCTTTTGTGATTATTGTGTCCAAAGCATAGCGTTTTTTTCGTGGATCAGTTAGTCAGCCGGGAATTAGTTCATGTCGAGGGTTGCAGCGGGATAATACTCTGTAAGTCCCCCCAGCTGTCTGCGCATGATCCTATCGAATAATTGGCTCGGATCATCATCGAAAATATCATCGATTATTCCCGGAGCAATCATCCAGCCCTCAGCATGAATTTCTGTTTCCAGCTGTCCAGGAGACCAGCCGGAAAAGCCCGCAAAAATTCTGAACGGTGTTCCTGTACTCAAGTCGCCAACGAGAAGATCATCTAGATCGACAGCATCTAGATCTGCAGTGAGACGAATGAATGCCGGATTCAATGCAGAGTGCTCTGTTCGCTTCGCAACACCTATAGCATCTCCACCGTCTACGGGGCCTCCTGTGAATACCATTCGTGGCCCTGATGCCCGTTCCAGCCAGCCTTCGATCAGCTGACTAGTACTTTCTTCCACCGGTTTGTTGAGGATAAAGCCGATAGTACCTGCTGACTGGCTATGCGCGCATATGTATATAACTGTGCCGGCAAAGTAAGCGTCAGTCATATAAGGACTAGCGAGGAGAAGTTTCCCATTTAGGTCGCCCAAAGATTTGCGGGTAGTGCGAAAGCGGTCGAGATTCTGAAACTCACTAAACATATGAATATCCTGTATCTTCGCATGGAGAGAAACGTCAACTCTTAGATTTTACCGTCCGGCACGAGGAGAGCAAAGTATGGATTTTGGCATTGGGATACCGTCGTATATAGATGCATGGCGAGAGGTACAGGCTGCAGAAGAAGCAGGGTTTTCGCATGCGTGGTTTTATGATTCACAGCTAATTTATTCGGATGTGTGGGCAACGATGGCGCTCGCGGCAGAGAAAACATCAAAAATAAAGTTGGGGACACTGGTTGCTATACCTAGTAATAGACTAGCTCCGGTCACTGCCGCAGCTGCGGCGACAGTGAATAAATTAGCGCCCGGTCGGGTCATCGTAGGACTTGGAACTGGGTATACGGGACGCAACACGATGGGTCTTCCAGCAATCACTATGTCCGAGTTTGAACGATATGCCGGGCAAGTGAAAGGTTTGGTTTCGGGAGAAGACGTTCTGTTTGTTGAAGATGACAAGGAGCGGTGGATACGACTCATTCATACGAAATCTAATTCAGGGAGGGAAGAATTCTTTAATGTTGAGGATCCCATTGCCGTAATGCTTGCAGCGAATGGACCTAAAGGACAGTCTATAGTCGGTGAGATCTCAGATGGTTGGATTACTACAGGTGGTGGCACAGGGGTTCCCCGCGGCCTGCCAGTGATTCGCCAGGCGGCCGAGAGAGTTGGGAACACTTTCGGTGAATTTGGCGGTAGCGGCTACAAGCCATATGTCGTTGCACTTACGTCAGCATGTATTTTGCATGATGGTGAAAC
>CAZSFJ010000084.1:0-5943 GCA_964606125.1 uncultured Dehalococcoidaceae bacterium | reverse complement strand
TTATTCTGTGAATCCACATTTAAACATATTTGTTCATTTCTAAGTGCCGTTGCACTAAGCTGTTGTCATGAATCTAATAGACATCAAAACAACACAGTGGGAAACAACCCCACGGAACATCAGTCCTAACGGCATACATGATGATGAAAAAGCTAAGTCACTGGGATTCCAAGGCGGATTTGTTCCTGGAATTGCTCTATACGAGCACGTCTGCGCAGGACTAATCGACCAAGGTATTGGGTGGTTGGAATCCGGTTACGTTGAAATGAAATTCCGAAAACCCGTTTACAGTGATGAAAAAGTTGTCGTCAAACTCGACGGAGACAATCGGACATTTCAGTTATTTGGGGACAGCACAGACGACACAAGGTGTTCGGGTTCTTTTGTTCAGACTGCGCCGCCGCCGGACTTCCCTGATAAAGAAATCCGAGAGCAGCTCGAAGAACCTCTGGGTAGCCAGGCCCTAGTCGGCGAAATGATGGAAGTAGTGCGAGAGCATGACGCCTCAGAATTTACAGGAATCACTTCTGTCACTGGTTTCCCGACTGAAATCGACGGAAAGCCAGTTGTGCCGATAAGCCAGTGGGGGAATCCCATATATCTGATCTATGAGTATTTTGGATTATCCACGACTATCCACTACCAAGGTAAAATCTGGCATCACTCACCTTTATTTGCGGGCGAAGCCTCTGTCACCCGGGGTCTCATCACTAGCTTCTCGGAACGGAATGGGAACAAACTTTTGGAACTCCTCACCGAGATCCGATCTGACTCCGGCAGAAAAGTCGCTACTGTAGAACACTTCAGTGTGTATGAACTGGCGAAGAAATAGCGCCGCGACAAGCCAAGCGTTTAAGGGAGGCAAAATGCAACTGGATACTGAATTCTGGTCGGCAAATATGGAATCCAATACGCGGTCGCGAATCATCACCGGAGTGAATGGACTAGATATCCATATACTGGAATCAGGATATGAAAATCCTGAGAATCCTACGATATTGCTCTTACATGGCTTCCCAGAGATCGCCTACAGCTGGCGCAAATTGTTCCGACCACTTACAGAAGCTGGGTTCCATGTCGTTGCTCCTGACCTGCGAGGGTATGGGCAAACAACCGGCTGGAGCGATCGATATGACGACCCTCTTGAACCTTTCTCAATGCTAAATTTGGTAGCGGACTGTGTTGAATTACTTGACTCCCTGGGAAAAGATTATGTAAGTGCTGTCGTTGGGCACGACTTCGGATCACCAGTGGCTGGATGGGCGTCTACCATCCGGCCTGACAAGTTCCGATCGCTCGTACTTATGAGTGCCCCCTTTGCTGGCATGCCAGCGTTACGAGAGATCCAGCCAGCCAGCAGCTATGACATATATTCGGCTATGGCGCAATTGCAACGGCCGCGAAAGCATTATCACCAGTACTACGGTACCCCCGAGGCAAATCAGGACATGCTGAATGCCCCACAGGGACTCAATATGTTCCTTCGTTCCTACTACCATTACAAGAGTGCTGATTGGGAAAAGAACAAACCGTATCCGCTAGCTGACTGGTCTGCGGAAGAAGTGGCAAAAATGCCCACGTACTACATTATGGACTCGGATGACACGATGGCTGAAACCGTTTCAAAAGAGGCACCTAGCCAGACAGAAATCGACTCCTGCACGTGGTTAACGGAAGAGGAACTGAATATTTACACGATCGAGTATGGACGCACCGGATTCCAGGGCGGACTGCAGTGGTACAGATCTGGAGCTTACCGCCCCAATCAACGGGTTATGCAGGCTTTCGCGGGGAAAAAAATAGACGTCCCTACCATTTTTATTGCCGGAGAGAGTGATTGGGGTGCTTTCCAAAGACCGGGTAGTCTTGAACTAATGGAATCACGGGCATGTAGTGACTTCCGTGGGACTAATTTAATACCGGGTGCCGGCCACTGGGTTCAGCAAGAGCAGCCTCTAAAAGTTGCTGAACTAATCCTTGAACATATGGAAAGTCAGAGGTGATTTATGACTACTATAGAAAGTATTGAGGTGACAGTAGAATCTGGCAACCCATTGGCACAAGTGTTTGTGACCATCCAAGCAAGTGATGGCACAACAGGTCAGGGGGAAGCATGGTGGGGAATCCCTGACCGCGATATGCCTGGAAGAAGTGCTCTCCCGATAGCAAGCACCATCGAAAATCTCATCACTCCCAGATTACTTGGAAAGAAATCCAGAGAGATCGAGAGGCACTGGTTTGATCTGTGGGATTTCGGATACAGATATGCTGACCAAGGTATCTTTCTGATGGGTATGTCTGGTGTCGACATCGCATTATGGGATCTTCTCGCAAAACAACTAGGTATTCCTGTGGTACAGATCCTTGGTGGACAAGTTCATGAGTCGATCCAGGCATATGCCAGTCTCCCCCCACTAAGAGATACCGACACTGTTATTGCTGAAACACAAAGAGCAATGGAGCATGGCATCACTGCTGTGAAACTCCACGAGGTTGAAGCCAAATACGTTCATGTCCTCCGGGACACCTTCGGGGATGAATTAGAGATCATGGTGGATGTCAATGGACATTTCAATTTACAGGAGGCTACAGCTTTTGGATTAGATATAGGAACTAGGGGAATTACTTGGTTTGAAGAACCAATCCGTCCGATGCGAGATCATGCAACCATCAAGAAGGTAGCCGTAGAAACACGCTTGCCGATCGCTGCCGGAGAAAACGAATATACCGTTAGTGACTTCGATAAACTATTGACCTCAGATGCTGTGACTTACCTCCAACCAGAAATTACAAAAATCGGTGGTCTGACTGCGGCAAAACGAATAAATCCTCTTGTAGAACTCTATAACGTGGCATTATCTCCACATAACTTCCGAATCGGCCCGTCCTTATATGCCTCCATACATTGGGCAATGTCTTCGCCAATGACCGCGTGGATGGAGGTCCCGTGGATCCAAGGAGAGTTTGCAGGAAGAATGGCGCTTCCCCCTTTAAAGGATGGGCGAGTTTACCTGCCCGAGGGCTCTGGGTTAGGACTTGATAGCGCACGCTAGGCTCGTGATTCTCGTAAAACCATTATCATCACACCAGAGAGAATCACGGAGGACCTGAATGAGTGAATATATTCCCAATCCAATTTCCTGGGTTGCAGAACAAGTAGAACTATACGAAAGAACCAATGGCGCAGAGGGTACAACACTAAGAGACACAGGCCTACCCTGTATTATCGTCACAAACATGGGTAATAAATCAGGTGCTGTCCGCAAAACGCCGCTGATGCGTGTCGTAGACGGCGAAAACTATGTATTGGTTGCTTCTTGGGGTGGCGCACCGAAGCATCCGGTCTGGTATTACAACCTCAAAGCCGACCCGAAGGTTGAGATCAGAGATATCGACAAAGTTCAGACAATGACCGTTCGAGAAGTAACTGATGAGACCGAGAAAAACCGGCTCTGGGAGATTGCTGTTCAAGCCTATCCCCCGTATCACGATTATCAAGAAAAAACTGATCGAGTCATTCCGGTATTTATCGCTGAGCCTGAGTAGGCCTTGTAACGGATCGAAGGTAAAATATAGCGATGGTCGATGTTACTTCCTCCCAAAAAATGCAGCTGAGGCAGAACGGATTAGCTGCAACTCGCCCCCGAGTGGCACTCTTGAAGGTGCTTGAGGCTCAGGCACAACCACTCCATATTGATGACATTGTAGAGTTGGCTGATGGAGACTTGGCGTTGTCGACGGTCTACAGAGCGGTGGGTGAACTCCTGGAAGTCGGCTTAGTCAGTAGCCTCAACTCCCCTGAGGGTAGAAAAATGGTCGAGCTCTCGACTGAACACACGAGTCACCATCATCACATATTGTGCAAAGGTTGTGACTCTGCGACGGATATTCAGTTCACTGATGATTTAGAGCAACAAATAGAAGCTGAGATGAAACTAATTGCAGACACAATGGGCGTTGAAGTTCACAGTCACTCACTAGAAATATTGGGAATTTGCCGGGAGTGCGCTAATGATTCGGCTACTTGTTTTTGCCGGGGCGATGACTGCGAGTCAAATACGTAGCAAGCAAACGACTAGAAATGATCGTCAGCTTTTACGAGACAGCACCGCTCACCACCAACTCAGCAATCTCACCGTCAGATAAACCCAGTACAGTCCGTAGAACTTGGCTTGAGTGTTCTCCAAAGGCTGGCGAGCGCTCCAGTTCAGGGGAACTCCCGTTGATACGAATAGGTTCCCCATCAATAAGAAGTTGATGATTTGGAGCGTCCGGTTGGCTGACGACTCTATAGTGATTCTTCAACGGGATTCGTTCAGCGCAGTCCTGCAAATTAACTACAGGAGCCGCTGGAACACCAGCAGCCTGGAGAATATCCGTCAATTCCCACGCGTCATATTGAGAAGTCCATTCACTCAAGATGGCCTCGATTCTGTCTTCCCGTAACTTCAGTTCACCTAGATAAAATGCGGGCGAGTTAAGTTCTTCAGACAAAGGCAGTGCTACTTTCATCAGTGCATCCCATTGAGCACTCGATTCACAGGCAATCGCTATCCAGGAATCATCGCCCTTGGCAGGAAATACATTGTGGGGACACGCGTTAAATGACCGATTCAAACTAGACGGTGGCACAGTTTCTTTGTCACGAAATGTAAGCCAAGGTACTCCTATAAATGACAACGCCGAGCCCATTTGATTCAACCAAATTTCATGTCCCACGCCTGTACGTCTCCGCTGTTCCACAGCAGCTAAAACACTCGCAGCTAAAATTTGAGGCGACGTGAAATCTGGATACGCACAACCAATACCATGCGGTGGATCTTCGGGACGCCCCATTAGTTCGTTGAATCCGGCCGCTGCCGTCAAATGTCCACCCATCGTCGGTTTGTCAGCCCAAGGTCCATCTCTCCCAGAACCAGGCAAATGAGCATAAATAACTTGCGGATTGTTCTTGCTGATTACCTCAAATCCGAGGCCAAGTCGATCCAGCACATGAGGTCGATAATTATTTATCACTACGTCAGAATTCTCAGCTAATTTGCGGGCGATCTCTCTTCCTTGCTCCGTGCCCAAATCAAGTGATATCGACTGCTTTCCAGCATTTACATCATTAAACCAGTAACCGAGATTCAATGAATCCGTATCGGCTGGGGAGGGTCTCACACGAAAGGCATCCAGTCGCTTTATAGACTCCACTCGGATAACTTCAGCGCCGAAGTTTGCAAGAATTCGACCGCCTAGTGGACCAGCCAATACCCAACAAAAATCAAGCACGCGCAATCCATCGAGGGGCTTATCAGAACCAGTTGGTGTCCCCAAATAAGACGTAACTGAGACAGACTGGGGTCCGCTCACATCCGTCAATTCGGCCAAAATCTCGTCTCTGTGCGCATCCAGTTTTGGAGCTGGCTTTAACGGCATTACCCTATTCAGATCGTCGAGAGGGCTTTTTGGTACATCAACTTCACGACCGTCCGGCAATTTCAATTCACTAAATCGATGGCTCGCAAGAAAGTGTTGTTCTTTTGCAACATCATCAAGGCTATTCACTGGCATCGCAATCAGGTCAAGTTCCCAAGCTTCCTTAAGTAACTGGTCCGATGTTTTAGTACGTGTAAATTTCTCGAATCTTTCTCGTACGTAGGGATCTCGGTTGATATCCGTACGAACACGTTCCATCGCAAGGATGTTGTCCATCTCTTCACGACTAAATAAGCCTGAATTTGATAACCATTGAATCGAATCTTCTAGATTGTCCGGCCGTACTCGCAACGCGACCCATCGGCCATCCGCGCATTCATAAATTGGAGGCGCGATTCCGGGTCGAGCCGGTATTCTACGATCAATTTCCCAGAAATTGATGTTTGACGTCTGGAGCACACTTATCGTCAGTGCCTCCTGAGTGGAAATCGACACCGAGGGGCCAGAGGAACCCGGATTTCT
>CAZSFJ010000083.1:0-6013 GCA_964606125.1 uncultured Dehalococcoidaceae bacterium | reverse complement strand
AGGCATGGTTTGATTCGCGGTCGATCATCTGATCTATGGCACGCTCAACCATCACATTCGGATATTCGAGGGTAGCCGATGCAAGGAGCAAATCCAATATCTCTTCTCGATAATCAGCCTGCACCCGCGCGTCAATATTCTCCTGTAACTGCTTCTCTAGGCTTTCCTGTAGTTCTGAAACCGTGTTAACACCCTCTTCATCAAGAGAAACCACAAAATCATCGTCCAAATCAGGAAGTATCTCTTTTTTTACTTCCTTAATATCAATAGAAAATTTGGCTAATCGACCTCGTATTGTATCTGGTAGCTCTGGTGCTTCCAGCTCATACTCAACGGTTTGAGTAGTCTCACTCACCTCAAGTCCAACTAGTCTTTCCGCTAGCCCTGGCATCAAAGCAATTTCATTTTCTCGCACCGGAAATTCGGAATCTTCTTCGCTTTGATCGATGGCCTCGTCGTTGGTTCCTGAGTCATTAACTCTTTCCGCTATCTCTATACGCACGTCAGCTCGTATAAAATCATCCCACGCGACTGCGCGATCCACTGGTTCTAATACAGCAAAACGCCGCTGAACATTGAGAACTGCCTCAGCAACTTGCTCTGCAGTCACTGAGACTTCATTTTTGGGCGCGCGTAACGATTGATAAGTACCAAGATCTACTGTGGGGCTGACAGGCATTTTCGCTACAATCACCAAGGGCTCTCTAGACTTTAAGTCCACGTCCTCAGCTGGGCCAACAATATCGATGCCCTCTTCGGTGACAGCTTCCTCCATTACCACAGGAAGTAGGTCATCAATAGCAGTAGCAAATACCTGCTCTTCACCTACAAAGGCTTCTACCGCCTTGCGAGGTGCCTTGCCGGGTCGGAAGCCTTTTATCTTGACTTGCTGTGAAATCTTTTTCACCGCTCGCTCGACTGATTTCTCTACACGCTCCGGCTCAACTTCAATTTCGAGTGATACTAAAGAGTCTGGAAGACGTTCGGAGGTTATGGTTACCATAATTCTATCCAATTTCTACTTTCAGAATAAATCCGCCTACAGGGAGACGGAAATTTATCCTACCACAGGCGACTTCAAGGGAATTCAGTCACCTCGAAATGCATCGTTAATCGCATCGCCTAACAGTACAAAGCAAAACAACAACAGGGTTACTACTGTGCCCGGCACCAGCAGTAAATGCGGATAGGCACGAACAGTTCGAGCACCACTACCTTCATAAAGTAGAGCTCCGAAAGAAGGCATCGGCGGTTGAACACCGACTCCTACCCAAGTCAGAACTAGTTCGCTTCCTGCTATTCCAGCTAGTGTCGAGGAAATTCCCAGTATTACCAAGAAAGCGACATTTGGGAAAATATGCTGACGCAAAATTCGAACAGGTGAAGCGCCAAGAGCCTGGGCAGCAGTCACATAATCAAGCTCCCGTATTGATAGAACTTGAGCTCTAATAAGCCTCATTGAACCTACCCAGAAAAACAGCGAAAGAGTCCCAAATACCAAGAAGTACGAATAGGCCCCTGTAGAAATAAGGCCATCTATACCAGACCAATCTTCAAATCTCCTGACGACACCCCTAAGTCTGTCATCAAGCGTCGAGTTAATCAAAATCATCATCAACAGAGCTGGGAGACTTGATAAAATCTCGCCTATCCTCGAAATAATCGTATCGAGCCAACGCCCGAAATAACCAGCAACAATCCCTAAAAACGGGCCTAGAAAGAGACCTCCCGTTAAGACAGTAACCACGGTGATGATCACTGTTGTTCGAATCGAATACATCGTGCGAGTGAGCAAATCACGACCTAACCTGTCAGTGCCAAGCAGATAATCTTCAAAGCCAGGTCCACGAAGTGCGTTGTTTAATTCTGTCTCTCGATAGTCGAACGGTGCGAGTACTGGCGCAAGAATACCTACGCAGAACAAAGTTATGATGATCGCAGCAGATATCACTCCTAATTTTTTAGCAGCCAATCTCCGAAGGAATATCCGAGTCATACTCATCGAAGGCCGCTCATTAGCCGAAATGTTTTCGAACGTTACCACTATGAGTTACCCGTCTTAATACGCGGATCCACGAGCGAGTAGGCCAAATCTGCTATCAAATTCATGATGATGAAGGTAGTGGCATAGATAACGGTTAAGGCTTGTATAGCGTTGTAATCTCGACTTCCGATTGCCTGAAACAAGAATGAACCGATGCCGGGGATTCCTAATAAAGTTTCGGCGATAATCGAACCTTCTATTATCCCTGCTAACGAGAATGCAACGATCGTCACCAAAGGGAGAAGTGCATTTCTTAGAACATGTCGTCTTTGTATTGTGAATTCATCCAATCCTTTGGCACGGGCAGTCCTGACATAGTCAGTCCGGTTAATTTCAAGCACACCAGCCCGAACCAATCTAGCTACACCAACAAAGCCACCTATGGTGTAGGCCGCGAGAGGTATGTAGATATGGGGATCTGGAATGGGTACTGCAAGAATACCGCCAACCCATATGATATCTATCCAGCCGCCCCAACCACCCACGGGTAGAATCGATAAATTCACGGCAAAAATCCATTGCAGAACGGCAATGACTAGTATCCCCGGGAGAGCCGCACCGAAGAGTAACGACAATGTGAGTAGTGGATCCAGCCAGCTACCTCTTAAGCGTGCCCCCGTCAGACCCGCAAGAATACCAATTGGAAAGATAACTGCCAGAGCTGCCAAGCCTAGCTGCCCTGTAACCCAAAGACGTGGAGCAATCACTTCCCAAGTGCTGAATCCCCTTCTAATATAACTTTCACCAAAATCTCCGCGTGCAGCGTCACCCAGCCACCGTACATATTGGACATAGATCGGGTCGTTTAGTCCTTCTGATTCGCGGATCCGCTCAAGTACTTCTGGGTCTCTTATTTGCCCAGCGATCACAGAAATCGGATCCCCAGGCCCCCATCTAGTCAGGTAAAAACTAGCAAACGTAATAATTAATAGTAAAAAGGGTACGATCAGGATTCGACGCAGTGTATATTGCAGCATCTAGGAACCCAATAAACTTTCTATTCCTCATTCAGCACCACGTACTGGAGGCGTGGCACTGTCATCGGGGGTTCGAACCACGTTTTCACCCTTTTACCCACCACCACGTGATTACTTCCAAAAAAAGTAGGTATCCACGGCACTGCTTGAATCAGTGCCAGTTCTGCTTCACGGTATTGATTCAAACGTTCTTCGATTAAAGGATTCGTGCGAGCAATTTCTAATAATTCATTTATCGCAGGTGAAGAAAAATTTGTGCTGTTCTCCTGGCTCTCACCATGCAATTTTATGTCTAAGATGTTCTCAGGATCGGGATAATCCATTTGCCAACCGAGTGTCCACATCTGCAGAGATCTGGAGTCAATCAAATCAAGGAAACTAGCCCAATCTGCCTGCTTCACTTCTATTTCCAGGCCGAGGATCGTTCGCCATTGGTCGATAAATGCCTGAGTTACAAGCCCTGCTTGTGCTCCGCCTCCGGTCTCGGTGAATATTATCGGAGGCATATCAGTTTTATATGGACTGAGCTCTAATTCTGCCCTTGCTGCGTCCGGATCATACGCGTAAGTCTTATCCTCATCCGTATATCCATATACACCAGGAGGTAATATTCCGGTCGCTGCGATCGCCATTCCATTTAAAGTCACTTCAGCAATTGTTTTTCGATCGATAGATAAAGCCATTGCCCGTCTGAGATGCTCACAATCAAATGGGGCTTGAGATACATTGAATGCTATATAACTCACTGACATCCCGGGCGAAGCCTGATAAAACTCGTACAGACTTGATGACGGGTCTCGAGCTCGCTCAATATCATTCGTGCTTATATAAGCGACATCCAGTTCTTCATTCTCGAAGCGAGTCAGTGCACTCCCACCCGCTAGGTTATAGACGGCCCGGCCAACTGATCTAGGCCCCAGATATGAATGCGGATTCTCTTCCAAAACTATGTACTCACCTAACTTCCATTCTTGCAGAAAATATGGGCCAGTTGCGTTAGGAGATCTCACCCAATTTCGATTAGATTCGATTTGCTCTCTGTCGACAACAAAAGCCGAAGGATAGGTTAATTTCGCGAGGAAATATGGTTTGGGGCTATCAATGGTTATTTGAATCGTTTTCTCGTCGATTGCTTGCACACCGCTGAAGTTGGGCTTCAGGCCGTAGTAATACTCACGCATACCTACGATATCTTTAAGATACTCCAAGGCCACTGTCGATCTTAGCTCAGGGGAAGCAGCCCTCTTGAGAGACCAAACGACGTCCTCTGATGTCACGGAAGTACCATCATGAAATTTCGCGTTCGGCCTCAGCACGAAAGTATAAATCATACCGTCAGGGCTTATTTCGATACTTTCCGCTAAATCCGGGATAACCTCAAGATTATTATTCATCGTCACAAGGCCACCGTATATCTCAACAATGTACTCACCTGATGTAGCGTCAGTAGCGAGGTGGGGGTCCATAGTTACAGGTTCGCCACCGATCAGTCTAATTTCTCGTGAAGCTGCGGCAGAGTTGCCATAAGCAGCTGTATCAGTTGCTACAGTTTCATTTTCACCTCCGCTATACAGCAGTACCGCGCTCAACCCACCGATCACTAAAACCAGAGCACCAACAACACCAAGAAGAACTCCAAGAATTTGCTTAGATGTCATGCTTGCCTCCTACAGCTAGTATCCACTCTATCTGCAGCACCGTTCCGTTATCAAGGCTCTAATGTGCAGTTCAATCATCTCCAACAGTCTCAATATAAACATCACTTAACTGTCGTTTACTAACAGTAGATGGTGCTCCCATCAACAGATCAGATGCCGATTTCGTTTTCGGGAAGGCAATAACTTCTCGAATATCTTTTTCACCAGCGAAGAGAGCAACCAGACGGTCGATGCCGGGTGCAAATCCTCCATGCGGTGGAGTCCCGTATTCGAATGCATCCAACATGTGTCCAAATTTATCCTGGGCCTCATCCATGGAAAGACCTAAGGTCATCAATATTTTCTCCTGCAGTTCGCGGGAATGAATTCGAATCGAACCCGAGCTCAATTCCCAACCATTGGCGACTAGATCATAGGCTCTTGACCTCACGGCGCCTGGATCAGTATCGAGCAAATCTATATCTTCCTCGAACGGAGCTGTAAATAGATGATGCATCGCAGACCATCTAGACTCTTCCTCATCCCACTCAAACATTGGGAACTCTGTAATAAAGGCAAACACTATCTCATCTGCCGGGGCCAAATTACGCTGCTCGGCGATATGACGACGAAGAGCATCTAGCGTCTTAGAGGTGACTCTATCTTCACCCACAGCAAGCAGAATTAAGTCTCCTCGCTGGCCGCCTGCTGTGTGAGCAATTGCACTCAATTGTTCAAGATCGAAAAATTTGGCCACGGGCGATCTGATATCTTCTTTGGTGAGAGTGTTCAAGGCTCCTTCGCCATCAAAACTCATCCAGATCAATCCGCCTGCACCGTTTTCTTTTGCCAAATCAACCATTTTATCTAAAGCTTTTCGTGGAGTATCGGATCCACCGTTTACAAGTATTCCTCTCAGTCTCCCGCCTTGCGCAACAGCCTCCTCAAACACTCTAAATCCACTATCCCGCGCATGATCTGTAAAATCTTGAATCTCGATCCCGTAACGTAAATCCGGTTTATCGGTGCCAAAACGCTCCATCGATTCCGCATAAGTTATCCTCGGGAAACTATCATTAATCGAAAATTCCTCGCTTACCAACTCTGCTAATTTCAGAAACAATTTCTCCGTCAAAGTTAAAATGTCATCCTCATCAACAAAAGACATCTCAAAGTCGAGTTGGGTAAATTCAGGTTGGCGATCTGCGCGCAGGTCCTCATCCCGATAACATCGCGCGATCTGATAATAGCGATCAAAACCAGCGACCATCAATAATTGCTTCCACTGCTGTGGGCTCTGGGGAAGGGCGTAAAATTGTCCCTGGTGAATCCTGCTTGGGACCAAATAATCTCTG
>CAZSFJ010000082.1:0-6042 GCA_964606125.1 uncultured Dehalococcoidaceae bacterium | reverse complement strand
TGCTTATGCAGGCCATGGCCGGTGGTGGTGGCAAGGGTGGCGTGAATATGTTGAAAAAGCTTGGTCTGGGATGAAATATCCTTGGCAGGACTATATGAAGAAGAAGAGATAGAATTAACAGCCTGTAAATTATTTCAAGGGTAAGGATAAGAATAAATGCTTAGGATCAGACTGCGTAGGGGCGGCAAAAGAAATCAGCCATCCTATCGTGTAGTGGTAGCAGATAAGCCCGCCCCAAGAGATGGACGATTCATTGAAAACCTGGGACATTACAACCCACTCACGGATCCCGTAACTCTCGAAGTAAAGAAAGACCGTGTTGAGCACTGGATGTCTCTCGGAGCCCAACCAACAGAAACCGTCCACCGCTTGCTGTACAAACATGGAATTATTGAAACAGAACCCCCTAAGCGGGTCACGAAACCTACTCGAGCTGAACGCGAAGCCGCAGAGGCTGCCTTAGCAGCGGAAAACCAGGATGATGGTGCGGTTGAGGCCGATACACCTAGTGCCGAAGTCACCAGTGAAGAAGAAACACCAGAAGATAGTTCCTCTTGATTTCCAGATAGATTAAGGACCTTAATAAATGAAAGCATTAATTGAGTATCTCGCGAGAGCACTGGCGGATCATCCAGAGGATGTCCGTGTTGAAGAGGTGCATCAAGGACGACGAGTATCGTTTCATCTCTTCGTCCATGATGACGACAAAGGCCGAATAATTGGGAAGGAAGGCCGATGTGCTCATGCTCTGCGGTCGATTCTTCAGGCTGCAGCAACCCGTGCTGGAGTCCGAGCAAGTTTAAATATTGAGTAATACTGGCTAGTACCCCAATACTCGTACAAACCTACCTATGACGTCAGACAAGATCACAGTTGGCGAAATAAATGGACCTTGGGGTGTACGCGGACACGTAAAAGTTACTCCCTTTACTTCGAATCCTAATCGCCTAAAAACCAATGCCATTGTAATCGTCAAGAATAGAGACACGACGATCGTAGACGTCAAAACAATCTCAAAATCTCTGGTTCTTAAGTTTGATAATGTAGACAGCAAAGAAGCGGCATCTAAGCTCAGAGGTGAGCTGATAGAAATTGACGAGTCGCAACTACCCGAACTACCACGCGATTCTTTCTATGTGCACGATCTGGAAGGAATGGTCGTGTTTTCAACAAATGGTAATAAAATCGGAACCCTACAAGAGGTTCTCCAGACTGGTGCAAATGATGTTTATCTCATTGCCACAACTACGAATACTGAAATACTAATTCCGGCGATACAATCGGTGGTCCTTGAAATAGACACTCAGAACAACAGAATGGTTGTTGGTCCTCTAGATGATTTCTCTCTCTAACGACGCTCTATTCCCCGCGAGGAAATAATGTGGGATAATCAAAAACTCTATTTCGATACACATGTATTGAGATGGCCAATCGATGGACGAGACAAGAAAGGGACCCCAGCCCTATGACAACTGAAACTTCCTCCGGGATCACTGCGGATCTACGAGTGCTCAGTACCGAGCAGCTCCCTACCCCGGCCGCACTGTCAGAATCCGTCCCATTGAGCCCTAAGGCGCGTGATACCGTACTCAGCGGTCGTAATCAAGTGCAGGATATTCTTTCAGGAAAGGACAGTCGGTTCCTGGTAGTAGCTGGACCGTGTTCAGTACATGACGAACAGGCCGCCATTGACTATGCCAGTCGCCTGGCAGTACTAGCAGAAGAAGTTAAAGAGCAAATTCTTGTGGTGATGAGAGTTTATTTTGAAAAACCTCGTACCATCCTCGGGTGGAAAGGTCTGATTTATGACCCAAATCTCAATGGAGTGTACGCGATTAAAGAGGGTTTAGAGCGGGCCCGCAAAATATTGCTTGCGGTCAATGAAAAAGGACTGCCCGCGGGAGCCGAGTTCCTGGATCCGATCGTTCCTCAGTATTTGGCCGATCTGGTGACATGGTCCTCTATCGGAGCTAGAACCACTGAAAGTCAAACCCATCGTCAAATGGCGAGTGGTCTCTCGATGCCAGTGGGTTTCAAAAATGCAACCAGTGGCAGTATTGATATTGCAGTTAATGGAATACGCGCTGCAAAGGCAGCTCAAGCTTTTCTTGGCATTGATAAAAATGGGCAAACGAGTGTGGTAAATACAGCCGGTAACCCGTTCGCACATTTGGTACTTCGAGGTGGTGAAGATGGCCCCAATTACGAGGCAGAGCAAGTGGCTCATGCGCAGGATATATTGACTGCGGCAAGTCTAGATCCCAAACTTATTGTGGATTGCTCTCACGCCAACGCTGGGAAAAATCATGAAAACGAGCATCTTGTATTTGAGAACCTCATCGAGCAAAGAAATCAAGGCAATAAAAACATCGTCGGGTGTATGCTAGAGTCGTTCATCAACCCAGGAAGCCAACCATTACCTAGTGACTCCTCTAAGCTCGAATACGGGGTTAGTATCACTGATCCATGTATTGGATGGGCCGAAACTGAACAGCTCCTACGGGCAGCGGCGGAAAAGTTATCATAATCGCCAGGAATCCATCACTTCGGTTTTACATTTTAGAACGCTAGCGTGTAAATTCTATGTACTTATGGAGCATACTACTCGAGAATTAGTACAACAGGCTGCGAACATTCTGCAATCTAGGCCGTATACCGTTGCGCTAGCTGGGGCAGGCATGTCAAAAGAAAGTGGAATACCAACCTTTAGGGGGAGTGGTGGTCTTTGGACTGAAAACGGTGAACCGCCGCTCGACCAGTATCAACAGTTCCAGCGTGATCCGAAAAGATGGTGGGAGGAGCGCTCAAGTAACTCGTTAGGTGACTTCGCACAAAAAATCGATTCGGCACAACCAAACCCAGGGCACTTCGCCCTAGCAAAAATGGAAGAAATGGGTATCCTGAGGCATTTAATTACTCAAAATATTGATGACCTACATCGAAGAGCAGGTCATCAGTCTCTCACTGAAATTCATGGGAATAGAAATTGGATGCGTTGCATATCCTGCGGATTCCGAATTTCGCAACGTGACTTCACCTACGATCCGAACATTTTGCCAGTGTACTGTGATGAAGATGGGTGCGGCGGGATTATCAAAAGCGACACGGTTATGTTTGGTGAGCCCATTCCGCCACAGGCACTCAATTCAAGTAGTATGCACTCAGATCTCAGTGATGTTTTTCTCACTATTGGGACGTCAGCTCTGGTATATCCCGCTGCAGCCTTCCCCGTCGAGGCTATACAGCGTGGAAAAATACTGATTGAAATCAATCCTGAGCCAACGCAATTGACGGAACACGCAACAATTGCAATTGGTGCCCAATCTGGACAAATTCTACCGCTACTCGTTGAAATGATCAGTGAACTAGACGAGTAAACTGCCAAGAGGCAAAATATCTACATGATCAGTAAGCGAATGTACGAACCAATTGGAATAATAATGGCCACAAACGAGGGTTTGCTGTCGTTGGATCCTGGTGGGGAACCGAAAATAATCGTTGCAGATACACCTTTCTTGGATGTGGAATACCGAGACGGTCTTGGTATAGCGGCCTCGGCAGAGGGAGTTTGGGTTCACAACGGACGTCGGAATGATCGTTGGCAAAATAGCCTTGAGCAAGATGTGGCTGCCGTGGCAGTAACAACTGCAGGCACGTTGTTTGCTGGCACCACCGAGGGCAAACTTTTCTCATCAGACTCGTCCGGCGAGTCCTGGCGCGAGATTGAAGGAGTTCAACATATAATCCGACATGGTAGATTTTCTCCTCCTGCCGGAGAAAAACCGAGACCCGTGTCAGTTGCTCAAGCGAAGGAAGGCATCCTTATAGGAATTAGCGGAGGCGGAACCTGGCACACCCGAGATAACGGTGATTCCTGGCTTAGGCGTGCTGACGGACTCGATCCGAAAGTCCACAAGATATACTCCCACCCGACTCGAGCTGATCGCCTCTTCGCAACCGCTTCGAGCGGAGTATATCGATCGGAGGATGAAGGCTATTCATGGATACAATCCCTTGGAGGATTAGATAGATCCTTCGGTGGTTCACTTGCAGTCCTGCCGGGAGCACCGGATTCACTGGTACTGTCCATGGCACGCCACTCACCGGGAACGAGTGGCGCGGTTTTTCGATCTGCTAATGGTGGCGTGTCTTGGTCGAGATTGATATTGGAAGGCGAGGACGAATGGGAAGAAATACCGTGCGTGACTCGACCTTCTGATTGGGAAGATCTGGTCTTCATTGCTGCAGGAGGAATGATTTTTGCGTCTCACGACAGGGGCCGGAATTGGTTGAAGCTAAATGATGGTCTGCCTATATGCAATGCAATCGCAGCAAGTCTCTAGAACTAATATGCTTTAACAATATAATGGAGACGGACAAAATAATTTTGGACTGCCAAAGATGAATTACAAGTCTCTAGCTGTTCTGTGCGTAGGTCTTATTTTTGTACTCGCTGCGGTCACGACGGTCTTGGCTTGGAAAGTTTTTGACGTAAATATCCAAGTGCAAATCAGTTTTGGCTCACCTTCAAACCAAGCAGCTACGACCGCGGTAAGCAATATTCAACAGTCGGAATCTGCTGATTCCATCAATCAAAATAAAAATATTCTCGGAATAGGACTTCCAGCACCTAATTTCTCCCTGCTAGACGTGAACACCGGAGAAAACGTCATGCTTTCGGAGTTAGAGGGCGTTCCTGTAATTATCAACTTCTGGACCTCATGGTGCGGACCCTGCAAGTCAGAAATGCCCAGCCTCCAATCTATACAAAATAAGTACGGAGACCGTATCGCGATTATAGGGATAAACGGCGATCGGGAAAGTATTGAACAAATACAGTACTTTGCCAAAGATTTGGGAATAACATTCAAATTATTACAGGATCCCGACAATTCAGTCACCAAGAATTATCAAATATGGGGGTTCCCTGGCACTTTCTTTATTGACAGAAACGGCAGATTGGTTAAAAAATTCATGGGTGAAATAAGTATCGAGGACATCGACAACAATATAGTTGCTATGCTCAGTGATATAGACTGAGACTACTAGCTACACAAATCGCCTGAACCTATAGCTCGAGTTAAGAAATAAATTGCGATGTCCCTAATATCAGACTACCAATCAAGTTTCCTCGACTACATGGCGATTGAACTCGCTGCATCTATAAACACTGTCAGCGCGTATCGCTCCGATCTGAATCATTTAGTGAGCTTCATAGAGGAGAGTGGTACGAAACTAAATATACAAACTCTTGATGAAACGTTACTCGGAAATTATCTGACAGACCTCAATCGAAGACAATATTCCCGCGCAACAATTGCTCGTCGTCTGGCTACCATCAAATCGTTCCTTGCGTATCTTCTCAACACTGGGATAATCGAGTCTAACCCTATAGCAAACATCCAAGCACCCAAAAAAAACAAATCATTGCCCCGTCCCATTAGTCCCAATCACATTGACGCTCTATTAAATAGCTTCGACGACGCGCGTGAACCGATCGAGCTTAGAGATCGCAGTCTGGTCTGGCTCATGTATTACACCGGTGTTCGAGTGAGCGAAGTTGTGAACCTACAAATGGATTCACTCCTGCTGCTGCCACCCGCCTCAGTGAGGGTGATCGGAAAAGGAAACAAAGAGCGCATCCTTCCTATCCCATCTCAAGCTGAGATATTTCTTCGAGAATACCTAGATCACGGCAGGCAGGAATTAGCACAGAATTCGTCAACAGCGGCGGTTTATTTAACTTCCCGAGGCAAACGAATCACCCGTCAAAGTGCTTGGAATATTATCAAAAATGCCGCAATCAGAGCCAACCTAAGTCAACAAATTTCACCTCACACTCTGCGACATTCCTTCGCCACCCATCTACTTAGAGGCGGTATCCATCTCAAAGAAGTACAGGAATTTCTTGGTCACGCCAATCTGTCGACCACGCAAACTTATACTGCTCTGAGTGACAGCCATCTAAGAAGTTCCTACGATAGTCTTCACCCGAGGGCTTAAATCGAAAAGTCAGTGGATGGGGCAAAACGCATGACAAAT
>CAZSFJ010000081.1:2920-6063 GCA_964606125.1 uncultured Dehalococcoidaceae bacterium | reverse complement strand
ACTAGTCTTTCATGATACAGATAATCCACCACCGGTTGACCTGCTCTGTCAGTAAAAAAATGCTTCTCGCGAACCCAAGCCCGATCGAAATCAGGATTAATCCTTCTTATATATGGTTCATATACGTCAAAGATATCGTCGACCCCGAGTCGCATCATTGCATCATCTGGATCCGCATAGTTGGAAAAATACACAATATGATTACCGCCGTAAACCGATGAATCTATTAGATTCGTCTGCTCAACGACGGCTACGAAAGGCATATCGTCATCGGTCATAGTGAGCCAGTAAATATCAGTCAGAGGTCGATCAAGAACGAGGAATAGTACTGACGCCCATTGATATTCGATAGAATCAAGCAGCTCACCGTATTTCGAATTATTGACTGAATCCGGAACAATTTCTTTAAATATATGTGAAGGTGTAGTGGCTAAAATAACGTCGCAATTTTCTTCATATTCCTCTCCATCGATAGTGTACTTAAAACCAGTAACCTGTTCGTTGTCGGTCAAAACAGATTCGACCTTCGAGCTCGTAATTAGTGTTCCACCTTGATTCTGAATATTTTCTGACATCAAATCTATATATCGTCGGAAGGACCCCGTCAGATAGCCTAATTTCTCTTTCGCAAAGACTCCATCACGAGACGCGAATCGAAGATGCACTTTCCCCCAAAACCAAGTCATCGAAACGTCCTGAAATCTAGAGCCGAATTTAGATTTCAGAAGAGGGCGCCAAACGGCACTGTACGCGGCTTCCCCTACTGTCTTCTTGATCCAAGTGGAAGCCCTCACACCTTCGTATTTCCTCCATCTGGAGTAGTAACGAAGCCACATAGCGGCCAATCCGAGTCGTACCCTGGCTATCAACGACACTTTTGTGAATCGTAATAGATCGATGGGTCCCACAAATGGATAAATTTTACCCTCTGAATGAATTGCACCTACTGAGGGGAGCCACTGTAGATCTGATTCTAGGCCTAATTTCGTGATGAGATCGGTAATAACAACATCAGATCTAAACAAGTGATGGTAGAAAATTTCCACGTCCGAGCCACCGATTTTGATGGTGCGCACTTGGCCTCCCAGTTGGCTTCCGGCCTCGTGCAGTGTTACTTGATATCCCTTATTAACAAGATGGTAGGCCGCTGCAAGGCCAGTCACTCCTCCTCCAATAATGCTGACTTTCATATGATGTAGCTTATATCCCCCATCAACCGACGTCTATTTTTTTGCATTCTTGTTCACGACCTGGACAATACTTAATCCTTGTGCCCATAGAAGTAACAATCCAACAATACCAACCGGCAAAAGCAACAAAAGATGGAGAAAAATCGCATAAAATGCTATGTCAATTGATGGAATATCGGTCAGGTATCCTAATGATTCTTTAGCAAAAAATTCAAACGGGCCAACTCCCCCTGCGGTAGAGGGCACAGATATAGCCAAATTAGCTGCAGCAGTTACTACTCCATAATCGAAAGGGTTCGAATTTATACCGATTGATCTAGCAACGGCGAAGTACGAAACTGCCTCCAGTGACCAGACCAGAACTGAGAGCACTCCAGCCTGCAGCCAACGCCTGGGGCTACTCAAACTACGCAGTCCCAGATCTAGTCTTCCAGACCACACCGCACCCAGGCTTTGAATACGACTCGGAAATAACTTCAGCACTCCTAACAATATTCTATTAATTGAACCGTTAGCCATACTCAAAAGCAATCCAATAAGACCGAACACGCCCAGGAAAGCCATCAATGCGTAGAGTTGAGCAAATTCCTGTGGGACAAAGGACAGAATCAGTGCCAGCAAAAATAGAAGTGTTAATGCGTCTAAAAGTTTTTCGACAAATATGGTTCCGACTGTCTCTAGAAAAGGTGAGTCATATCTTTGTTGCACGAGGGCAGCTCTAGCTATATCACCGCTCCGCAGAGGCAAAATATTATTCGCAGCCATCCCTATGACTACCAAGGATATCGACGATCGCAACGTGATATTCAGCTGGTTTCGCAACATCATTTTCCATCTGAAACCTCTAACTAGCACGCCTAACGAATATAAGCAGACAGCAACCGTAAGCCAAGTAATGGACGGTCTAAAATCAGATATTTTAAACTCAGCGAAATTGAGTTGCCGAGCAAACAGAAAGATGAAGCCAACACTGGCTATTGTTCCAATAAGGAGCTGGAAGTATCTTCTCACGGTGTCCTCTGACTTATTTTTTTGGGAACGCAATATATGCTGTAACTCCATGAGGTGTATCGCCACGGGAGTAGGCAAAAGACGTTAGCCGTTTCAGATGTCTTGGCCAGTCTGCAATTCTGATGAGATGGATCCACTGCAGGTTCCTATAAGTTTGTTCGTCAAACCACCAACGGTGCATATAGGCATCAGAGGCACCATGATTGCCCAATATACTCCTTTGGAGCACATTCGACTCTGCCGACAAAATAGGAACATGATCAGAGGTAATTATGTAAGTACGAGATCGAATATCGTCGCCCGCCCTATAACTGACCGATTTGCCTCTCAAGTACCAAGCCCATGGCCAGGACAGAGCCTCATCAGTATCCACGGTGATACCGGATATGGTACCTGCCACTAATCTTCTCTCAATTTCACTCGCTAGTTTCGGAATATCTGGCGAACTTTGTGTATAAATCAGGGGCTCCAATGACGTGTCGGAATGTTTTATGTTCAGACCATAATTGGTCCACATCGTGAAAGCCAGAGGAAGACTTACTAGGGATGCAAGAAGCACGCCCGTGATGGCGAGTCTATCATTTTTCGTACCATATCTAAAAATGCGATTCGCCGTGAAACCCGCCAGAAAACAGAGGGGTGTGGCTATATGAGTCAACAGCCAAGGCATTTTTTCTCCCGCCAAGGTCAATGCTGTTACGCAACCAAACGCCCAAACTAATAACAGAACCATGATAGGCTGCTCCGATCGTTGTCAGAATCAGCGGCAGGATCTCGTAAAAAGGCACAAGCAAAAGATAGTAATACCAAGGTTGCGTCCCCCGACGAACTTCCTGCTGATCAATCCAATACGAGAGAGAATCCCAAAATAAGCTTTTGTAGCCTAATTCATTTGTGAAGAAGGTTGAATAAAACAGTATGAGTGGCACGTAGAACGCCGCG
>CAZSFJ010000081.1:0-2910 GCA_964606125.1 uncultured Dehalococcoidaceae bacterium | reverse complement strand
TCGGATTCCAACATAGTCCTACAACTATGGCTGCGATCGAGAGTCCCCCTATTATCAGTAGTATCGCGACATTTGGTACATTAGGAGAAATCAGTCGGACAGAGGCACCGAGGAGCGGCAAAACTAAAGTCCCCACTAGAACTATAAGATTTGCTTCCGGTCTCCACTTAAGCCTGAGTGCATTGCGCAACTGGCGAGCAAAGGGCCACAAACTGGCTATAACCCAGGAAGAGGGAATCAGCAAAGAGGCATCCAAGATCCGTGACCGCAGCTCGGGTTCTCGACCGTTGCGCTGTACGCTCCACTCATGAGCCAAAGCAAAATTGAGATACAAAAGCAAGAGTGCCGCGACAATATAAGAAAGTTCCTTCAACAAAAACAAACCGCTCAGTGATAGTGAAAGGACCACGTACCACATACTGAAATCATTTCCTTCACTGATTTTTGGTGAAGAACTTCCTTTTTGAATGATTTTCCAAGCCGATATAAATACTAGTACTGTAGCCAGACAGACCAATAAATCATTTCTGGCGAAACGCGAGTAGTACAGAAGTGACGGTGAAATAGATAAAAACAGGCTCGCAGCCAGTACGCCAAACTTTCCTAGCTGATCTTTTACCAAGATCGGGGAGAGAACGAGTGCAACTCCAGCAATCACCGACGGCAGTCGGGCCGTAAATTCACTGTCTCCAAAAATTAAAAAGCTCCCACAAATCAAATGAAACAGCAGTGGACCATGCATCATCGGATCATGCTCGTAACCCAGCCCAATAAAATATCTCCAGGCGAACTCTGCATGCAGAGATTCGTCATGATGCATCGCTCGCGACCCTAAATCAAACAGTCTAAATATCACTGCCAAAGAAAATATCAACACAAAACCGGTCAATATACCGGCATCTCGACGACTCGAAATTATGTTCATTATTCGTCTCATTTGTAAAGTAACTAGCCTTACTACCTAATCGTGCTCGAAATATTTCAACTAACCTTCAGTACCCTGCAAGTCAGACTCAGTCAGGTACCTCATATATAAGAATATTTCCACTTGTGTGTTCAAACACCTTGGTCCATGAACTAAATCTTTGTTTTAGGTTAGTCCCGAATTCGTTAAATTCATGACTTCCAACAAAGACATGTGTGACACCATAGCTTCCTGCGATCAATTTTGCCTCTTCGAGTGTCGCTGATTCATAAATACTGGTGATTGCTGTACGCCGCTCCGCCTCCTGCACGTTTGACCTCCATTGTCTCTGGTGATTTGGCCAAGTCAATATCGTTGGGATGCCGGTCAGTGTTGAGATCTGATCTCCGGGTGCATACGACTCATGGACGGTATGCAATAGTTTATGCTCGCGAGCATCCAAATTCGAATTAATCCAACGGGCAGCTGTCGTGAGTGTTGGAGAGTCACGCTGCACATAAGCAGTCGCATCTAGTGTTTTAGAGAGCATCTCGCCTGATCGAGTAGCGATCATTGCGAATGTATACGTGCTGCTGAGAATAACTACGATCAGTGCCAACCCACAGAGATATACAGTTAGTTTATTTTCATCTGAGCCTTTGTCGAGAATCCTCTGCACCGATATCACGCCAATACCACCTGATGCGACAGCCGCCAAAACCCATGATATGAACCAGACTTTAAATACTGAATTGACTCGACCCAAAAACGCATCATCCAATCTAATTATTTCTGTCGAGATAAGTAGCATTAAAGTAATTGCCATGAACAACCAGGGAATCCATTGCGAAAGATGTTCGGAAAATGCTTGTCGGAGAGAGAACATCAGAAGGATTAGAAGAATACCTAACGTGAGCCAACCGAGAGACCGCTCGAATAGTTCAGAGGTATTCCCAGTGGATAAAAGAATCATCATCCAGATCGCTGCGAGGGCAGTAATTACAGAGCTGGCTATTATGAGAGAAGTTCGACTCATCCTGTAATAACCCGTAGTAAGACCAAAAGTAAAGAAAATCGTTAACAGTGGCCCCCAAAACATAAGTAATTGAGCCGGTGATGTATGCTCGCCGACTACTAGCCTTATTCCAGTCGGTGGTGGATCAAGACTAATCAGAAATGGGATCGATATAACGAGCGAAGTGATTACTGGGAACATAGAAATTAACATCAAGCGGATGGTTTCACGTAATTTGATTTTACTGCGGTAGGATTTTGCCAAAGTAAACATGAATAATGTACCGATCATAATCGGGAAATCCCAAACATTCGTCAACAAAATAGTAGTGAGCAGGAGGCTGGCAGGTATCACCCAACCAGTGAGTCGCATCAATGAATTGTCACGCATATCTGTTTCGTCAGCCCGCAGTATTACTAGCGCAAGGAAGCTAATTACGAAAGGAAGATTCAATAAATGCGAATGTGGATCACCTAAGATGAAAGCAAACGCAGGAAATTCAGCAAAACCATCTGTAAACAACCTCGTAGTCCACCACCACCACCACCAATCGGTTGGCAGGCCGAACTCAGTGGTGGACTCAATTGGAAAGTTGGGTATACCCCAGTGGCCTAGTTGTAGATTCTCGACTAATCCGTTTGCTGCCAACAGATTAAGTAGTCCTATCCAAGGAGCTGTGAAAAACAGAAGAAACAATGTAAAGATGCCGGCTAAAGCTAAAATCACTGGACTTTTGCCAAAACTATTTTTTGAGTCCGAGTACATATCACCCACCAGCGCATACACTGCACAAGCTGTACTCGCACCAGCAGATGCCAGAGCAAAGTTAAAAATAATACCGGGATCTTGACCAGCTATCTTCCCAAAAATGACAGCAACAAGGTGGCCCAAATAATGGTACGACATCGGTTCCCCGGAAAACCAAGAATCATAGGGAGGCACGTTTGGTGATTCAAGCAGAGAAACGACAATCATTAAATCCATCGGTTTT
>CAZSFJ010000080.1:5568-6084 GCA_964606125.1 uncultured Dehalococcoidaceae bacterium | reverse complement strand
CTCTGGTGTTAGCTGGCTTTCTGATGATATGGATACGATTCTTGATTGTGGGCGCTTCAAATGTCACAGTGTTGAAGGTGTCACGCTCTTGGGGAATCGGATTTCTAGCAAATCTGATTTTACTCATACTTGGTGGTCTCAATGGCATACCTTTGGCACCATTCGTGGCTATACATTTTGTCTTAGGCGCGTTTACTCTAGCCTTGTCATACCTGAATGGCGTCAGGCCCGAGACTGGGGTTAAAGGGAAACTTGCTCCTTGGACATACTCACTTGCTGGTACCATGTTCGTTTTGTGTCTGGTTGGGCTGCTGTTCTGGTTGATAACGAAAATAGATGTCTCACCGATATTCAACCCTCTATTCGATCTATTAGGTGAAATAATTGGCAGGATAATGGTTATTATCCTCACCCCAATTTTCTGGCTATTGAAATTTTTTCTGAGTTTGCTCGGTCCACAAAGCTCAAGTTCGATGGCACCGGAACCATGCGGTGAACTCCTTAAAGCAGTTAATG
>CAZSFJ010000080.1:3295-5558 GCA_964606125.1 uncultured Dehalococcoidaceae bacterium | reverse complement strand
AAAGGAGACACGATTCTCGCAGATCAACTGAATAAAGAATACAAAGCTTGTCTTGCACCACCTGCACAAAATCTACAAGACGAAGCGTCCCAAGTTCCGCCGTGGATAGGAGCCGCTCTGAAATCATTCGTATTGTTTGTACTGGGTTATGCCTTCTATAGAATTTTCTTATTCATTGTCGGCCTTGTTCGGGGAAAGAATGAAACGGATGATGAAGCCTCGGAAAGGTACACCACGCCAAACTCGAGTGGCTCATTACTCGAACTAATTCAGGATTTGTTACCTAGACGGAAATCCACGTCTAAGGCCTGGATGCAACGCCATGCTATATATTCCTTGTGGGGAGAACTTGAAAAAGACGGCTCACTGCGTGGTATGCCTCGATCAGCAGGTGAAACCGTAGATGAATATGCCAGCGCTCATCAAAAGTACTTAGGCACACCGGCTCATCCGATTGCTCAACTTTTTGATAAAGCACGATATGGAAGAATGTTTCCAGATGAAAATGACCTGCGTAAAGCACAAAATACACTGACTGACTGGCGCAAAACCAGCCTAATCACAGAAGAGCTGAAAGACCAAGTGCAGGCTGCCCGTAATCCTGATTTCGAGAGTGATAGGATTTCCTATGCTGAAGCTGCATTGAGAGAAAAAAATGAAAAGGAAAGAGATCAGAGATTAGAGGCAGATGATCCGGACGCATTACCTTACTAGAAGGCTAACTGAATGAAAGTATCTATCGCAGAAAGTCGATTCGACGTCGATCCAATAGGGAACACTTGTCTTGTGATTGATGTTCTTAGAGCTACCTCAGTCATGGCGGTCCTCTTAGAGCAAGGAGTGAAAGAAATATATTTGGCTGATTCAATCGAATCAGCTCGTGACCTTAAGGCTAGTCTTCTTCTCCCTGAAGAAGTATTAATGATCGGGGAAAGAAATTCTTTACCTCCGGATGATTTCGATGGAGGAAATTCTCCATTAGCTTTTCTACGACTATCTAAAAAAAAACAGCTTCCGTCAGCCGTCATAATGGCAACAACGAACGGAACACCCACTCTCCTTTCCTGTGTCGGTGCAGAACTCATAATGCCAATAGCTCCCGTTAATCTGGACGCGACGGTTCAACGTGCTATCAGGGAACAAAACGATATCGTCATTGTTTGCTCGGGCTGGGAGGGAGCACCAGCCGAGGATGACTTCCTGGCTGCCGCCCTTGTCATTGATGTACTTGAAGCATCTGGTGCCATCCTTTCTGAGTCAGCCTCTGATCTCAAATCTAGATACAAATCTCAGTACGAAAATCCGATCAGTTTGAGTGCTGCTCTTGCTAAAACTGAACATGGCCAGCGGTTATTGAAGAATAACTTTGAGGAAGATATCGAATATTGTGCTCAAATTAATCTGATTAATGTAACCGGCCATTTGAAGACTGACATAAATGGACATTCTTTAATTGTTTCTGATTAGAATAAAAGATTGAAAGGACCGGTATATGCGCGCAGAAGTCATATCAATAGGTACGGAAATATTGCTCGGTGAAATTGTTGATACAAACGCTGCATATATTGCTTCACGGCTACCCCAATTCGGAATTGATATGCTGTACACCAGCCAAGTCGGCGATAACCCCGACAGACTGCATGAGATATTCGAGAGAGCTTGGAACAGGTCTGATATTATCTTTGCAACTGGAGGGCTTGGGCCAACAGAAGATGATTTGACTCGGGAAACGATTGCCTCTGTCTTACAGGAAGATCTGTATCAGGATGAAGACCAGGCAAATGCTCTGCGTACGCTCTTCGAGGCTCGCGGTGGGTATATGCCTGAAAGAAATTTGAAGCAGGCTCAGTTAATCAAATCTGCACGAGCCATTGAAAACCCGCGTGGTACTGCACCAGGATGGTGGGTTGAACGTGAAAATAAAATAATCGTTGTAATGCCGGGTCCTCCTCCAGAGATGATCCGAATGTGGGAAAATGAGGTAGCACCAGAACTAGAAAAACAAGCTTCCTCCATCCTCGTTTCGAGAACCCTCAAAACGTCGGGGATCGGGGAAGGCACACTTGATGAAATGATTACTCCACTCTTACATTCAACTAATCCGTCTATAGGCGTCTACGCACGTGCTGACGGAGTGCATGTCCGCATCAGCGCGAAAGGGAACAGCCGCGATTCTGCGTTAGATTTAATCCGACCTGTCGAGAAAGAAGCCCGAAATATTTTAGGAACAGCTATTTGGGGTGAAGATGAAGAATTATTGAGC
>CAZSFJ010000080.1:0-3285 GCA_964606125.1 uncultured Dehalococcoidaceae bacterium | reverse complement strand
GAATGCTGATAGAACAGGGCTTAACTCTGGCTTTAATGGAGTCGGCAACTGGTGGCGCACTAGCCTCTAGTTTTACTGACATAGATGGTTCATCAGAATACTTTCGAGGTTCACTAGTAACGTACGCCACTGATACCAAAGTCTCCATGGGAGTCGACTCTGACACAATAGCCAAGCACGGCGTCATCTCAGAAAACACCGCTAAAGAAATGGCAGTGCGAGCAAGAGAAGTTCTAGGTGCCAGTTTAGGGATTGGCATCACTGGGATTGCCGGAGGAAACGAAGTAGAAGAGCAGCCTCCGGGGACTATGCATATTGCACTATCAGACGACAGAGGGTTCCTCGAATACTCTCATTCTCGGTATTATCAAGGCAGAGAAGCCGCCAAAAAAAGGGCAGTACTCACTGCTCTGACAATGCTTCGGCAGTATCTAATAAACAAACAGTAGGGGACCCTATGTTGATATGGTGCACTGGGGTAAGCGGTTCAGAACGCACCGAGTTCCTTCGAGAAGCTGCAGAGTATATTAATCAGGACCCGAATGACAATAGACAAGCCGAGGTATTCGATGTCGGGCAGATGCTCAATGCAGTTCCAGCACATCTTCGCTATAGCGATAATCACACAGATCTACTTGACGGAAATGAAGACTTATTGCACCTCCACCGTGTATCCGCTCTCAGCGAACTCAAAGATCAGATACTTAACTCGACAGCTGATATAAAACTAATTTCCACTCATGCGGCCTTTATGCGGTCAGGCAGACTCGTATCCGGTATGGACATGAATTTATTCAAACAATTGTTTGCCGATGATGTTAATTTATTTATTACGGTTACCCATGACGCCAATATCATCTGGTCGAATCTACAGGCGCGAAAAGAATGGCAAGATCAATTAGAACTTACTGATATTGTGATGTGGAGGACGTATGAGACGTCGATTACCCGAATACTTGCGGAATTTCTAGGGGTGCGATTCGTTGAACTTGCACGGAGGTCCAATCCTTCGGGGATTCAGGGCCTCACTAGAACTCATCCCGCACCGAGTATATATCTATCGTACCCAATCACATCTATCCTGGAAGAAGATCCTGATCTCCTTGAAAGGGCCGCCGATTTCGGTGATCAGCTGATGAAAGCAGGATTTGTTGTGTACGATCCTTTGAGTATCCAAGATCTAAATTCCCCTCAAACAGGAGAGTTTCATCTCACGGATGAAGATCCTCCGTTGGAACAGGCACTTTCTGCAAATAGATATATCGAAAGTCAGATCCTGTCTCGTGACTTACAGTGGGTCGATCAAGCCGATATGGTTGTTGTCTATTACCCAACTGAGTTGGTTTCGCCCGGAGTCTTCGCTGAGATGTCCCACGCGCGTGATGTGCGACGACCAGTCTATCTTTGTGAATTTCCCGGAAGAGTCTCCCCTTTCCTTGGGATGTTCCATCAGGCCGCGTTTAACTCAATTGAGGAGACGGTCAGTGGACTCACAAAGTTGTACAAGGAACAATTAAAAGCTTCAAAGAATACCTGATGTCTCTATCACCTATCCCAATCCATCTTGCAACTAATACCTGCTGGCTACTACCGCTGGACGAAAATGATTCGTGGCTCCTTGTGGATGCAGGACCAGATCTAATATCGCACTCCTCACAAGACTTCTCTTGGGATTTAGTCTGTACGCAACTTGACCAGCATGAGTTAATGCCATCGAACATCAAAAAGGTTCTAATCACCCATGAACATATTGACCACGCTGGATTGGCATCCCAATGGGCCAAAGAAGGAGCTACGATAGTTGCCCATCCAGAAGCGGTATCGACCCTGACTAAAGGGATTAAAACACTTGAAGATGACCGAGAAAACCGATTCTCGTATCTCATACAAAAAGGAGTTCCATCAAGTATCGTTGATGAAATCAAATCGCAAACAAACACTAATTCTATGCGGTGGATTCCGTGCCCTGAGAACGCACTGCTCCCGGTATTAGATCAACAGGAGATTATGCTGCGGAATCATGAAACTCTTGTAATTCATTATGCGCCCGGTCACACTCGGGGAAACTTGGTAGCAGCCACTTCTGATAGCAAACTACTATTCTCTGGCGACACTGTTCTTGAACATACAATCCCCACCGCCGGCCTTCATTTAGCTCGGGAGAAACTGAATGAATTTGAGTCTGTCCGGCACTGGCCATCACTCCCCTTGTTTATTCAGTCGGTAAAAAAGCTTGCACAGACTGATATCCAGGTGATTTACCCGGGGCATGGCACCGCTATATATGACCCTGACAAAGCGTTCAACAGGTTTATCCTTCACCACTCCAAACGAGCCAAGAAAGTAATGATGGCAAGTGAAAAAGTCGGGACGGATAACCCTTATTTAATAGCCAAAAACATGTTCCCACGCCTTGGTAATAAGAGACTTGCACAAGCAATCATCGAAATCATTGGGCACCAGGATTTGAAGCAAGTACAAGAGTTGAATTAGCTACTCTTGTTCTACTCAACCGCCAAGTGTCTGTAAAGTGTGGGGAGCCTACGAGGCAAGCTCTCGATATCGTCGACAACCTCGTATCCAATGTCGTCGCACATCTGCTGCAAATAGTCATGTCCTTCTTTATCCACAGTTATCAAAAATGGCGTGATCCCATCGCGCTTAGCCTCAAGCAGTGCCTGCTTCGTATCATGCACTGCGTACTCTTTTTCCGTCCGATCTTTACCATAGCCATGATCCTGTGGGCGGCCATCCGACACCAATATGAGAATCTTCACCTTGGAGTCATGCTCATTCAATTTGTGAATAGTATGACGGATCGCCGGTCCCATTCGGGTTGAGCGAATAGGCTCTATTTTCCCGATGCGCCTCTGCACGAGCTCGCTCATGGATTCGTCGAGATCCTTGATGACGTGAAATTCAACGTTGTCGCGTCCATAACCGGAGAATCCATATATCCCATAGGAATCACCTATGGCCTCTAGAGCTTCCACGATCAAAACAGCTGATTCCTTCTCAAGATCAATAATTCGTTTCGGTGGCTCAATCATTTGGCTGGCTCTGCGCGCAGCTAACCACTGGAAATATTTACGCGGATCTCCGTCAAAATCATCATCATCATCATCAGAGTGAGATTGGCGTTGTTTTTCAATTTCTTCGTCTGTTGAGGCCGACATGTCGAGAAGAAACGCAACCGCCACATCACGCTCAATTTTATTTCGCTTGTTATATACACGGCCGGTCGGACCTATCCCTGCTTTCTTATCTATATAGAATTCGATCGCC
>CAZSFJ010000079.1:0-6160 GCA_964606125.1 uncultured Dehalococcoidaceae bacterium | reverse complement strand
CTGTTGGAGAAGATCAAATTTTTATGCAGCACGGACGAGGAGACTTCGAAGGAGTACTGGTTCGATACCCAGGAGTGTATGGCCCAAGGGCTCCACTCAATCACGAATGGGCAGTTATTCGCAGGGTGATTGATAAGAGACCATTTATGCTCATGCCACACGCAGGAATGAGTTACTTTCAGAGAGGCTATTCAGAAAATGTAGCCTGGCTAGTATATCTGGCGGCTACCCGAAAAGAAGCCCCAGGGAACGCCTTCAATAGTGGTGATGAACATGTTCTTAGTGCTGCCCGGGTAGCAGAATTAATCATCGACGAGCTCGATTCGAAGATGGAGCTCATTGATGTCCCCGGCGATCTTTGTAGAAATGTTTACCCGCTCGCAGAAAAGGCTCCGCTGATCCTCGACATGAGCAAATCCCGTAACCTCCTTGGATATCGAGATCGGGTGCCAGTTGAAGAGGCAACACGTGCTACGGCTCGCTGGTATGTTGATAATCCTCTTCCGGACGGATTCGATACGGACACAGTTATACCTGCTGCAGGATCTTTTGACTACGAAGAGGAAGACCGCATTCGCAGCTCTTGGTTAAAGGCCAAGGAGGCTTTAAGTGATCTCTAATTTCGATATCTTTGACGATCAAACCGATACACCCCCGAGGGATTACAACAGCACCAGCGGGAATGACATTAGTAATGCTGTAGATGAGGCAATCGACAGAGTTAATAGCATTTACAGTGCAGTAGCAGCCGTCAATCCGCCAGAGCGCACGTTTGAAAATACTATTCGGCCGCTTGATGAGGTCACAAATTTATTGATAGAAACCGACGGAGCTTTCTGCTTCCTTGCCTACGTCTCAGAAGACAAATCTCTCCGACAAATTGCTGAAGAATCTGATAAGCGGATGGCATCGTTCAGGACTGAGCTGGGATTCCGGACTGATATTTTTAGAGCTGTTCAGGAATTTAACGCCACGAAAGAATATCAATCCCTTAAACCCGTCGAGCAGAGACTATGTCAATTCATAGAGCGTGATTTCAAAAGGAACGGTCTGGCTCTAGACCAAACCAGACAAAATGAAGTACAAAAATTGCGACAACAACTTGTCGAGATTGGTATTTCCTTCAGAAAAAATATCGATGAGTTTGAAGACTATATCGTCGTTTCAGAAGACGATCTGGCAGGATTGCCAGAGAACTATATCGCAAACCTGAAGAAGTCAGATGAGGGTGGAAGTCAACATTATCAGGTGTCACTTGATTACCCAGAAATGTTCCCCTTCATGGAAACGTCATCATCGGAGGAAAAACGGAGAGAGCTTTTCCTCAAGAATCATAATAAAGCAGCGGCCGAGAATTTACCGTTACTTCAAGACGCAATCCGCATCCGATCTCAAATCGCAAAGCTCCTCGGCTATCAATCATGGAGCGAATACTCGATTGAGCTGAAAATGGCTAAAACCCCACTGGCCGCAAAAACATTTCTCATCGAACTTGAACAACAAATTCAGAAAAAGTCTGAACATGACTTGCGACAGCTGACAGAAGCAAAACGAGCCGACACAAAGAATCCAACTGCGAGGCTTGAGATATGGGATTGGAGGTACTACCAGCAGCGCGTTAAGGCAGATCAATATAATGTCAATCAGTTCGAAGTAGCTGATTATTTCCCTCTTGAGCAAACCTTAGAAGGTATGTTCAGCATCTATCAGCGACTTACCGGCGTAGCATTTACGGAAATCAAAAAGCACAAGGCCTGGCATCCTGATGTTCGTCTGTACGCCATAACCGAAGCCCACACCAAAGAACATATAGCTCATTTCTATATGGACTTACATCCGAGACAAGGTAAATATGGTCACGCAGCGGCATTTACGCTGAAGCCCAGTAGGCTTCGCCCCGACGATACACGCCAACCAGCTATCTCAGCCATAGTCGCGAATTTCACTAAACCTTCAGCTGAATCTCCCAGCCTGTTGCGACACAGTGAGGTCGAAACTCTGTTCCATGAATTCGGTCATATTTTGCATCAAACCCTGACCCGAGCACCATTTAGCCGATTCTCCGGCACAGCAGTAGAGCGTGATTTTGTAGAGGCTCCGAGTCAGATGCTCGAACACTGGACCTGGGAAAAAACGATTTTGGAGCAATTTACAAGTCACAAGGATACAGGTGAACCAATTCCTCCTGAATTAATTGAAAGAATGAAAGAGGCAAAAAATATTGGGAGCGGTATCCATTATCTGCGGCAGATTTACTTTGCCCGACTGGACCTTGCCTATCACGATGCCATACTGCCCGCTGATACGGACCTACCCGCTCAGGACTTACACTCAATAACCGGATTCGAATTTCCTGAGGATACCCATTTCCAGGCAGGGTTTGGTCACCTGTTTGGCTACGACGCTGGATATTATGGTTATCTCTGGTCCCAAGTCTTCGGCGACGATATGTTCACCAGGTTCGCAAATGGGGACCCACTGACAGTTGGTCAAGAATACCGAACGAACATACTAGAGCCTGGCGGTTCATTAGACGGGCATGTCCAACTTGAAGGATTTCTTGGTCGTGCACCTGACAAGGCTGCTTTTCTGAAAGGCATAGGTCTCGGATAGGAGTGGAACCTCCTCGATCCAAGACCTAACTGTCACGATTAATCGTTCCCGAATTGCCTCTGCATCCCGGCCTCAGCTGAGTCTGTAGTGGTTCCAATCGAGTTTCCTGGGCTCCAGGTAAACTCTAAAACTGAATTGTAATGAGCATTAATAGCGGCAAGTGTAGTAGCGTCATCCGTCTCAACAATCATGATACTTGGGAGATCGAAACTGGTGGATATCGGAGAATAGGACGCCACGATATTTCCAGCAAAGCTGCTTGCACGAGCAGCCAATACTCGAGCCATAAAAGCCTGCTGCTCTTCTTCAACTGTCCCGTTATCCTCTGCATCTGCAAATCTCTGCCATTGAGCGGCTGATGGTCTGTAATACCCTATATACAACGTCATAACTTTACACTCCTCAAAGTTCTATTCCAGTGTTTGTACTGGACGACAGACTAACACGTCGACGCAAACTGCCGAAATTGACTACTTTTCATCTACACTGAACATTGACGAACCGAAACAATTGAGGAGTTCCATATGGTTGTGGGAGATAAACTCGAGCAGGCAAATACTCAAGCAGACGTAGCGAATCATCCCTTGGACCCACTATCCGCCGAAGAAATCGACAGAGCAGTGACAATTGTCAAGGCAAGTGCCGGTCTTGCTGACAACTTGTTATTTGAAACTATTGTTCTACGAGAGCCTTCAAAGAACGACGTATTGAATTTTCATCCTGGAGCGTATGTGCCACGGGAGGCTTTTCTCGTAGCCCTTGATTCAGAAAAACAGGAAGTCCACGAACTGATTGTTTCATTAGATACAAATGAGTTGATACAGTCCGAGCATATTGAAGGTGTTCAACCGGCTTTTATTTTCGGCGATCATCAGATGAATTTCCTGCAATTTGAGAGCAAAATTAAGCATGATCCAAGATACGTAGAAGCGCTGAGTAAGCGCGGCATCACGAATCCTGATCTTGTCATGATCGATCCGTGGCCGATCTCGAATTTTGGTGATGAAAAAGAAAAAGGTAAGCGACTTGCGATTGGACGAGCCTGGTTACGACGTGAGGCGACCGACAACGGATACGCACGACCAATTGAAGGACTGTCGGTAATAATTGATCTCGACAAAAGTGAAATTTTCGAAATACAGGATTTTGGAGTTGTACCAATTCCACCGGAGGACGCAAATTATGCGACTAGATACCAAGAATCATTCCGAGAAGATCTCAAACCAATTGAGATCACTCAACCGGAGGGACCCAGTTTCACGGTAACTGGCAAGCACGTCGACTGGCAAAAATGGCAGTTCCGCGTTGGATATACTCCACGTGAGGGACTAGTGATACATAACGTCACGTATCAGGATCAAGGAAAAAATCGGTCTGTGCTGTATCGCGGAGCTTTGTCTGAAATGGTGGTTCCGTATGGGGACCCGACAAACGATCACTACAAAAAACAAGTCTTCGATTCAGGAGAAGTCGGTATTGGGAAATGTGCGAACTCTCTGGAGCTTGGCTGTGATTGTCTCGGTGAAATCTATTATTTCGATGTCTCACTTTATGACATTACCGGCAGGGCTAATACGCAAAAAAATGTAATTTGCATGCATGAGGAAGATTTTGGTGTCCTCTGGAAGCATACTGACAATCGGATCGGCGAAACTGAGGTTCGGAGATCCCGGCGTCTGGTTGTCTCCTTCTTCACAACAGTTGGAAATTACGAATACGGTTTTTTCTGGTACTTCTACCAGGACGGGAGTATCGATTATCAAGTCAAGCTGACTGGAGTGGTCAATTCTTCTGCCATGCTGCCCGAGGCGAAACCAAAACACGGGACATTGGTCGCCCCACAGGTGGTGGCACATAATCATCAACACTATTTCAATGTTCGACTCGATATGATGGTCGACGGACAGGAAAACTCCGTCTATGAAGTTGATACAGTCCGAGATCCGATCAGTGAGGAGAATAGACACGGGAACGCGTTCTCTGTTAAGAAAACGCTCCTCACAGAAGAAGCTGACTTCCCCAGGAAGGTCGATCCGTTTGCTGCGAGATACTGGACAGTGGCTAACCATTCGAGTCATAACTACATGGGCGAGCCAGTTAGCTACAAGATTGCTCCCGGCGAGAATGTCCTCCCGTTCCATCACGACGATGCCGTAATCATGAAACGGGCTGCTTTCATGACTGGGCATATGTGGGCAACAGAATATAACCGTGACGAAATGTTCGCCGCTGGAAATTATCCGAACCAGCATTCCGGTGGCGACGGACTACCTAAATGGATGAGCGGTAATCGTAGCCTTGAAAACAAAGATGTTGTGATTTGGTATACGTTCGGCCATAACCACATTCCACGTCTCGAGGATTGGCCTGTTATGCCGGTCGCATACACTGGATTCTCCATACGGCCGTCTGGCTTCTTTGACAGGAACCCAGCGTTGGACGTGCCTCCCTCGGACCCACATTGCAAATGTGACGGTGATTGTGCATGCTAATACTCGGAGGATAACGACAATCTATGCCGGCAATTCGACTCGTTCGTACTCCCAGCGATTTCAAGACACCGACAAATCTGGTAATCGTGGACGAGCAACGCAAGGCGGATACAAACCCTAGCTGGGGTTCTTTCGTTGACTGGCAATCCCGTCGTGATCGTGAAGGCGTTGATGATTTTGGAAAAACGTTAGATCGACTCGACCTTGACGATCCATCCCAGATTAAACGTCAGAGCCAGTTTATGAATCAATATTTTTTTGAGGAACCTGACGCAGACATGCATCGGAGAGTTGGAGAAATCGCTGAGCGATACGCCTATCTGAAAGATCCTTCTGACTTCATACAAGTGGTCGCTGAATTTGGGACTAAATACACAGATTTTTTCTGGGGGGATTTTGATCAGTTCGGCAGCCCCATTTATTCACTGTCTGATTGGCGAAACGAATGGTTGAATATTGGAACATGGGCAAGTCGGGTTCAGGATCATAAACAACAAGAAATACTCATTCGAGCATTCGCTGAGCCCACCGGCTGGAACTTACTCATTGAAAAGTTCAGACAGCACACAGATGGATTCATGGTGCCGCAAGGCGGCATTTCAGGAAACAAGGACCCGAACGAAAGCAGTATCCGGGTAACCAGCTGGGCCGGTTGGTGCTGGGCACTGATCGTGAGAGACCTATTCCAAGAGGTCACGTATACACCGTGTAAAAACCAAACATCTGACTCAAATCCGAACGGTTGCAATAACGAGGTCCCGGATGTTTTGCCAAGTGGTAACAGGTCCACTCCGTACTGCTCGACCAACTGCCGCTCAGCGGATGTCTAGACAGATCAGCACGCGGTCTCCACGCTCCTTTCACTAACCTGTAGGTGTGCTAGGTTCGTAAGTAGTGGTATTAGCTCCACATTTATCTGAATTTTTGACAAATACCGACCCTACTGCAGAAAGGTACATCCGCATGGGGATTTCTATCAAAAGAATTGCCGGATTTAGCGGCCGTCGGCCCTGGCTCGTCGTATTCGGTTGGATATTAGTACTAGTGGCAGCCGC
>CAZSFJ010000078.1:0-6175 GCA_964606125.1 uncultured Dehalococcoidaceae bacterium | reverse complement strand
GGGCCATACACTCCTGGGTCTCGCACCAGTCCTCCTTCGAAGTCTCCTCGTCCGTGCTGCATAAAAATTTGATCTTCTCCAACAGCTACCCGGCCCGTATAGTTTGAAGCATCGTACTGCCTATCAGCGTGTTCTTGAACTGGCAGTGGTATTGAGCCGTCGGGGGTGCGCCTAGCTGCCCCTTTATAAACGGGCTGGCCGGTTATACCGACGAAGCGTTTAGTCTTACCCGCAAGTTCATCGGCAAGCATCCTTAGTTTCCCGTAAGTGCATATGACGATGTCCCAGTTTGTTTTTGCAATCGAGGTTCTGACACTATCCTGGTCACGCGCATTCCCGTATACACGTTCAACTGAATCAACGAATTCGACTCCTTCATCATGCTGGCCACTATTAAACACCGTTACGTTGTGGCCAGCTTCAATCAAAAAATTCACCAGGTGCACTCCTGTGGGGCCGGTCCCTCCGACAACCAGAGTTTTTTGTACCATCTTCAATCCCCTAAAACCAAGTTTCAATTAATCTTCAAAGAAGTCTAGGGTATTCAGTACATAGGAGAACACAAATGGATTATGCAGACTTCATAAAGGGAACCGTCACACTGGACGAAGTAGCAGCCCATCTAATATCAAACAATTCTGGTGAGGAAATGAGAGATGAAATATTCAAGCTTGTTCGAGCGGTCCACGATGACACGCTTCTCCAAGGTTATCGCCGTGGTATGTCTGATGTGATTGGTTGCTCGATAGATGAGGTCATGTATTGGACTGATGAGGATGGCAATTACGACGGCATCTATAAAGGCCCATCCACTACCGTTTCATAGGTCTGAGGATGTACATGAGGTCGCCAGGCTAGACGAGATTTTGTAACCTCCCACGAATCAACAGCTTGATACACACTAGGGCGATGAGAGAGACCAATAGAGCCGATATAAGTACGATATCTATACCGATTCCATACAACCCCACTAGCATTCCAGCCGCTGGGGGATGTTCGCAATCAATGCATGCCATCAATACAAAAAGAACGAAGCAACCGAGTCCAAGTACCAGGACGACCGTAAAGATGGTTCGAACACTTGAAGCATCGAACGTTTCAACGTCCAAGGATCTGGTGAGTACAGTGAGCGCTAATCCCAGCACTATTGCCAGGGTATGACCTCCGACGAACGCTCGGATTCGAGATAATCGGCCTGATGGATTAAGGAACATCCCGAAGGCGGTTGCAGCTAGTGCCGCGCCGACGATTGCGTTGTAGAAAATATCTATTGCGAAGAAGACAATTATCGTCGTAACTGCTGCAAGAAATCCCTGGATAACAAAACTTCGATAATTATTCAGAAGAGACGGGTCTGAGATGTTTTTCCCAACCTCTTCTCGAAAAATGGTTCTGACTTTTGGATGGTGTATTTTCATTTCGGGTTCCGCAGAGTACCAGTCTGTATGTACCAAAAGTATAAGGATCTGTTTCCCAGTCGACGAACATCCAGATATTCTTGAGAGATGTCAAGGCAGCTTGTCTTCCACCGAATCGAAATCGGAACTACTGCAGTCACTGATAAAACTGTGTGGATATTTATCCGTGTTACCGACTCAGATGGATTCACCGGAGTCGGAGAAGCAAGCTTGGGAGGCAGAGACAAGGATGTTGTGGCCGTCTGGCTCGACAACCATCA
Source organism: uncultured Dehalococcoidaceae bacterium (assembly GCA_964606125.1). Classification (GTDB taxonomy): domain Bacteria; phylum Chloroflexota; class Dehalococcoidia; order UBA2979; family UBA2979; genus UBA2979. Next base: position 4,497 of record CAZSFJ010000078.1, on the reverse strand, counting down.
TCGACTGTTGGAGGTGCCGTTTACCAGCGGTTCGCTCAAGGAATCTCTGCCATTTGGCAGTCTCTCGGAAGCGGCATTTTCGTCGGCAATGTTACAGGCTTGGACTGATGCTGTAGCAAAATCTCGTGGATGTTCAGTTGCTGAACAACTGGGTGGAGTGCAAAGAAATGAAGTTGGTGTGTATGCCAATATAAACCGACGCACGATCGACCGTACTCCGGACGGCTTTGCCGCAAGCGCAGCCAATGCCGTTGATGCGGGCTACTTTGCGTTTAAGATTGCTCCGTTTGATGAAGTGCAGCCATCATTAGATCGTGGGGAAATGCGAAACGCAACAGCCAAAGGCTTGGACCGAGTGGCTGCGGTGAGAACTGTGGTGGGCAAAGATGCCCGGTTGATGATCGATTGTCACTGGCGGTTTGATGAGGATGGGGCCTCAGAAATGATTCGTGAAGTTGCTTCTTTACAGCCTTACTGGGTGGAATGCCCGATCTCAGAAGCCAGCCAACAAATTCCGACAATTGCTCGATTGCGAAATACAGCTAATAGTTTCGGTATTAAACTTGCTGGACTTGAGATGAATATTCGCAAGGAGAGCTTCATACCGTTCCTCGAAGGCGGTGCGTATGACGTGATGATGCCTGATGTCAAATATGCTGGAGGCCCAGAAGAAATGCTTGCGATCTCCGAACTGTTTAATCAATTTCAGATTGATTTTTCTCCACACAATCCGACGGGCCCCATATGTCACGCGACTTCACTACAGATATGTCTTGCCGCAAGGAACACGGATCTACTAGAGCATCAATTTGACGAAACTGATCATTTTGCGCGTTTAGTATTCAACGACGTGCCTCCTATTCATGGCGGGACATACGTTCTTGACACTGATGCCACTGGAATCGGCGTGGAGCTGGATTTCGATCAACTACAAACTTTTGACGATGGAAGATCCCATGTTTAAGTTTGTACGGGAATTGCTGATGATACTCGTCCTTCCAGCTGGAATTGTGCTGGGTATAGTTTGGGCCATTGATAATGTGTCTTCCTCGACAGATGACGACATCGTGATCAATATCGTTATGAAATGCGAAGTGCAATATGACGGACGAGCAGAAGTGAACTACGAGGGTGATGATTGTGCAAGATATAAGACCTACGTGGATGTAGGTATTGAGAATTGGACTGGTAAGTTTTGGCAAGAGGTAAAGATAAGGACTCCGGAAGGCGAAAAATACACCGTGGACATCCCATGTCCGATCTCCGGGGACGATGGTTCTCAGTTGTGTACGTTTGAAGATGAATTGCCAAAATTTGGTGACAAGTGGCCACCCGAGAGACGACCCTAAGAAGTTTAGTCATACAGTTTTGATTCTAGGGGCATTGGATTTCTGGTCAGTCGATGTGGACCCTAAGGTGTTAGCATTCCGTTAGCGGATTTCGTGCTAGTGTTTTCAACGCAGAGGTGAGAACGTCTCACTGGATTGGTATAGGAAAGAACTTCGTGAATATATATTGTGGAAACATTTCGTACAGATTTACTGAGGATGATCTGAGAGAATTATTCGGAGCGCACGGTACAGTGAGTGACGCTAACGTAATCATCGATAGGGATACTGGCCGTTCTAAAGGCTTTGGGTTCGTTGAGATGCCCAGTGATGATGAGGCGAATGCTGCGATTCAGGCAATCGACGGACAGGAACACGGCGGACGACAACTTAGAGTCAATGAAGCCAGACCGCGTGAGCCGAGAAGATAGTCTCGAATTAACTAAAACTCCCCGACTGAGGACCCTAGGTTAAGGCCACTCGTAGCTGGATAACCACGACTATCCACCAGATAGTCACGATTGCTATCCACCACTTTTGGCTGGCTACTCCATGCGTTCTGACGTTGAGCCCTATCCAAACGGAATAGCAGGCAGCAAATCCTGACATGATAATGAGGGTGATAAGGGAATCAGCGATGTCGCACCTCGCATGACGGTATTGTGAGCAGTCTCGCTGGGGTGTTAATTTTCCTTCTCAGCTGGCTCACATATCTACGTTATTATTGTAGGTATGAATGATCCAGTATGGGATGAATCAAATGAGGGAGATTTAGACCCCGATCTCACCGATGAGTGGGAAGGTGCAGATTTTGATGAATCGGTCGGCTCGAGACTTATCTCGGTGGCAAGGCTCGCTAGTTTCATCGTGTTGGTGGCGTTTTTGTTCCCGTCCATATATTTTATGCTGCGTTGAATTAGCATGGCATCCAGATTGTTCGTGTGGGTAATTTCGGGGTAGGATGTTTCTGTGCCGAAGTGGCGGAATTGGCAGACGCGCGTGATTTAGGATCACGTGCCGCGAGGCGTGTGGGTTCGAGTCCCACCTTCGGTACCAGCGAATCTAACGGGAGACTACTCACGGGAGCATTTTTCGGTTACTATTCTGCGGACAGAAAATAATTTTGGTTAGGCGTCCTGCGGCTTTGGGCGTAATTATATGGAGGTTCCATGGCTAAGCTTTTGGAAGTCAACAATCTTAAAACTTATTTTTTCACAGATGAGGGAACAGTGAGGGCCGTTGATGGTGTCACTTGGGACTTGGATGAAGGTGAAACACTAGCTTTGGTTGGGGAGTCCGGTTGCGGCAAGTCTGTAACGGCAATGTCCATCCTGAAATTAATCCCAAACCCCCCTGGTCGTATTGTTGACGGCACGATAACGTTTGACGGGCTTGACCTGTTGAATGTTAGTGATGCCGAGATGCGGTCTATTCGAGGTAACAGAATCGCGATGATTTTCCAGGAGCCAATGACGTCACTGAATCCAGTGCTTACGATTGGGCAGCAGATTCGCGAAGCCGTTGTGCTGCATCTTGGACTGAACGACGAAGAAGCTGATCAGAAAGCAATTGAGTTGCTAGAGATGGTTGGGATTCCTGAGGCTGAACAACGTATAAAGGATTACCCGCACCAATTCTCGGGTGGCATGCGTCAGAGAGTTATGATTGCGATGGGTCTATCTTGCGATCCAAAACTACTTATAGCTGATGAGCCGACAACGGCCCTAGACGTGACCATTCAGGCCCAGATTCTTGAGATTATGGGTAAATTAGCATCTGAGCTTGGTACAGCAGTCTTGATTATTACGCACAACTTGGGCGTGGTGGCTAGATATGCAGATCGAGTGAATGTGATGTACGCCGGGCGAATCATTGAAACAGGGACAGCCGAGGATGTATTCAATAATCCACAGCATGGTTACACCGTTGGCTTGATGCAGTCTGTCCCAAGACTTGACGACACAGAGCACACTCGACTAGCAACGATTGAAGGGCAACCTCCGCTGCTGATAAGTGAGATCCATGGTTGCGCTTTTAGGCCTCGTTGTGCAAAAGCAGGCGATGGCTGTTTCTGTTCAACAGAGGGGACTCCTGAATTGACTGAGGTAGAACCTGGTCATTTTGTGGCAAATTGTCCTTGTTGTATGACTAGAGATAAAGTACCTGCTTAGGGTAGCTGCGCAAGAATTTTTGAAACACAAAGTTGGATAAGGGAATAACTGGAGGCCAGTGGTGACTACACAGAATTTGGCAGCGAACGCCGAGACAACAGCAAAACCAGGAGAAACACTGCTAAGTGTTGAAAACATGAAAATGTACTTCCCTGTCACGTCGGGACTGTTCTTACAGCGTAAAGTCGCGGATGTTAAGGCAGTCGATGGACTGACATTCGACGTGAAGCGAGGAGAAACACTCGGGCTCGTTGGTGAGTCAGGTTGTGGTAAATCGACCACAGGGCGTGCGATTCTCCAGCTGCACAGACCCACCGAAGGGAAGATTAACTTCGACGGGACTGAACTGACTGAGATTAAGGGTGCAGACCTGAGAAGATTCCGTCGACGAATGCAAATGATTTTCCAAGATCCATTCTCGTCCTTGAACCCGAGAATGAGTGTTGCTCAAATTATTTCAGAGCCTCTCGCCATACATGGTCTCTACAAGGGGGCTGAACGCAAGGAGCGATTGGATTACATCCTTGAGGCTGTAGGGCTCAATCCTACCTTTGCTAAACGATACCCACATGAATTCTCTGGTGGTCAACGCCAGAGAATCGGAATTGGTCGTGCGCTTGCTGTGGAACCTGATTTCATCGTTTGTGACGAACCAGTTTCTGCGTTGGATGTGTCGATTCAGGCGCAGGTGATAAATCTGCTCGAGGATTTGCAGGGTGAATTCGGACTCACTTATCTATTCATCGCTCACGATCTGTCAGTGGTGAAGCACATCAGTGATCGCATTGCCGTGATGTACCTTGGACATATCGTTGAGATGGCTGAATCTAACGAGCTCTATAATAATCCTGTGCACGCCTATACAAGGGCTCTTTTATCTGCTATTCCGATTCCAGACCCTCGGATCGAAAGAACTCGTGAGCGAATTATTCTGGAAGGTGATGTACCTAGCCCATTGAACCCACCTAAGGGTTGTGTGTTCCGGACACGATGTACAA
>CAZSFJ010000077.1:0-6327 GCA_964606125.1 uncultured Dehalococcoidaceae bacterium | reverse complement strand
AGGTTGAGCTTGGCCTCAAGAGGTGGGCGAGTAGGGCAGAGATGAGTGGTGAAGCACAATTCGCAAGGTGCCACCAGTATCTTTTCTGTAGCCCCAGCTCTTATCCACAATCGTAACTTCTCCATCTTTATCTATAAAAGTGACACTGCCCATCCACATGGCAATGTGGCCGGCCATGAAGCTAGCGGCTGTTTCCGAAGTTACTTCACGCCAACTACGCAGACCAAACCCGTGGTCTTGCGGAAAGTTCGGGTTATGTCCAACAAAATAAGATAAGGCCCCTTCGCGAGTGGTTCGGAAGGTCTGCTCCCCACTAGCCATAGTGGGTTTAAAGAGCACTTTTCCAAATTCATAATCGTAAACAGCATCAAGCGCTCGGTTAGCAATCTTAGTCGCTGCCTCGATTCCGTCAGAATCGAAAGCAACCGAAATCGCAACCAATTCGTCACCCCAGTCTGTTCGTGCGGCAGCAAGTTCCGTCTCTGTGATTTCAGACACAGAATCCTCCTCATACATGATCTGAGGAACAAACTATCACGAACCTTCGTTACTGAAAGTATTCAGCTTCAGTCTGAGTTTTCGGAAGAAGATTAAACCGAACACTACAAGCTATTACGCTGATATCGCCGCCAAAGCAGCGTCACTGATCTCTCCGAATTCACTGACTGGAACGACTTCCATTTCTCCAAGTGCAACGAGAGGCATACATAACGTCATTATTGCTGCCGCGTTGTCAGCCTCGATGATCATGTACCCCTTGTGAGCTGGTGCATCCATCCAGGAGCCAAGAACAGTGACCTGATCGTTGCCTTCTACTACTGCTTTCATGTCCCCGACCTGTCCTGCAGGATCATCTGAATTAAGTGGGCAAGTCTCCCAATTATGCCGATGGGTGACGTGAAACAACATAAACTCCTCCTTCTTGTGGTAGGTGCTCGTGGACTAACTAACCCTCAGCCACGATCCGACCATTTACTGACTATATAGCTTAACTAGATGTTCTACAAAGTAATTATTGTTGTAAGTATCTAATAGTCTTCATATGGTTGCTGATTATTCCCGTGGCTGGGCTTCGAATGTAATGTTGTCGTTACGTATTGGAAACCACTTGACAGCATTGGACCTCCCTGCGCTACCCTACGGCGACACTGGTTAGAGTTCTAAATTGTAAGGAAGGTACTGGTATGGCTACGGCAGATGAAATACGAGCGGACATAGCAGCAGGTGCTGAGGCATTCCGAGCTGCAGCAGATGGATTTTCAGGTGACTGGGAAGCTGGGGATGACGATAACTGGTCCGCCCGTGCAGTGGCGGAACATACCTTGGGTGCCGTTGGGTTCTTTGCTGGCACCGTGGCAAATGCAATGGATGCACGAGCAGCGGAAAAAACGGCCGCTGAACTAGCGAGCCCTGCTGACGTAGGCCCTGCTCTTGACGCCGGACTAGAAGTTCTGAACCGGGTATTCCGATATGTTGAGGATCGAGACATGGTGAAGCCAGTGGAACGACCTGACAGTATGGACTGGGATGCCACTATTGGTGCGTGCATGGTTCGCGCAGGAACTCACTTCACGGAACATGCGGACTCAATCAATGAGCGAAGTAGCTAACGATCAGTTCGAGTAAGTATTAATAATCTGTCAGCCTATAGGCCTTGAGCGCCGTGTCGTGCATCAAGGCGATACGCTCACTATCGCTAAAGTCAGATGATAGCTTTTTAAACTGGTTCCACACCGCGGTGTAGGAACATGATTGCCGCTCGACCGGGAAATTGCTCTCGAACATACATCGCTCGGGGCCGAACAATTCGATTGCTGCGAGGTACCAATCACGGTTCTTTACCAGTAACTCATCGGATTTTGGTGCAGATTCGTGTTCGTGCCATCCAAAACCATTAATTGGCATCTGAATACCGCCTACCTTTAAAAAGATATTCTCGTGCTCAGCTACGCGTGACAGAGCCGAATGCCAGTCTCGGAAGACTTCGTCACGGTTCTGAGCATAAGGTCCAACCCCAATAGGCCCCCCGAGATGATCAAGCACGATCGTAGTATCCGGGAACTTACCAGCAAGTCCGGCCAACTCGTCCAACTGTGGGTGAAGTAACCAGGCGTCAAAGGATAGATCGTACTTGGCAAGCATTGAAAATCCGTCAAAAAAACTGCGACTAGTCATAATCTCTGCGTCGCTGGCTCCTCCAGGAATAACTCCGACTTCATCGACCGCCCAAGCTGTCTTATATCGAATGCCTCGAAATGTTTCAGGACTTGCCGCAATATGAGATTCAAGTACTTCCTGTACCTCTGCGCCAAGGAGCAAGTCAGCCATACTGACAATCCCTGTCGCTACTCGCATATCGCCGTATTGCCCGTGGTTACTTTGCGCTGCGATCCCTCGAACAAATTCCGTTTCGCCCACATATTTCAGTGCGTCAGGTGCATTTGCTCGATACATGGAGTTACATTCCACAAAAACAGTTTGCCGCACGTTATGTCCTGTTGTATCCAACAACAATTCATCGAGCAGGTACCTAGTGCCGCCAACCCGGTCCCACAAATGGTGATGCGGGTCGATGATTGGCAGGCTCGGCTCAAGTACCTCTTCAGAAAATGGTTGCAGCCAATCGTCTCGGTCTAACATTTCGACACTCCTAGAAATTCTTCACGTAGCCTAGACTGTAACTCACCTGAAATCGAAACAGGTGTGACCCACAAAACCAAGCCTGCATTGGAGGAGCCAAATGGATTACGAAATCATAGGTACTGTTGCACAAATAGTTACCGGTTTTGCTACCTTGGCACTTGCATTTTTTTTACTCAACCAATTGCGACTCCAACGCAAAGAATCAACTACGAATCTTCGCCTCACTATCGGCACACAGGTCAATGATTTATTTTCGTCTGTCTATGCGGATCGTGATTTTGCTAACGTATTCTTGCTCGGGACGGAAGGCGAAGGTCGGCTCGACAAGATCGATCAGCATCGTTTCAATATGTTTATGCTTCAATACTTCGCTCAATTCAGAGATCATTGGGAAAATGGAGATGACCATTCGAACGTAGCGGCCCGAGTTCAGGCTATTTTTGGAGTCGGCTCTGGTGTATCCCAGTTCTGGCAGGAAATCGGTCGGAACCTGCATTCGGATGAATTCGTATCTTTCATTGAGCAATCTGCGAATCAATCGGTTGAATAGTTTCTAGCTCCTCCTAAACACTATCGACTGATCTACACTATAGGTGAACAATTGAGGTGCACCATGAAAATGACCGGAGGACAAGCTCTGGCGCATTCCCTTCGCATCGAGGGGATAGATACGCTTTTTACACTCCCAGGGATTCAATTGGATTATTTCTTTGATGCTTTATGGGAAATCAAAGATGAATTCACAATTTTCCATACGAGGCATGAACAAGCGACGGGGTATATGGCTGACGGCTATTCTCGCTCAACTGGGAAGCCATCAGGATTCATTGTGGTCCCTGGACCAGGTGTCCTCAACACTACGGCAGCCTTATCTACGTCGTACGCGTGTTCATCCCCAGTCGTTTGCATAACTGGACAAATAGATTCTCACCTGATAGATCAAGGTGTAGGTGCACTCCATGAGATCAACGATCAGGTTGGGCTCCTCGCCCACCTCACAAAATTGTCCGAGCGAGGGGAAACCCCCGGGGAGATACCCGCAATGATGCGCAGAGCTAGTCGGGCAATACAAGAGGGGCGCCCTCGACCGGTTTCTGTCGAAGTATCGCCAGATGTTCTAGCAACAGTGGCTGACGTCACGCTTCTAGAACCTGAAACGATCGAACACCGAAACGCTGCCGATATAGATTCGGACCTGATCAAAGAGGCAGCAAAATTACTGGGCAATGCTGAATCACCTGTCATATGTGCGGGTGGTGGTGTACTTACAGCAGAAGCTTGGGAAGAAGTAAATGAACTTTCTGAGATTCTTGGGGCCCCAGTACTAATGACCTCAAACGGCCGTGGGATTGTCGACGAAAGAACACCAAGAGGCCTTTCAGGACGATTCCCAACCAATGAACTGGTACCTAATGCTGATGTAATACTCGCGGTTGGCACTAGGTTTAGCATGGCGTCGAATATGGGACTCGGTGGCGGCATAACTGTTACAGGAAAGTTAATCCAGTGTGATGTCGACAGCGATGAAATTGGTCGTAACTATCCGGCGGAAATTGCTTTGCAATCAGATGCAAAACTAACTACAGCTGCTCTCTGTGAAGCCCTCCGCGCCCACAACAAAAAGCGAGTTTCACGTGATGCTGAACTGTCGGATTTGAAGGATAGGCAGACGGCCGGCATGGCTGGGATGACTTGGCAGGCCGGGATGTCCAGTGCCATCCGTGAAGCACTCCCTGAAGACGCAATAGTAGTTTCCGAAAGTACTCAAGTCGGTTATTTCATTCAGGGTGGCGGGTTCCCTGTATACAAACCACGCTCGTTCTTCACAAGCGGCTATCAAGGCACGTTGGGATACGGATACCCCACGGCGCTCGGTGTACAGGTAGGCAATCCAGACAAAGTAGTCGTTTCAGTGAATGGTGACGGCGGATTTATGTACAACGTCCAGGAACTCTCCACGCAGGCCCAATATGATATCCCGCTAATTACGTTGGTCTTTAATGATGGGCTTTTCGGAAACGTTCGGAGAATCCAGGAGCAAAAATATAACGGGCACTCTATGTCCACCGATCTAAATAATCCAGATTTTGCTGCACTCGCTGAATTATTTGGTGTTGCCGGCTACCAAGTCCAGTCTGCCGCGGAACTTAAGACTACACTCAGTCGAGCGATCGCGGACCGAAAACCAGCGCTGATCGAAGTACAACAACCACGAACGCCGGACTTAGCGTCACCGTTCCCTATGCAACAGGAACCGCCGCGGCCTGTGGTAGAGCTCATATAAGACTGAATTTGCTTGTTAAGCTAAGGATCCTGTACGGCCCTCATCCGATCCGGTCGATTGAAATCGTGCTGGATCAGACTCTGAAAGCACCGCATTGGATTCACTTCGGGCTACAGCATCTGCGATTAACATTCCAGCGCCTGGGCCTCGACCAAACCCTGAAGACGCCAAACCTGTAACCACAAAGAGATTCTCATTATTTGGCAATTTGCCAATGATCGGATAGCCGTCCATTGAAAACGGCATGAGGCCTGACCACGTTTTGGTGATAGGAAAATCCATGAGCATTGGCAATATCTCAGTGGCGTGACCTTTGTTTACATCGATGCCTGAGTCCTCAATAGTCTTGTCAAAACCGACATCCCGCCTGTCACCTCCGAATATTATTTCGCCACTTCTCCGCTGTCGTCCGTAGAGATGTCTGGTAACCCGTTCGCTACCTGAATGAGTGAGTTCCGGTGGAGAACCCTCCTCCACGAATAATGCTTCACTCCAGTGAAAACTAGATTCAAATGAACTGATGGTTCCGAATATCCGTGGCGGCAGTGGCTCTGTGGACCACATTTGGCCAACCACCGGCTCTACTGGGATCTCAACTCCCACCATGCGGCCAAGCTCTCTACACCATGCTCCTGCAGCAACAACGACTACATCGGCCTCATAGTCACCTCCTGATGTGCCGAGTGTCCACACACCACCGTCCCGTTTAATCGAGCTTACTTTGGTGTTGGTCCGTATCTTGGCTCCTGCATTGTATGCAGCCTGCCCGAATGCACGAGTTGTTTTTAGTGGATCAGCCTGACCTCTGAAGCGGCTATAGACATAGCCAAGCATGTGGAGACTGAGTTCAGGCTCTAGAGCTTTCGCCTCATAGGGACTTAGTAGCTCCATTTCGAATCCATTATTCTGAGATTCTAATACTCGGTCCTTCGCGTACGTATACTGCGCTTCATCGTGTATTGCAGTGAATGAGCCAGACTGACGGAATTCGAGGTCATGACCGAGTTCGTTTTGCAAACGTTTAAAGATATTTAGGCTCCCCATCGTGAGGTGTTCCTGCAACCCTGGTGAGTTGCCCCACCCCACTCCACCGAGCCCTCCCATGTTCACACCTGAAGCTTCACTCGATATCTCACCTTTTTCGATGACCATCGTCGATAAGCCAGCTTCAGCAAGATGGAGAGCGGCCGAACAGCCTGCAATACCGGCTCCAATAACAATCACCTCAGCACTCAATTGACCGACTCCTCTTCCAGATAACTCTAGTCCGTACATGGTAAAGCACTATGCCCTCTCAACAACCGTGCAATATTGCCCTACCATGTGGAAATGAGAACGTGCACGTGGGCTGGTGTTGCCGTCAGAGGTATGGGATTAATTGCTGGATCACCAAGATCTGG
>CAZSFJ010000076.1:0-6335 GCA_964606125.1 uncultured Dehalococcoidaceae bacterium | reverse complement strand
TATCTACGCTCGTCAGGAAGATTTCTTGTAACCAATTGCAAATTCCATCGTTTGTCCCCATGGAAGAACAAGATCAACGGAATCAATTTGAAATGCCGGCCCTAACTCATCAAGTAGTCTCCAGCTAGCTGCGGGACCGACGAGGGTATAATGGTCACAGCAGGAACTAATTGGCTGTTCAGCAATCCCGCGATCGAACTCAAATATTTCGTCAGTGCTTCCACACGGGCAGGTAAAACTAATCGTCGCTCCACACTCCGAGGGCACCACAACCGGACTAGGCGTGTAATCTTCTGACTGAATCTCTGAGGATATAGCCGGTGTAGCAGGTCCCAACGGATAACCGGATTCAGTCAGCACTGATGAAATGGCATCAAGCACATCGCCACGACTGATAGAGACACTGAATGATTTGGATTTTGGCTCCCCTGAAAGAAAACGCGCTCCGGAAACAGTAGCAATTTCACCCTCGATATGCTCGATGCACTTCTCACAAGTTATTGCCGGACTAAATAGAGTTAGTTCCATTACCATCTCAATCTGTTGTTAACTATACTAACTCCCAGACAGCCAGAACGGCTTCTACAGTAATTCGAGAGTTAGGTAAATTCATGACTAATGACAGTGCGCTAGCCAACTTCATCCATTCAATCTACAAGCCAAAGGGGGACTCCGGTTCGCTCAAACCAACTGTAATTATGCTGCATGGATACGGAGCACATGGTTTGGATTTACTTCCTCTTGCCCCTCATTTGTGTGGGGGTCAGGTGATGGTTATCTGTCCCCAAGCACCGTTCGACGTGGAACTACCTGAGGGATACGCCATGCAATCAAACAATCAAATGTTCACATGGGAACGAAAAGATGCTTCCGGGGACAGGATTGCATCAGATTCAACGGAAATTGTTTCTTCACTACAAGAGTTTATCCCAGCAGCCATTGATGAGTACGGTGGTGATGCTAACCGTGTGGCTGTCGTCGGTTTCAGCCAAGGAGGATCGCTCGCGTACCGATTATCACTGGCCAGCCCTGAGTATTATCAGGCGGTCGCTCCTCTTTCAACCTGGCTACCAGATGATGTTATCGATACAGCCAATCTCAGCTCTGCCGTCGAGTCCGCGCTCCCATTTCTTATCCAGCATGGCACTACTGACCAGATGGTAGACATTGCCCGCGGACGTGATTCCTACGAACGCCTGCTGGAAAAGGGAATAAACGTTGAGCTGAAAGAGTACCCAATGCAGCACGAGATAAATCAGGCTTCCATCGCCGATTTATCAAGCTTTCTTAGTGAGCATCTAGGAGTCAACCCACCTCAATAGACTGCACTCCGCGAGAGCTTATTCAGTCCCTCGTGCGCTGCCACTGAACAAGGGTGTAAGGAGGGTCAGCATCTTTATGATGTTCAAATACTGCCTCTACTTCTTCACCTATTGTGACAGGTCGCATCGGATCACCTATCAGATTTCCAACCATGCGAACGTTATCCGCACCAGGTAATTCCACTAGAACAACCATGTACGGACAACTGGTCTGCAATGCTGGATGAACGGGATGCCAGACTCTTTCCCAAGAATATATTTTCCCTTTTGGTTCAACTTTGACATACTCAAGGTCAAACTTATGGCATCGATGACACAGCCACTCGGGACCCCATTGATGAGCCTTACAGTCGTCACAGTATTGAACTACAAGTTCGTCACGTTCGATCGCTTCCCAATATGGGATATCCAGCCCATCTTGCCAAGGTCGAGGTTCCGCTAGTCCAGGTGGAAGATACGTGTCAGGATTAGTAGCATGCCACTGTGAAAGTTCGCCGGTTGTCATCTGTCTACCCCCAAAATACAACTACTTACTGGAGTTACCATCGGTCCAGATGCCACTAACGCAACCTCTGGGTTTTCAAGGTGATTGCCCTCGAAGTTGCCGCGCAGCTTCAATTATTAATTCAAGTCCATGCATATAGCACTCAGCCAAGTTTCCACCACTGGTGTTTATAGGCATCTTTCCATCCGGAGCTTTGAAATTTTCTAAAGTGAAAAATTCATTAACTTCGTCGGGGGCGCACAGGCCGTGCTCAACTATACTCATCATCACTCCACCAGTGAAATTTTCGTACACCTGCGCGACATCGACATCTTCCGGACCCACTCCAGCTATCTCATAAAGTCGCTTAGCAACATGCTGAAAATTAGATGTTGCGTACAAATCAGCGTTGTGAGCGGCCGCCTGATTTCTAGGAGTCGACCCTTGTGCAGCAGCTAAGACTACAGCTGGTTCGGGTTTCAGATCACGGGCTCGCTCTACTGACGTCACAATCATTGCTGCAGCTCCGTCATTCTCCATGCAGCAGTCAAATAAATGGAACGGCTCCACAATCCAACGTGATTGGTCATAGATTTCTTCGGTCAGCTCTCGACCATGCATAACAGCTCGCGGATTCTGTTGAGCGTGGAAATACGATGCCATTGATATTGCTCTCAATGCTTCCTGCTGCACACCATTTTCGTGCATGAAGCGTCTAACTCGCATCGCGAACGACTGAGCAGGGGACATCAAACCGAAGGGCGCAGTCCACTTGCCATCATTGTTGATCTCATTAACTACAGCACCCTGGCCGAATCTCCCGAACTGGCCCTGAGCTAGGGAGCGGTAGACAACTACAACTTCACACTGACCAGAAATGATTGCTGAGACCGCATTTGCTAGTGCGCCGGAACCACCGCCGCCGCCGCCGCCCCAAAACATATTCGAAAGTCGCATCTCCTTGATGCCTAAAGCGGCCGCCAGTCTATCAGGTGACGAGCGCTCATTAGAATATGAGGCAAATCCGTCGATATCACGTGGATCTACTCCGGCGTCTTCACAGGCGAGAAGAATCGCTTCCAAACACATTTTAAATTCGCCATCGGGAGCTGCTGCTCGCTTGTAATATTTGGTCTCGCCTAGACCAGATATAGCAGTCCGCCCTCTCATCGGATGGTCAGACATAACTTACCTACCCTTCACTAGATTCTCTTCGCATGAGAGAGTAACAAATATTCCTGATTCACGTCAGAAAATCAGCCACCTGATAGAGTCATAGACGCTAGAATCCTAGTCATGGCAACTTTAGACCCGATGCAACAGTTACTTAGCGATTTAGAGGCCGAACAGAATTATCTCGATCAGGCTCTCTCGATGGTCCCAGTGGAAGTTTGGGACCATCCATCTCCAGCCGACGGATGGTTGCTGCGAGACTGTATAGCACATTTAGCTGACGTGGATGAAAACGCAGCTTATGTCGCCACTCACAAGGAATATCCGAAAAAATCGGCAACGACTGAACCATCTGAGCCACCCACTGACATGCTCCAGAGTCAAAGACAAAGGGAGGCGAGAAATTTATCGATTGATGAACTCGTAGCTTGGTGGCGGGATGCTCGCACCCGGCAAAACACAGCGCTAAAAGCACTTGATGCCAAGGACAGACTACCTTGGGCAGGGCCACCTATGTCCGTGCGCTCGTTTGCGACTGCTCGATTGATGGAATGCTGGTCGCATGGCCTGGATGCTCTCGACGCAGCGGAAATTGCTCCTGTCGATTCAGATCGTTTATTTCATGTGGCTCACTTGGGAGTGATAACCAGAAATTTTGCGTATCAAAATCGGGATCTTAATGTCCCCGATACTCCCATCTATGTGGAACTGATAGCTCCTTCCGGAGAATCATGGAAATGGGGACCCGAAGATGCTCCCGATAATATAAAAGGCACCGCCGGTGATTTCTGTCGTGTAGTAACACAAAGAATCCATTACACAGATACAAATCTCAACACTACTGGTGAACTCGCATCAGAGTTCCTCAGTATTGCACAGGCATTTGCAGGACCACCAGGTCCAGGTCGTGAACCAAGCACTTAGGACATCGTAAGAAAACTTAATTTCTTAAGCGCGAACAGTGGAGGATTTGTTGATATGCCGGTTACTCCTCTCCGGTACGGAATTGTCGGTACTGGGCTGATGGGCCGCGAGCACCTCCGAATTCTGGCATTAATTCCAGAGGTTGAGGCAGTAGCAATTTGTGACCCTCACTCAGCTTCGATAGAAGAAGCGCTTAAAATTACCCCGGACGCAGATACATACAACGACTTTTCCGATTTCCTCAACAGAGATGACCTTGACGTCGTGGTAGTCGCCACACCAAATCACACTCATGCTGAAATCGTAACTGCATTGGTCCAGAAAGGTCCACACCTATTGATCGAGAAGCCAATGGCCACCACCATTCAGGATGCAAAAACACTTCATTCACTTCTGTCTGATTATCAGTCACTGGCTTGGATCGGCATGGAATATCGGTATGCTCCTCCTGTGGCACAAGCTATTGAAAGAAGTGACTCCGGTGAAATAGGTACCCTCAGAATGCTGTCTATTAGAGAACACAGATATCCCTTCCTTCCAAAAATTGATGATTGGAATCGATTCAATAAAAATACGGGCGGTACTCTAGTCGAGAAGTGTTGCCATTTTTTTGATTTGATGAGACACATTCTGAAATCCGAACCGACCCAAATTTTTGCGTCGGGAGCAATCGACGTCAATCACCTAAACGAAACTTATGACGAGGGAAAACCAGACATTATCGACAACGCACTTGTGATAGTTGACTTCGAATCAGGTGCTCGAGCCTCACTAGACCTATGCATGTTTGCAGAACAAAGTACAGATCAAACTGAAATTCATTTCGTTGGCGATGCCGGGAAAATTGAATGCAGACAACCTGCTAATTCCGTGACGATTGGATTACGTCACGAAGGATGGGAAAATTGGGCCGTTGGAGCCTTCCGAGACTCTGCAAGACTGCGCACTGATTATATTGATATCGCAACTGATATTAGTCACGGACATGGTGGGGCCACCTTTCATGAACATCAGGCATTTCTCAGGGCAATTCAACAAAGTCAAAGGCCCTCGGTCTCCTCGTTAGATGGTCTTATGGCAGTACTCATGGGTGCAGCAGCCGAGATTTCAATTCGGCAAAATCGTGTAGTACATATGAGTGAACTTACTGATTACTAGCCTATCACTCCCACGGTACGATACCGTTCTGGTTATAATCTGAACTAAGGTGATAAATATGGAACTTCCGCTCGAACACTTGCGAGTAATTGACCTTTCCTCTGGCCCTGTAGGAGGGATGGCATCAATGATCCTTAGTGATTTCGGTGCAGACGTAATTAAGGTCGAACGGCCAGGGGGAGATCCTTTTAGAGAGCTCCCAAATTCTCCAATGTGGCTGCGCGGAAAACGTTCCATTGAACTTGATCTCAAACGTGAGATAGAACGAGAGAGACTTTATCGATTAGTCGAAACTTCAGATGTGGTTCTAACAGCATTCCGAGCCCACTCTGCCGTTGACCTTGGGTGCGACTATGACGTACTCGCTGGACGCAATCCAGGAATCGTATACTGCCAAATTTCGGGATTCGGCCCATATGGACCATATGTTGGGTATCCGGGATACGAGGCAGTAGTAGCTGCCAAAGCGGGAAGAATGCAGTCATTCAGCGGGATGATTAATCGACCTGGACCGATCTATTCAACGGTGCCGGCGTCTACTCATGCTACGTCTCAGGCAGCGGTTACTGGAATAATGGCCGGATTAATAGCAAGAGACAGAATAGGTTTTGGGCAATATCTTGAGACAAGTCTGATCCAAGGATTTCTTCCATATGATCTCGCTGGATTGACAGTCCAGAGTCTTCTCGCGAATGATCCCGCAAAATGGAAGGAATTACTCCCTGTGCCTGGCGCTGCAGCATCTACGATGCCGACTATCAACTATCACCCTGTGCAGACAAAGGACGGAAGCTGGATTCAGCTCGGTAATCTCCTGCAACACCTCTTTGAAAATTTCGTAGTAGCTTCTGAATTATTCGATGTCTATACGGATGAGAGATTTTCTGGGTCCCCCGCTGAGTGGAGTGACGAAGCGCGTGAGGAATTTCGTGACCGCATGCTCAGAAGAATGAGAGAAAAAACTAAAGACGAATGGATGCAAATCTTTTCAGAACACGGAAGCGTGGTGGCACACCCGTGGCAGAGTACCCAGCAGGCGTTATCCGACCCAGATCTCACTGCTAACGGCCACGTGTTAGAAGTCACTGATTCCCGAGGCCCACGATTGAAGAGTAATACGTCTGTCACCGAAGCCGTTCTCGGCATGTTTGGTGAAACTCAGGATGAGCGACCTCCGATGAAACAATTGGGTCCGCTCGCCCAATTCACGAAAAGTCCTGCAGCAATCAAGGGTGCCGTTCCTCGCTCAGGACAGCATACATTTGAAGTATTTG
>CAZSFJ010000075.1:0-6495 GCA_964606125.1 uncultured Dehalococcoidaceae bacterium | reverse complement strand
CCACACATGCTCGATCCATTGTGTCTATACACGGTTGTGTGATTACGAATGTCACGTCATATCCTCCAACGATTGTTGCCTGTCTAACTAGGAGACTAAGCTTTGGCGCTTATGGGCGCTACCGTTTCATATCACTGTTGAAAGTTTAACGGTAGTCCTGGTCTTGGCCAATCGCATTTTATGAGTCTTCCTGTAGTGGAAAGCGTAATAAAAGCAGTTTGGAAATCAGGTCCGCCAAAACAAATATTGGTTGTGAGAGGATCATCACCGACTTCGACGTGTGCTGCAGCCGATCCATCCGGTGGGAAGACCGTGATGCCACCGGGGCCGATGGTAGCGACGCATATATTTCCGTTCTTCTCAACAGCAAGTGAATCAAGACTCACATAGCCGGAGCCAATTCCAATAAGATTTTTATAACCCGCAGTTTGTCCTGGTACCAATTTGCCAGGTGACTCTATGTTCCAACCGAAGAGTCGCCCGGTGGGAGTTTCCGCTACGTATACCATCCTTTCATCGGGCGAAAGCCCGATACCATTTCCTCCACCAGGAATCGGATAAATCATTTCTTCGATGTGATTTCCATCAGGTGTTGCGTAATAGAGTCCTCCAAAGTCACGCTCTCGGGCACGGGTTTTACCAAGATCGGTGAACCAGAAGCCACCACTTCTATCGAAGACAATATCGTTTGGTCCCCTGAGTCCGATACCGGCACATTCCGTGTATAGCGTAGCGATGTTGCCGGTATCGAGATCGACACGTTCGATCCTCCCTCCTTGGTAGTCCTCGGCTTGTGGGCCAGGAAAGATTTTGTTGCCGTCATACCTCCAATTGAATCCGCCGTTATTACAGATATAGACTGCGCCATCAGGTCCTAACGCGGCGCCGTTTGGTCCTCCCTCGAGCTGTGCGATTATTTCCTGGCTTCCGTCAATCCGAACTCGAGTAAGTGTTTTACGTTCGATTTCAACGAGAATCACACTCCCATCTGACATCGCGATAGGGCCTTCAGGAAATCGAAGGCCAGAGGAAATTTCTGTGTATTTTATTCCCATGGATACGGCCTCTCAAATATTTTTAAATAGATTTTGTACACACCAGATGTTCTTCAGGTGGTACCCAGAATTGTACGACTCCGATTTGGATCTGTCTTGGACACAACGGGTGCCTAAAACAAAGAAGCCCCACTCGATGTTTTTTCTTTTTCCTCTTTATTGCAAGGGTTTAAGAGTCGATGGTGGCAGGGGCGGGATTTGAACCCGCGACCCGCGGCTTATGAATCCGCTGCTCTACCCCTGAGCTACCCTGCCGCATGACTCTATTTATCGTACATGATGTCGAAGGCTGAATAAATAGCATATGGCGCCTAAGCAGCCAACACCGCAGGATAGAATTATTGACATAAACAGGTCACATTACGGCAGACTGAAGATATCGGAGGGTACTATGCGGATAGCCATCACAGGGAGCACCGGTTACTTAGGAACAGCTCTTTCACAGGCATTGCCTCGAGATGGTCACGAAATTATTCCAGTTGTTAGAGGCAATAGCCAGGATCCGGACTCTGTCTGGAATCCCTCACTGGGGTGGATGCGTCCCGGTGCACTTAACGATGTTGACGCAGTTATACATCTTGCGGGTGAGAATATTGGGAAACGTTGGACGGCTCAACGCCGACAGGAGCTTATGACGTCACGACGTGAGGCTACAAAATTACTGGTCAATCATTTGCAAGGACTTGATTCACCTCCAAAGATATTCATTAGTGCGAGTGCGGTGGGGATATACGGTGATCGTGGAGAAGAATTATTATCCGAAGATTCTGAGTTGGGTGAGAGCCCGTTGGCTGATATTTGCAGGGCGTGGGAATCGGCTGCAGATGAGGCTTCGTCATCGATGCGAGTCGTGAAACTACGACTCAGTCCGATTTTTGGAGAAGGTGCTGAAGTACTGGATCGTTTATCACTTCCTATCAAGCTATTTGCGGGTGGTCCTGTGGGAAGCGGCAGGCAGTGGATGCCATGGATACATGTGTCTGATGTTGTAAAAATTATTTCTATGGCATTGTCTGACGAAAACTATTCTGGTGTGTATAACCTTGTTGCTCCTGACTCTGTCCGGAATAGAGATCTTGTTAAAACAATCGGGAAAATTGTTGGCCGGCCAACACTGTTTCCACCTACTCCTAAACTTCCGCTTCGGATTGCCTTAGGTGAAATGGTCGACTGGCTCATTTTTGCGAGTCAAAGGGTACTGCCGATGCGCCTCGAACAAATGGGCTACGAGTGGGAACAACCATTGCTTGAAGGTGCTCTGCGAGAGTCATTCGGCAAATAGTTAGTTATTGGAGGTCAGATTTGAGTCTGCATCGATTCGGTGGAAAACTTGAGCTGCCAATAGCATTGGACCAGGCGTGGGACTTCTTTTCAGATCCATACAATCTTGGTGAGATTACTCCACCTGAAATGGGCTTCAGGGTCGTCAATGAAGTTCCACATGAGACCTATGCAGGGCAGATCATAGTACATAAAGTGAGCCCTCTTTTTTCAG
This sequence comes from uncultured Dehalococcoidaceae bacterium, assembly GCA_964606125.1. Lineage (GTDB taxonomy): Bacteria > Chloroflexota > Dehalococcoidia > UBA2979 > UBA2979 > UBA2979. The sequence goes on along the minus strand of CAZSFJ010000075.1, from coordinate 3,945 downwards.
TACCTGTGACTTGGGTGACTGAGATCACTCATTATCATGAAAAGAGAATGTTCGTAGATGAGCAACGATTTGGCCCTTATCGTTTTTGGCATCACCAACATCATTTCGCGGAGACTGATGTTGGAGTGTTGATGACAGATGTCGTTCACTACGATGTAGGTTTCGGTCCAATAGGTGATCTCATGAACGAATTATTGGTCAGGAACAAAATCTCTCAAATTTTTTCGTACCGAACGTCAGTTTTGCAGGATCGTTTTGGGACAATCCCGAGTGCCTGATAACCATCCTTCTCGTCGGGAGAGCGAACAGCCATCTGAGCATCATGCGCAGTTGAATGGTGTGGATCTTTGTTGGTTCGAATGGCAGGGGGCGGCGACTCCTGACAAACCTACGATTGTTATGGCGCATGCAACAGGATTTCATGCGAGGTGTTGGGATCAGGTTATAAGACTTCTCCCTGAATTCCATGTAATAGCTGTTGATTTCAGAGGTCATGGCCGGAGTGCCAAACCAGAGCCGCCATATGGTTGGAAGGATTTTGGAGAAGATCTAGTAGCATTGGTTTCGCATCTCGAGTTACAAGACGCCATTGGCGTGGGGCACTCGATGGGAGGCCACTCGGTTATCTATGCAGCGCTTCATGCTAACCGCAATGTATTTGCCAAAATGTTACTTATAGATCCTGTGATTAAAGTTGATTCTTCGAGTGCTCCGCCTGGTGAATCCACAACTTCCTTCGTGGCGAAGAGGAGGAATTACTGGTCGTCTACTGACGAATTTGTTGACCATTTTAAAGAAAGGATTCCCTATTCTCTGTGGCAGGAGAAGGTCCTGATTGACTACGCTGAGTATGGACTGTTGGCAAACCCAGAACCGGTTCTAGCTGACCAATCAGATGCGCTTGAACTTGCCTGTCCTCCCGTAATTGAGGCTGCTATATATGCCGGTGCTGGGGATAGCTCGTTTGGTTCAGCACTTTGGGATATTGATTCTGAGGTGTTAATACTGCGGGCAAAAAAAGCACCGCCAGAGTCAAAAGGTGGCTTTCTCTACTCTCCTACAAGTCCTGAACTTAGTGAACGTTTCAGGCTCGGTACTGACGTATATCTTGAGGAAATGACTCATTTCATTCCGATGCAGGATCCAATTCTTGTGGCTGGACGACTCCGCGGCATGTTGCGTTGATATGAACTAGGCGACAGATCAACTATATTGAAGGTGTTATGAGTGAAGATACGGACCAGCCTAATATCAACATTAGCCAGGCAGCTGCAGAGCAAATAGCTGCAGTGATAAAGAATCATGAAAACGCTGTTTCTGGCTTGAAGATTCAGATACAAGGTCGCACGGAAGGCAAATTCCAGCACCTTTTAAGTATGGTTGAGGAGGGCGCTGAACCCGGTTCAGATCAGTCTGTAGAGATTCAAGTTGAAGGGTCAAGCGATGGCATCACAGTGTTTTATTCCGCGCGTGACAGCTTCTATCTGAATGATTTAGTGATTGATTGGGAGACGGCAGAGGATGGTACGCCGAGTATTATCTTCAAGAATCCCAACCCGCTTTGGCAGAACACACAGGAATCGACTATTTACGAACTGTTTGAAGAACATCTAAATCCTCAACTTGCTCAGCATGGAGGTGTAATCAGTTTGCTGTCGGTGCAGGACAATAAGGCATATGTCGAATTTGGTGGAGGATGTGTTGGCTGTGGGATGCTTGGTGTGACCCTTAAGCAAGGAGTTGAGACCGCGGTAAAGGAATTTGTACCAGAGATTGAAGAAATTATTGACGTCACGGATCATCAGTCAGGTGAGAATCCATATTACAAGCCCTCAAAAAAATAGATAAATTGGCTTTTAAGTGGTAATCTTAGCCTTAATAAAATAGTTCTCCCGGGAATGGAGCATGAAACATGGAAATCACAGTTAGCGATATCGCAAAGGATCGTTTGACGGAACTTGTTGGTGAACACCTGCAGGACGGCAAAGCGATACGGGTATTTCTTGGTGGTGGCGGTTGTGGTTGCTCTGGACCGAGTTTTGGGATGGGCGTTGATACTAAGAATGAGGACGACCAGCTGGTATCAGTGGGCGAGCTCAGTTTTATAATCGATGGTAATTCATCTGATGCTTTGGAAGGTGCCTCGATTGACTACGTTGAAGACGTGATGCAGCAGGGGTTCAAAATTGAAGCTCCTAATGCGCCTCAGGGCGGTGGTGGCTGTGGCTGTGGTGGTGGCGGTCACTAGATTACAAATCACCGGTGGAATGTCTATTTTCTTCACTTAACGGATCAGTGCTCTCTTAAACCTCGGTGATAGATTATGCGACGTCCAAAGAGCCACCCAACTAGTTCCTCAGTTTTGTTGTTGATTCCGTCGAGTTCTTATCGAGCCAACGACTTTATGGACGCAGCCTCAAAATTAGGCGTAAGAGTACTTGTTGGTGTAGATAAAGAACCGGTCCTGTCAACGAGCCAATCGAATACGATCACTCTTGACTTTAACGATCCCGATCGAGCTGCTAAAGAGATTTTTGAGTTCCATTCTGACGCAGAGTTAGCTGCTGTTATTGCTGTAGACGATGTAGGTACACTAGTAGCTGCAAAAGCATCTCGCCTTCTAGAGATTCCTCATAATTCGGTACAGTCAGTAGAGTTTACTCGCGATAAATTTGCCCTAAGAAATATACTTGCTACAACCGATTTACCGGCTCCTAAGTATTCTTTGATATCGGTTGGTCTTGATGAAAGTGATCTCGCGCTCTTTATAGAGGATGTTGATTTCCCAGTGGTGCTCAAACCCAGGAATTTGTCAGCAAGTCAAGGGGTTATTCGGGCGGATGGTCCGGCTGATTTCATCAGCGCGTATGATGAAATTTCCAAAATTCTATCGAGTGATCCTTCGATGAGTAATTGCCCACAAGAATTCAGAAAAACAATACTCATTGAAGATTACATTCCTGGTGAAGAATATGCCTTGGAAGGATTACTCGATGAAGGAAATCTCACAACGCTTGCTTTATTTGACAAGCCAGACCCACTCACAGGGCCGTATTTTGAGGAGACTATTTATGTGACACCGTCACGACTGACGGTTGATTCGCAATTGCAGATACAAGCAACGGTTCAGTCGGCGTGCGAAATACTGGGACTTAGTCATGGGCCGATCCACGCTGAAGTGAGATTAACTGCGTCGGGCTGCTATGTCATCGATCTTGCAGCGCGATCTATCGGGGGACTCTGCGCACAGACCTTGTCTTTCGGCTCCGGTTTAGCCCTTGAAGAAATCCTGATTTCCCACGCGGTGGGTGCCGCTTTCGAGACCAAAGATATCGCTGACGGTGCTTCAGGAGTAATGATGATTCCAATTCCGAGCCAGGGGACATACATGGGAGTTCACGGACTGGCTCATGCTAGGGCGGTTGAGAATATCGAAGAGATAACTATATCGGTAAAGAAGGGAGACTCACTCGTCCCGCTTCCGCATGGTAACGAATACCTTGGATTCATATTTTCCCGCGCCGCAAATCCTCAGGCTGCAGAAGAAGCACTGCGTCGGGCGCACGAGTATCTTGACTTTGACATCGAACAGAATGAAATCTCGCCAGTATGAACATTGATCCGTTAATTAAACACGTGGTGATCTTTTCTATCTTGGTTTTCAATCTCTGGGTCGGCGGGGTACTTATAGAGATCTACGTTGGGACTTTTTATAAATTTCTTTTTGAATCACTAATGATTCTGGGATATTTGGCTTTCATCATCCGGTTGTGGCCCTTTGGTAATTCTCCTGAGGAAGAGGATGAGTCATCCAGCAGTTGATAGGGTATTCAACATACCTTGATTTGCGGTAAACTGGTTGTTCTGGGGGCGATTAGCTCAGTTGGTAGAGCGTCTCGTTTACACCGAGGATGTCGGCGGTTCGAGCCCGTCATCGCCCACCAT
>CAZSFJ010000074.1:3480-6601 GCA_964606125.1 uncultured Dehalococcoidaceae bacterium | reverse complement strand
GCGCGCTTTAGCCTCATTCCACTCTATTTTTTGGGGGTCTGAGTTACTGCATGGACTGGACTGGCTGCCACAGACTACTGTCGGTTTGCATAACGCCCAACCGGTCCAAAATGCCTTTTCGCACGCATGGGAAATATTACAGAGAAAGTCAGATATTCCCATACATTTAACACCTCTAATCAACCGCGCTGTTGAAACATACCCAGATTTATTGAAACGAATTTGTTCTGATCACTCCACTTTGATCCACGGAGACTTCCGGCCGGACAATCTCTTTCTAGACCGGCTTAGCAGCGAGGTGACTGCTATCGATTGGCAATTCGTATCTATCGCCAGTGGCGTCTACGATTTAGCTTATTTTTTGACCCTAAGCCTTAGCCCAAACGAGTACAAGGCAAATCACCAAAGCCTGATTGATACTTACCGAGTATCACTAGAAAAACACGGAATTCCTGTCATGTCCGCCCATGAGATGGCAGATCTCTACGTGACGAGTGTGTTCCTGAGCTTTGCCGTATTTGCAATTGGATCAGCCGGTGGTCCGACCGGGAGGATGTCAGCCGTTCATGGTCAAGCACTTGAACAATTAATGAATGCAATGGTAGATTCTCCTGTTGTGCCCTCATGCTTTTGATCCGGTACTATGAGGGCGGTAACGGTCTGAGCCGGGGCAGCGAAGGGTTGATGTAATTATGCGAATCGTAGTGTTTGGGCAACAAGCATTTGGCAAAGATGTTTTCGACTCCCTTCAGGAGGCCGGTGAGAATGTGGTAGGTGTTTCAACACCAAAAATTGCAGACGGCAAAAGTGACCCTCTCGATGATGCAGCGAAAGATGCCGGTATTCCAAACATCTTCACCCGTGAACTACGAAATGAAGAAAAATTCAACGAGTATTTATCGTGGCAGCCGGATCTACTTGTGTTTGCTTTTGTTACAGACATAGTTAGACAGAATGTACTTGACGCGGCAACACATGGTGCGATTCAGTATCACCCCAGCCTTCTTCCCTTGCACAGAGGGAGAGCTGCAATGAATTGGGCCATCCTACAAGGACGAGAAGAAACGGGATTGACAATTTTCTGGGTCGATGAAGGAATTGATACCGGCCCAGTCATCTTACAAAAACGCACTCCTGTTGAAGCTGATGACACTGTGGGCAGTATATATTTCAACAGGTTGTATCCAATGGGAGTAGAAGCACTTACAGAGGCGGTAGGTCTAGTCAGGACCGGTGACGCCCCGAGTATCGTGCAGGACGAAACTATTGCCACTTATGAAGGCCCGTGCGAGCCAGAGCATGGGGTAATTAATTTCAGTGCCCATGGACAATTGGTACATAACACTATCCGGGGATGTGACCCGCAACCGGGGGCATCAGCCAGTCTAAATGGCTCGACACTGAAATTATTCGGAAGCTCCTACCTACCCGGTGGTGGCGTAAAGGATGTTCCAGGAACCGTCCTGTCGGTTACAGATCAAGGTGTAGATGTGTCTGTCATCGGCGGCAGCATCACTCTTCAAAGAGTGCAGCAGCCGGGATCTAAGAAAGTCTCAGCATCTGAGGTCCTAAGTGTCGGAGATATTCTTCAATAATAAGTCAGAATATTTCTAGGTTATGAGCTTGGCACACCTCGCCAGTGCCAGTAAGACTGGCTTCGAGCTAATGCTTCCGCACCTCTCCTGAAAGACGGGTATACCGGGAATCCTAGTTCAGAGACCCTTGCTCTTGCCGATACGACCACTTCCGCCTGTCCGCTCACTGCACCACCCTCAGGCATCATCGCAACCACGGGCTGATTCGTCTTCTCGCGATACTCCGCGAGAAGACTCAACTGAGCGTCTAGACGTTCAGGATCCTTGTCAAATCCCGCTGTAGTCAATTCGATTGCTACGCCTGCATCAATATTGTCATCCTCTGCCAAAACTTCAAGTATCTTCTCTAGATTTTCGGTCTCACTCCTAATTGTGCTTGCCGCGTCGAACGGATTTCGATATGAACCTCCGATCGTTACGAAAAACTCACCAAGAACGTCATAGGAATCTTGAGTCAACTCAGGGACGTCAAAACCGGCCCTCTGAAACTGATCTGTTATTGCGACACTCTGACCGCCGGTCATAGCAACTAAAGCTGCACCCTTACCACTACATGGCGGTGAATGGACCAGTGTGGTCAAAACATCCAACGTATCTTCAAGTGACTCGGTTGGGATGGCGCCAGCTTGACGAATCATTCCGTCCCAGACCGCCGTGTCAGTTGCCAGAGAGGCGGTGTGTGAGTGGGCCGCACGGGCACCAGCGTCAGTACCACCACCACGCCAAATCACGGTTGGTTTTTGTGCCGCAAGTTCCTTCAATTTTTCAAAGAATCTTCGGCCTTCCTTCACCCCTTCCAAATACATGACCACTATTGGTGAAGCAGGATCGTCAATGAGATACTCAAGATAATCACTTTCGTTACAGACAACTGCGTTACCAATGGAAATAGTACGGCCCACTTTGATCCCTAATCGTTGAGCACCTAGTGATATCCCAATCCCATGGGTACCACTCTGTGATATAACGCCCACATCTGAACCCGCACCTTGCTCCTGCTGGGCGTTGAATTTAACTCCTAATTCACGGTTGTACACGCCCATGCAATTCGGACCGACGAGCGGCATACCATCCTCAAGACAGGCAGAAACAATCTTCTCCTGCAGTTCGATTGCCTCCGGTTCTCCTGTCTCTGCAAAACCAGAAGTGAACATTGAAATACCACCGACTTTCTTCTCGATGGCCTGCCCCACAATTATTGGAGTGACTTGGCGAGGTACTGCGCAAATAACAAGATCAACATCACCAGGAACCTCTGCTACTGAACTAAAATTAGGGATTTGTTTCTCTTCAATCCCAGGGATCTCGTTTGGATCAACCTGAACCGAATAAAGCTCCCCTGTGAAATTCTCCATATTTGTTAGCCACATGTATTGCGGCCCCTTATCACCAACCACCACGACTGAGCGTGGATTCAGTGCTCGATGTAGTCTTTCATTATCAATTTTCATGCTGGCTCCCTACAATCTCTATTCTTCGTGAAGGACTACGCGCGCGTCCACCGCTATAGCCCCATCGGGGTAAGC
>CAZSFJ010000074.1:284-3470 GCA_964606125.1 uncultured Dehalococcoidaceae bacterium | reverse complement strand
AACACTGGATTCAAATCTAGTTCGGCGATTTCTGGTCGACGTTCGATCAATTCCGATACCGCAAGCAACAGTTGTTCCAAGGCACCCAAATCCGCCCCCGCCTGACCTCGAACGCCTTCTAATATTGGTAACGCATCAATCTCTCTGATCATTTGCGACGCATCTCTCGATGCTAATGGAACGATCCTAAAAGACACATCTTTCAGTACTTCCACGAATACACCACCTAGGCCAAACATCATCACCGGGCCAAATTGCGGATCAGTGGTAGAGCCAACGATGACCTCAATACCAGGTTCCGCCATGGTTTGAATCGAAACTCCATCAATTCGAGCATCAGGGGCAGATTCCCGCACTGTCCCGAGCATCGCCTCGTAACCAGTGCGGACGGCGTCAGCATCCGCAAGTCCAACCACTACTCCGCCTACATCAGATTTGTGAGCAATGTCAGGTGAAATTATTTTCATGACCGTAGGGAAGCCAACTTTTTCTGCAGCAGCTGCTGCCTCGTCGGCGTCTGTAGCTAGATGTGCGTCAGTGACGGTAATTCCTTCAGCCATCAATAAATTTTTTGATTCGACTTCAGTTAGAAGCGTACGGCCTTCGCTTTTCGCTGCTGAAATAATTTGTTCAGTGAGATTAGAAGAAGTCATTTTTTCACCCATCCGTTCAGGTTCGATTCGACCAAATCGTAGCGGCTACTGACTTTTACCGCTACGGCAGGAGCCAGTGATTATGTATTTTTGCCAAGTTGTAGTTCCTTCTCAGAGTTGAGAGCAGAGTTCACAGCTTCGATTGCAACCTCGACATGTTCCAATTCTGGAGGTCGAGTGGTTAGTCTTTGGAGATTAAGATTACCTGCGGTAATAAGCCTTACCCCCCGGAATTGCTGAAATCGATCGGCCAATCTAATTAACTCGTAGGCAACACCAGCCACCACTGGAATCAATAATAGTCTAGAAGATACTCTCCACCAAAGAGGTTCACTGCCGGCGAACGCAAAGACAACAACAGAAACAAGACCCACCATCAACAAAAAGGAAGTGCCGCACCTTGGATGTAAGCGGGAATATTTCATTACTGATTCAGGAGTTAATCGGTCTAGAGACTCAGCCGCAGCAATAGCCATGTGCTCAGCACCATGGAACTGAAACATTCGCTCTACGTCAGATATATGTCCGATCCCCCAGATATATGCCAGCAATAAGCCAAGTCTAAGAGCGCCCTCAATCAGTAGCACTAGCCAAGATGGTAGAGTTGCTTCTAGCCAACCGGTCACGATCACGGGTCCCGCGAAAAAAACACCTATCCCAATCCCAAACGCTACTAAGAAAATTATCCAATCGAGAAACGTGAGGCCTGACGCCTCATCAGCAGTTTTAACCTCCCCTGCGGCAACTGCTGATGACCAAGTGAGAGCCTTTAATCCCAAGGTAAGAGTTTCTATCAGAACCAGTATCCCTCGCACAAAAGGGACGCGTCGAAATGACCCGCTAAATATAGGGCTCAACATGTCCGTGCGTGTGATGGTGTTTGAGTCAGGGGTCTTCACCGTAACCGTAAGCGTATTCAGCCCTCTGATCATGATGCCTTCTACCACCGCCTGACCTCCAAGCACTGGTGCTTCAGATGATTTTTGTTCTGACATTGAACCAACTCTCAAGCTTCAAATTTACCTTTTCGTATCAATCCTATACGATTTGATTTCGTAATAAAATTTCAAGTTAATAACCGAAACTGTTAAGACCGAAGCAACGGTGGGGAAAACAATGACCGACTTAACTACAGGTGGTGTCCCTTTCGACACAAAGATGTACGAGCAAATATGCTTCGCCTGTGGAACACAGAATCATTCTGGTCTTAATATGCGATTTTCAAAACTCAGTGATGAAACCGTTGAATGCATCTATACGCCTATGGAAGTCCATCAAGGCTTTCCTGAGGTAATTCACGGTGGAATACTCTCGACGCTTATTGATGAGGCCATGGCTTGGGCGCTTTGGTCAAAGGAGCAAGTTCTCGGCGTAACGGCGAGGCTCGAAATTAAATATAGAGCATCGGTTCCAGTCGGGGAAAAATTAAGAATCCTGGCAAAAGCGGACGCGAAACGTGGTCGGAGAGTAAACCTCACAGCATCGATAAGTCTGGCAAATGGTAAGACGTTGGTCGAGAGTTCCGCTTTGTACCTCATACTCCCAGCAGCTCAGCAAGAAATCCTTCAAGGCAAATTAAACTGGCATCCGCATTGACCGTATTCTCTGGAGCAACTGAGACACAAAGGGCACGAGGCTTTACCCTTTGGTCGTTAGCTTAAATGGAGACTCCTGCATGCCATATCTTGATGTGCCTCCAGCACAAATGTATTACGAGGATCACGCTGGTCCTGATAATGCTGAGACGCTTGTGTTCCTTCATGGTGCTGCTGGTAACCACATTTCTTGGTGGCAGCAGGTACCCTATTTCTCCAAAACCTACAGATGTTTAACTATTGATCATCGAGGATTTGGATGGTCAGCAGATCCCGAGTCATTGGGTGGAGATAGATTTGTCGAGGATCTCAACGATCTACTTTCGTGGCTTGAGATAGAGAAGGTATCTCTAATAAGCCAGTCAATGGGTGGACGTACAGGGCTTGGTTTCGCGGTGCACTTTCCAGAAAAGGTGAACAAGCTGGTGATGGGCGGCACATGGGGATTTTTCGACTGGCCGGAACAATTACAATTAGCCGCTAAGCTCAGAGAAGACACTGCTGGACTTACGCTCGAGCAAAGAGCAATCGGTGACAAGTTCAAAAAAGAGAAACCGGACGGCGCCTTTCTTTATCAGCAGATTGCCAGCTTGAATCCTCCTAGAAATCCAAATATTACTTCTACTAACAATATGAGCCCCACACCAGAGTCCGTGGCAAGTCTGGACATCCCCGTACTCGCTATTGTGGGCTCAGAGGATATTGTTATTCCGCCACCCCTTATAAAAAATTTCGCTGATCTGGCACCGAATTCTCGGTACGTGGAAATACCAAACATTGGACACTCCCTTTATTTTGAAGATCCAGATCAATTCAACCGATTAATAGAAAATTTTCTTGCGGAATAGCGAAAATAATCACTTAGAGTGGAGAACTAATGACAAACCAGGATCAAACCGCGGAGATAGAAACAAAGAAACTCAACGTATTTTTTGATG
>CAZSFJ010000074.1:0-274 GCA_964606125.1 uncultured Dehalococcoidaceae bacterium | reverse complement strand
CGCTGATAATGTGGAACGGGAAATTAAGAAACCACACGCGGGAAGTGTTTGAAGCACTGCGTGAAGAGGGCCACACTATATACATCTGGTCTGGGGTAGGAATCCGACGCTGGGATATGAGACGCCACGAACTAGACGGAATGGTTGAGGATTATTTCATAAAGCCTCTCGATAATCATCATGAAAAACTACCTGCTTTAGGTGTGACCATCATGCCCGACTATGTAATCGATGATCATAGATCAGTCGTAGATGCGTTTGTGGGTTATCACAT
>CAZSFJ010000073.1:6369-6611 GCA_964606125.1 uncultured Dehalococcoidaceae bacterium | reverse complement strand
AATCTTAGATATAAAGCCCTCCCTGGCAACCAAAGTGTTGAAAGCCACGGAAATATGAGGGGCCCATACCAAAGCATCTTCGACCGCCCGAATGTCATCGCTTTCAAATCCAATAGTCGTCAGTGATCCTATATTGATACCGGGAGCACCTTCTAGCGTATGAGCTCCAATAGTGTATTGAGTGATCTCCTGGATTTGCTCCTCTGAATAACCAAGCTCCTTTAACGCTAATGGTACCGACT
>CAZSFJ010000073.1:0-6359 GCA_964606125.1 uncultured Dehalococcoidaceae bacterium | reverse complement strand
AAGCCGCTACCAGCTAGCTTTTTGAACTTGACTAGCGCGAAATCTGGCTCCACGCCAGTAGTATCACAATCCATTAGCAGGCCGATAGTGCCGGTTGGTGCGATTAGTGTGGTCTGAGCATTTCTAAACCCGTGGGCTTCGCCCAATTCTACAGCTATATCCCACCATTTCCTCGCCGAAGACAGAAGTTTTTCATCAGCATCGAGCTCACTGATCGGCATCGGGAGAACACTAAGTTGTTCATAATCATCCGGTGGTGACGCGATGGCCGCTCTTCTATGATTCCGCATAACGCGCATCATATTTTCTGCGTTTTCTTCGTATCGTGGGAATGGTCCTATTTCAGATGCCATTTCTGCCGACGTAGCATAAGAACATCCTGTCATGATCGCAGTTAATGTCCCAGTCATTGCCAACGCCTCAGGTGAATCGTAGGGCACACCCTTCTGCATGAGCAGTGCACCTAAATTGGCATAACCCAAACCAAGGGTTCTATAGTCATACGACCGTCGAGCAATAGCTTCCGACGGAAACTGAGCCATGAGGACGGAAATCTCTAGCACGATAGTCCACAGTCTTATTCCATGCTCATAACCCTCAATATCGAACTCTTTGGTCGTGGTGTCATAAAATGACGCAAGATTCAATGAAGCCAAGTTACACGCGGTATCATCCAAGAACATGTATTCAGAACAGGGATTCGAGCCATTAATCCGCCCACCAGCTGGGCTGGTATGCCACTCATTTATCGTGGAATCATACTGAACACCAGGATCAGCACTCTGCCAAGCTGCTAGCGCCACTTTCGACCATAAGTCTTTTGCTCGAATAGTCCTCGAAACGTTTCCGTCAGTACGGCGCGTTAGGTCCCACGAGTCATCTCGGCGGACAGCATCAAGAAATTCAGCGGTAACCCGAATGGAATTATTTGAGTTTTGCCCAGATACACTCTGATAAGCTTCACCCTGCCAATCCAAATCAAACTCCGCAAAATCAAGCTGACCAAGACCTTGCTCAACCAAGTCCAACACGCGAACAATCACAGCTTCAACTACGTTATCAGCACGTGCAAGGCGGATAGCCTTACGCAGTGATTGATTTTTCTCTACATCAGTTCCACCGATTGATTGATCAGATGCTAGATCGAAAATACTAGTCAAATGGCGTCTAGTTATTTTCGCTCCCGTTACAAGGGCAGCTACTTTCTGCTCTTCATTGACCTTCCAGTCCACGAATTCCTCAATATCGGGATGATCAGCATCAAGTATCACCATCTTTGCTGCTCGTCTTGTAGTTCCACCGGATTTGATAGCACCAGCTGCCCGGTCACCGATTTTCAAAAAAGACATTAGACCGGAGGATTGGCCGCCACCCGATAATTCCTCACTGTCGCCTCTTATCGAAGAGAAATTCGACCCGGTACCCGACCCATATTTGAACACTCGTGCCTCACGAGTCCAAAGATCCATTATCCCGCCTTGATTAACCAAATCATCAGCCACAGATTGGATAAAACAGGCGTGAGGTTGAGGTCGCTCATACGCCGACGTTGACGGTTTCATTTCTGCTGATTCAGGATCTACAAACCAGTGACCTTGAGGTGGACCTTGTATTCCGTAGGCCCAATTGAGTCCTGTGTTAAACCATTGCGGGGAATTAGGAGCGACCATCTGCCGCGCCATCATATGCCTTACTTCATCAGCAAAAGCTAGAGCATTTTCCTCATCATCAAAATAACCATTCTTCAAGCCCCAGTATGCCCATGTAAGCCCCAGGCGATCGAAAGCTTCACGAGCATCGACTTCTCCTCGGAAGTTGGTTCCCTCTGCAGGCACCCTTCTCTGAGCCCACTCTGGTACTCCTTCCTCAGGAACTGGAACAGACTCTTCGGGTACGCCGGCTCTGCGAAAATACTTTTGAGCCATCACATCAGTCGCCACCTGTGAAAATGATTCCGGTATCAGAATGTCATTAGCTTCAAATACAACTGTCCCATCAAATTCAGTTATCTTCGAATCTTTCTTTACAAAATTAACGCCCTGGTATGGACTTTGACCTGCCTTGGTGAAGCGACGTTTGATATGCATTTATTTCTCCTACTGAGTGCGTTCGATTTCTTTCTATCTAGCACCGATTCTCGAGCGAATTTATAACGTTAGTCGCCCGAGTATTTGCGTCAAAAAACACTGGGTAATGAACTGTACAATTTTTACTACTGGCCTGTCAATATCAAGTGCATAGGCGCCTATACATTTAGGCAGAAAAAACTAACCAATTCGATAATTGATTAACAATGAGGTTATTGAACCGTTCACTAATCAGTCTCTAAGGAAAACTGGACCTGCCTCGGTCGACAAATCATGACTATATTCGTAGCCTTCTTCTCGAAAACCCGCAAGATCTGAAGGTTGCTCAATACGATTCTGTATCATCCATCTGGCCATCACACCCCTGGCATTCTTGGCAAAAAAAGAAATAATCTTATATTGGCCGTTCTTCCAGTCTTTGAACACTGGTGTATTAACAGTCACAGCATCTCGATTCATCGAAACTGCCTTGAAGTACTCATTCGAAGCCAAATTAACGATAATTTCGTCACCGGATGTCTCCAGATCGTCAATAATCTGCTCAAAGATTTGTGTCCCCCAATAGTCATATAGATCTGAGCCAATCGACGTTTTCACCTTGGTTCCCATTTCGAGGCGATACGGCTGGATAAGATCCAACGGGCGCAACAGTCCATATAAACCTGACAAAATTCTCAGATGATTCTGCGCATATTCGAGGTCTTCATCATTAAATTTTTCAATATCTAATCCCTTATATACGTCACCCGAAAACGCGTACGCCGCAGGTTTCGAATTATTCTCCGTAAAGGGAGTCTTGAATGAGTCAAATCGCTCCGCTGTTAACGCACCAATCTTCTCACTCACAGACATGAGCGACATAAGATCGGGCGTGCTGTAAGACCTCATCGTTTCCACAAGGTCTTTGCTCTTATTCAGTAAACGGGGCTTGGTGCTCTGCACGTTGCACTGCCATCGATCAAAATTTTGTCCCTTTGCCGGTGACAATAAAATGAGCATGATTCAAACCCGTTCTGCCATCGAGCTACGTTTCACTATTTCTATGGCACTTACAGGATATCAATATATAAAGAGTTTAGGCTTCGGTAATTAGCTTGACTAACTCCGATGACAACATAAACGATTATCGCACCCCAATTAAGTAAATCGATATCACTGGCGATGTTGTCTCTATAACTTTGTGCCCCTTGAACTCAATAGACTCGGCGAACATCACTAACGTTGCGAAGTGCATCTGCCAGTTGAGATAGAACCCACTCACTTGCTCCGGAGTCACCACAGCAATCCCAGGCCCGTTGTAGGCGTGGCATTACCTGGGTCTCTAGTGAATGCGACAGTCGACCAACTGCATCAAGGCTCATTCGACTCATACCAAGAGTCATTCCGAACTTTGTACGGCGGTAGTCCTCAGCGTAAAGTTGTAATTTTTGACCATCCAGGAGAGCATCTATCTCTTCGATTTCAGTCAGTTCGATTTTGCTAAATGTAGTGGACTCACGTTGGGGAGGTCTCCGCTTTTCCTCGTCCGATATCTTTCCACTAATTTCACGCCTAAACCATGAGACTCGCTCGTCAATAGGACGGTTGTTCAGCTGACCCTGGACTTCTTCAATAGATGCTGACATACCTTTCGCCAGGAGTTTTCGAGAATTTTCCAGATATTCACTGACATACTCTCTTAACTCATCATCGGTCATTTCGGAAAGTTGTTTGGATTTGAGCAACTCATTATCCTCTGTTTCGATATGCATAGGTTTGATCCTACTGAAATACTGAGAATCATTCAATCTGAATCCCCCTCGAAGACCCACAAATTTACGTGTGGTCCACCCACCACCGCTTATAACAGCAAGTTTCACCCTAGATACATACTCGCTACTTAATGCGCGGCCAACAGAGCAAAGCTGCTGATTCAGTGGATGATTTCATCTCCTGAATACGGAAAGTTCTTTTGAAATTGGTAGCAGATTGGTAGCAAATACCAAAATAGGAACACCCCCGTGACTGGGGGTTTCTCTTTCTCCCTTGTTACATTAGGGATTTAGGGTCCATTGGTGGGCCCGGTGGGGATCGAACCCACGACCAATGGGTTAAAAGCCCACTGCTCTACCACTGAGCTACAGGCCCAAAGAAATGATACATAAGAATTCCGCTACAGGTGAGCACCTGTCGCACTTGGAGGAAAATCAAGATATCCTTCTCTTCCGTTTCACGGATAGGTTGGGGATAAAATTATGTTAACTCAGACTCACAAAATGGTGCTCCGGACTTTAGCCAGTGTGATCGAAGAAGCCACTCAAGAACCAACTGACTGGGCATTAATAGGCTCTAGTTCACTCCAACTGCAAGGCATCAACATCGAGTCAAATACCATTGAGTTCATGACAACCAAGAACATAGCTTCGATTATCGGCGACATGCTCGGCGCTGAGATCACAGAATCACAAAATTCACCTATAAAAGGATCACGTCTTCATCTTGAACGAGAAGGCATTTCTATTTATATATTCGGCGACCCTCAATTCGAAGGTGAAGACGAAACTTTTCAACCTGTGAAGATTCCCTCACTTTGGACTGGTCTCAATAACGGGTCACTGGACGGCCACCAGGTTCCCTGTTCACCCCCCGAATGGGAACTGATATTAGCGATTGCCTTGAACGCCCCTAATCGAATAAATGAGATTCAACAATACTTATCAGAATTTGGTTATGACAGTCGGCTCGTCGTCAGGCTCCTCAGAGAAGGTCATGCCTCAGTGGCTACTGAAAACATGGTCTGGGCTCTTCTCGAGGAGCAAGTCTAAATAGCAGTCGTATCTGAAGACACGCTAGTCAGCATGACCGGCAATAAAGTTGAGAACCCTACTCCAGGCGTCGGCTGACTGGTCAGCAAACTCCTCATAATGTCTGTCGAAAAAAGAGTGAGGAGCACCATCATATATAACAATCTCAGACTCTACACCTTGCTGCTTAAGCTCTTGTTCGAATTCAGAAACTATATCCTTCGGAATACCTTGATCTGCTCCGCCCATCAGGCCAAGAATGGGACAAGATATGTCAGCGACCCGTT
Source organism: uncultured Dehalococcoidaceae bacterium (assembly GCA_964606125.1). Taxonomy (GTDB): domain Bacteria; phylum Chloroflexota; class Dehalococcoidia; order UBA2979; family UBA2979; genus UBA2979. The sequence continues at coordinate 1,202 of CAZSFJ010000073.1, read as the reverse complement.
GCTGCACGCCAGCAGCATTTTGTGGGAAATCCGGACGGTTGGGATGACCATAAAATCCTACTGCGCCTGCTAAATCAAGCCCGTTAGCTGCCTGATGCCAAGAGTTGGAGCCACCAAAACAAAATCCGAGTGTGAATACCGGTCGATCTGGATTCGACTTTCGAAGATAGGCCACCGCTGCAGCCACATCTGACCGTACTCCATTGAACGTTGACTGAGCCACGTGCTCCTGCCACTCAAAATCTGCATCTCGTTTTTCGAGTCCAGCAGTGCGGCCAAAGTAATCTATTGCGAGAGCATCGATATTCTGATCCGCGAAACGAAGAGCAAGCTCTTCATAGAATCTGAACAGACCTCTAACATCAGGAAGCACCACCACCGAGGCCTCACGAGAACCATCCCCTTCGGCTAGAAAAGCTGAGAACACATTTCCGTCCTCGGCTTCTAAGGTCAGGTCGGCGTGCTCCACACTACCTCCTGCTAGCCGCGCAATAGGTGGCTCCGCATCATATGGAAAACACATTGAAAACTCCTTAACACTTTGTCTTTAGCAATAGTTGCCTACTAGTCTAAGTGACTATTTGAAATGTATACCGCACCAGACAACTGAAAAGTTTTCCGCGGGTGCTAGCACTCTCCGCGGGAGAGTGCTAACATTTGTTCTGTTTGCGGTGGGTTGCATAACGAGTACTTTCGCTTTTAGCCAGAGTCTCGGTGTTTCAATTAACCAATTACAGTAGTTGTTTGTCCACCTAACCGATGGGCCATCAACTGTCTGGGTTCATTGCTTGCTTCGGCATCATTGGGCCTTTAAGAAATTAGGCAAAGTAATTTTTAGGTAAGTGAACAAGGAGTGATCGATATGGCGACAAGTGTAGTTCCAGTGACAGACCACATTATTCTGAAGGCTGTAGAAGCCGAAGAAATAACGAGCAGTGGATTAATCATCCCTGACTCGGCAAAAGAGGCACCGCAACACGGACACGTGGTTGCGGTTGGACCTGGTAAGCCTCTTGAAAGTGGTGAAGTTCAGACATTCGATGACCTGAAGGCAGGCGATCGTGTCCTGTACCAAAAGTATACGGGTCAAGAAGTAGCTGTCGATTCCGAAGAGTACATAATCATTAGATTCCAAGACGTACTCGCGAAGCTCGAAGACTAGTCTTCTGGCTATCGGACCTGTTAACCAATAAAGCTTACTT
>CAZSFJ010000072.1:0-6757 GCA_964606125.1 uncultured Dehalococcoidaceae bacterium | reverse complement strand
TCCGGACACGATGTACAAAGGGCGCCGGATGTAAGTGTTCTGATACTGTGCCCGTATTGACCGAAGTAACTGCAGGCCACTACGTAGCTAACTGTGAATGTTGCATGTCAGTATAGACTCTCGGGATACATGGGGAGTCCGAATTTAATTTAGTAAGCTTCTATTCAGTCTATTGGGGCGGTCTTGCTAGCCACGATTTTTCATCATAGCTAGGAATGCATCCTGCGGGATCTCAACGTTACCGAGGACCTTCATGCGCTTTTTGCCGGCCTTTTGTGCTTCGAGTAACTTGCGCTTTCTGGAGACGTCACCCCCATAGCATTTTGCCAGCACGTTTTTGCGCATTGCCTTGACAGTTTCCCGAGCCACGATCTTACCTCCAACAGTTGCTTGAACCGGGACCTCGAACATATGCCTCGGTATTTCTTCTTTGAGAGCTTTCGCCAAATTCCGCCCCTGTTCAGCTACTTGGTCTGAGGGAACTATCATCGATAGTGCATCAACGAGCTCACCGTTCACAAGGACATCGAGGCGACTTACTGCCGAAGGTCGATAGCCACTAATTTCATAATCCATTGAAGCGTAACCCTGTGTTCTGGATTTCAGCGTATCGAAGAAATCCACGAGCATCTCGGAAAGTGGCAAGGAATAGTTTGCAAGGACTCGACTATTCTCAGTGTCTTGTCGTTTATCGATGTATTCAATCTCTCCGAACTCACCCCGGTGGTCCGAGACTAGTGTAGCTACAGCTCCGATGTATCTTGCCGGCATTGTAATTGCAACCTTTGCCCAGGGTTCGCGGACCTCACTTATGCGGTCTGGGGTTGGTAATTTTGCCGGTGACCCTACCTGAATTTCCTCACCCGTTCTTAGTGTCACCTCATACTCAACTGACGGTGCAGTCGCGATTAAATCAAGATCAAATTCACGTTCTAGTCGTTCCTGTACGATTTCTCGATGGAGTAGACCAAGAAAGCCACAGCGGAAGCCAAACCCCAATGCATCGCTTGTTTCAGGCTGCCATTGCAAAGCCGCATCATTCAGTGTTAGCCGGTCGAGAGCTTCTCTCAGCTCGGGATAATCTTCAGAATCCGAAGGATATATACCGGCATATACCATGGACTTTGCGGGTTCGTATCCGCTCAGTGGGGTAGCAGCAGGTTGAGACTCTTGGGTAAGTGTATCGCCGACCCGAGCCTCAGCTACGCCCTTTAGCCCAGTGGCTATATATCCGACCTGACCTGCCTTTAGAGCATCAGTTTTCATGAGAGTGGGCTCGAAGCAACCGACTTCTATACTTTCAAAGCTGCTGTTTTGCTGAATGAACTGCAATTTCTGTCTTGCATGTATTTCTCCATCCATAACTCGGACGTAGGCCAGTACGCCTTTATAGGCGTCATATGTAGCATCAAACACCAGTGCAGTTGTGGGGGCCCTGATATCCCCTTTTGGAGGTGGGATACGATCAACAATGGTTTCAAGTAAGGCAGGCACGCCTTCACCAGTTTTTGCAGAAACAAACACCATTTCATCAAGGCCGAAACCAATGATATCTGAAAGTTCTTGTGCTACCTCTTCGGGCCGGGCCCCTGGGGCGTCAATCTTGTTCACCACCGGTATTAGATCTAGATCGAGTTCCATCGCTAGATATACATTCGCAAGTGTTTGCGCTTGCACGCCTTGTGCCGCGTCGACTACGAGTAAGGCTCCCTCACAGGCGGCAAGGGCTCTGGAGACTTCATACGAAAAATCCACGTGACCTGGCGTGTCGATGAGGTTCAATTCGTATGTCTCAGAATTATTGCCTTCATAAGTCATGCGAACAGCCTGAGCCTTTATAGTGATTCCTTTTTCCCGCTCCAAGTCCATTGAGTCAAGTACCTGCTCACGCATATCGCGCGCGTCGATTGAATTGGTTGATTCTATCAATCGATCAGCCAGGGTTGACTTCCCGTGATCGATATGGGCGATTATTGAGAAGTTACGTATATTGTTTTGTGTCACCCATCAAGTGTAATTCTCAATGGCTCAATAGGCTGTGGTTCAAGAGGAGCCTCATGGTAGACTCGTAATGTCGTGCTAGGCGGGGAACTAGCGGTGCCCTATAACTCGCAATCCGCTATAGCGAGGCTGAACACCCGTAATGAGTGTGGAGGAGTGTATTAATTAGCATCGGGCGATGTTGATGGGTCGGTCCCGTGCGACAGTACCCGATGAACCCCGCCAGGGCCGGAAGGCAGCAACGGTAAGTCGGTAGTGCTGGGTGCCACGGGGGTGCCGACGCTGAGTAAGCCAATGCTAAGCTGTACTCTCTGAAGTGCGAATACGGGGCACGGCATTAAATTTCGATTCTTATGGGTAGGTAATATATTGTGATGAGAATTTTATCTTTGAGTCATCGACTGCAGCATCCCAAATGTGACAATTATTCCATTATCACTGCGCCAAATCTGATGGATTATCAGGGCATAGTATTGGATATCGGTGCGACGTTCGAGCATATAAGACAAGCTGCAAGTGGTGAACTTTACCTTGAGACTTTCGGGGGGGATACCGTTGATAACAGCGGAGATATTGATGGCAACGTTGGACTGTATGGCTTGCTAGAGAGAAGGCGTGAGGAACTGATAGGAGCTCTCAATAACGGAGCTGTTATTGTGGTATTTGGCGCTGGACCAAATCAAACCTTTGCCGTCAAAGGATCAAATGGACTGGATTCATACTGGCTTCTGCCAGCGCCTCAGGATCTGACTTGGAACGGGGGAGTACTGCGGGCAAGTGATGGAGAATCGATACTGGTGACCGATTACTCTAATCCGTTTGTGCGAGTGTTCGAAACTTACGAGAAAGATGTCGCCTATAGGGTACGATTCGATCTGAAGGCGTCTCGTACGGGAAAAATGTTTCTTAGTTCTACAGGGGGATCTCCTGTAGGGGTGCAGTTTCCGGTTCTTAACGGTCAACTTGTGTTTTTACCTTCTCCTAAGAATGTGGGTGCACAATGGCTATCGAATCGAGAGGCTGATGCAATTATAGAAGCCGTTTCTGAAACCATTGGTGAAGCTGCTGCTGAGGAACCCTCTTGGGTAAAGAAATTCTTAGTACCTGGCGAGTCAAGCCTTCAAGAGGACTTCGATCGGTTGAAAGAGATATCCGAAAGTGCGACAAGTCAGATGGAGGAGGCTAAGTCGATATTGGAATCACGGCAATCGATAAAAGCTCTTCTATGGGGTGCTGATATGCGTTTTAAAAGAGCAGTTGAAGAAGCTCTGGGTATATTGGGCTTTGAATTGAAGAGCGAACCAAATGCTCCGACTCATGTGTCGTTTGGGGGTAGGGAGTTGTTCGTTGAGTCGACCACCTCACAAGAGAGCGTTTCCATGAGCCCTCACTATGCTCTACGCGATAGGATTGACGATAAAATTCAGCGAGTCGCAGCTCCTGTGCGTGGACTTGTCGTGGTGAATGGTTGGCGGACCGCGGATCCGGATCGTCGCGACAGGCCGTTTGTAAGTGCTCTCGAAGCTGGAGCAGAGTCCACCGGCTATTCTTTGCTCACCGGGTATCAACTTTATAAGCTTTGCCTGCGTGTTTTAGAGGAAGAAGTCTCTTCAGAGGAACTCGAACAGACTAGAACCGATTTGTTTGAAACTGATGGCGCAGTAGAGATGGCTGAGCCATTCACTGACGTTGCTGATAATTAAATCAACTATTTAAAGGGATATCCACTTCGACTGGCAGAGAGTAATCTACTCCCGAGATTTCAAATCCAAACAGGTTCGCGAATTCTTTTTTGAAGTAGGGCCAGTCGGCCAGATCAGCAAAATTGTTGTTGGATATCATTGGCCAGATTTCAGCAATAGTGTGCTGGACGTCATCGGCCATTTCAAAATCATCTAGTCGGATGCGGCCGGCTTCGTCGAGTCTCGGTTCAGAGTGGGGAGCTAGATGATCGCGAAGCAATCGAATGCCCTGCTCACAAGTAGACTCGTTTTCATTTCGTTCGTTCAGCAATCGAAACAAAATACTCATGTATAGACCCACGACAGGAATTGCGCTTGAGGCCTGGGTCACAACGGCCTTATTTACACTAATCCAAGCACCACCGACAGTTCCAGTAGTGTTATTGCTCGTCTGACCTAATACTTTATCTAGGACAGTAGCTGTGTTTTCGAGATGCTTCTTCGCTTCCCCGATCGTACCGTTTCGGTATAGTGCCTGCGTTATTTCGGGACCTATATATGAAAATGCAACAGTTCTTGCCCCGTCGGCCAGAAGTTTTTGTTCCGCTAGTAATTCAATCCATTCCTGCCAATCTTCGCCACCCATTACTTTTTGTGTCCCGAGTATTTCATCAGTTGTAGCTGGCTCGATGGAGATATCAGTGATGGATTCTTTCCGAAGATCAAAACTTTTCCCCTCGTATCGTTGGTCGATAGGCTTCAAAACAGAATTCCACACGTTACCCTGAGCATCATTCCGTCTTGGAGCTGCCAGTGAATAGATAACAAGGTCTATTTTTCCGTATTCCATCTTGATCGATTCGATAGTATGAAATTTAATGTCCATAGAAAATGAGTCTCCATTCAAAGTATGGAAAATCAAGTTATCTTGCGCTGCCGTTTCGCTAGCTCTGGCCGAGTTATACCACCCGGCGCTCCCCGGTTTTTCGCCTTCAGGTTTCCGTTCAAAGCATACGCCAAGGACATTGGCTCCATACCCAAAGCATGCGGCTAAAGCAGCGCCAAGGCCATAGCCCGTGCTGCTGCCGATCACCAATACATTTTGTAATCCATTCTTTTGGCCCACTGGTAGGTTTTCAGAACGAATTCTTTCAATCTGGAGATCTATATTCTTTGCGCAACCTGCAGGGTGCGAAGTCAATGATATGAATCCTCTTATTCTTGGTTCTATCAGAAATTCTGCCATAGCTGTCCTCGTGAAATCTCAGCGGCTGTAAATTAAGTGCTCTCAAGATAATATGAATAGGAAATAGACGTAAGTTTGGAGACAAGATATCAGTCGTAGTGACCAGGCAGGACGTAACAAGAATCAGAGGAGATCGTCTCGGAAAGGCGGCCCAAATGTTTTTGACCGTCCGCCTAAATCTCTCACTCGCTTGGGTATCCACCCTCGTAAATCACTCGGTCAGAATTTCCTCATAAATGAGCCAATTCTAGAAGAGATCGCAGCTGCCGTTGTAGATGACTTTGCTTCAGATGAAATAGGAGTTCTAGAAATAGGTAGTGGACCCGGCGGACTGACAGAATCTCTAGCTCGCCGCGTGACACCTATAATTGGCGTCGAAATAGACGAAGAATTGTGTGAGATCGCGCGTAGACGCCTGCAAAACTATCCCGATGTAACAATTATTCCAGCAAATATCTTGGATGAGTCGCCAGGGCGGCTAATGATGGAAGCCGGCCATAGTGGTCCCTATGTCGCTTGTGGGAATTTGCCGTATTACATCACCCAACCGGTAATCCGTCATCTCCTTACAGCAGATCACCCGCCGGATAGAATCGTGACTCTTGTTCAAAGAGAAGTCGCCCAACGGATTGCGGGTGGCGCAGGTAAAGAATCTCTTTTGTCTCTTTCAGTAAAGTTGTATGGGCAACCAAAATTACTTTTCGAAGTCTCACCTTCAATGTTTTGGCCAATCCCTAAAGTGCACTCTGCAGTAGTCCTAATTGACAGAAAAATAAAGAATGACTTGGGTATCGATCGTACGGAATTTCCAAATTTCATACGAGCATTGCAAGCAGGTTTCGCTCAACCACGCAAGCAGTTACATAACGGGCTCTCGGGCTCTTTAGGAGTTGGTCATCAAGAGATTACTGCTCTGCTTACGAGCCTGGGTGTAGATTCTACGCTTAGACCGCAACATCTGCATATGTCCGACTGGGTGAAGATCTATGTCGCACTGAAGGAGAAGTACCCAGAAATACTTATGATCGGTGAATAAATGAGTGAGCTCACAAAGGTGAAGACTATAGCACCCGCTAAAATAAATATAGCGCTTGAAGTAGTGAACAAGCGATCGGACGGTTTCCACAACATTGACACAGTCATGAGCGCTATTTCTCTGAGCGACACAGTGACTTTGACTAAAACCTCCCCGAACTCGGGTGTTCGACTCAAAACTTTGGGAGTTGGGGCGAATTCAATTGCCCAATCGGACAACTTGGCCTTAAGGGCTGCGACATTACTTGCCGACAGAGCCAGCATTAAGCGACCGGATGTCAATATCGAGCTGGAAAAACGCATACCACTCTCAGCAGGTCTGGGAGGGGGTTCGTCGGATGCCGCAGCAGTTCTGAGAGGACTCAATGTTCTTTGGGATATCAACTGGCCACCGGATAAAATTGCGAATTTAGGGAGTGAACTAGGTTCAGATATCCCTTTTTTTGTGTACGGAGGATGCGCAAGGTGTACGGGACGTGGCGAGGTGGTCTCGCCGTTACCAGATGGTTGGTCTATGAACCTAGTCGTATTGATGCCAATCGTTCCTTACATCAAAAATAAAACCTCTCTTATGTTTCAAAACCTGACTAATAGTGATTTCAGTGACGGGCGACACTCCTGGCGAGTTGCTCAACGTCTTGCGCGGGGGGCACCTCCAGCAACAGCTGATATTGTTAATGGCTTTGAATCAACTTTTTCCAGACTTTATCCGAATGTCTTGAGCCAGTTCGAGAGTTATGATTTTGAACGTACTACCCAACTGCATTTGTCAGGAGCGGGTCCAGCAGTGTTT
>CAZSFJ010000071.1:0-6879 GCA_964606125.1 uncultured Dehalococcoidaceae bacterium | reverse complement strand
CGGGGCCCGAGCGGTGAAGTTGTCATCAACCTGCACCACTCATCTCTGCCCTATCAGCCAGCCTAAGCTGGAGTCACTGCAAGGCAATCGTAGGGTGTGCGAACCCCTCACTATCAGGTACTAATTTGACTGATTGTGGCCGTATGCTCGTCTGCGTGGGTAATGTTACGGGTAAGGGCACCCCATACCGTCTGCTCGAAACCCATACTGAACGGGGATTCAACTGGCTTTCGAAGATCAAGGTCTGAGAATTGCTCGTATATGGGCCGGCACGTATCACCGATGGCGATGATTCCTTCGATGCCATCATTGCGTGTTTCGAAAGTTGGGGTGTAGTTCAAGAGATAAGGGGCTTCTATATTAGTAACAGTTGTGGCGAGCCACAAAAGCCCGGTCTCACTATATGCAAGATGCTCAGTCAATTCCCGAGGAGACCAATCGGCCTCATCTACAGCCCCGGCGACTGAAGACCAATCTCCATCGAGTTCTCTAATACTCTGAACGAAGCGCTCACGTGACGCGTCCAGTTCTAAACATATAGCTCTAATGTCGACCAGGTGGCCGTAGGTTCGATTGATATTCTTGTAATGTCCCAAGATGGCTGACGCCGGAATTTCATCCAGAGGTGGAGGGGTTGGTGGCCTCAGATGTATTGGTCGAGTCTCACTATAAAGATGCTTCGTACCATCATCCCAGACAGACATACATTTACTCCTTGCTAAAAAATTCAATCGACGAGGCCCGCGTCGAGCATCTTTCTATCGATCCAGTCTTGCAAACCTTCTGGTAATAATTGTGAGCCTATCTCTCGGTACCATCTTCTGACACCTGGTCCTGTTTGTAGCATTGCCCAGAACCACCACCAAGTATCTTCCGAGGATTTGTCATAGATCCACATTTGCTGGCATTGGACAAAATACATATTCAGGAACATGTTGTATCTATGGCGTTCCTCTTCATTCAGGTCTTCATCACGTATGCCTCGAAGGAAAATATTTGTGAATTCAGAATCAGCAATGTGATGTTCGGCAAGAGCTGTGAGCGTATTTGTGGCTCCCGCTCGCATTGTGATCACAGAGTCTTTATGCTGCAGTCGCAGCTGGCTCGCCAGGAAGAGCGCCACTGCCAGTGTTGCTATTCCTGTTGCGATTTGGGCCAATACCGAAAGACTCTCAATTCCCATACATTCTCCCTGAGTTTGTGAGGCTAGGGTAACTATAAGTGGTGGTGTCTCCAAGTTAACTTGACAAGTCAGGTTAGTAAGTGTTTAACATAACAGTCGTTACAACAAAGAATCAAAATAGGGGGAACGAAGATGAACGTACTTACCACAATTATGTCCAAACCGGTCAACGGACGACAAAGTGCAGCTGAGGCTCAGTTTAAAGAATTAGGGCAAACTGCCTTGGATGCCGGAGCTAGCAGAGTGAATGTTAGTCGAGTGATTAGTGGCCAGAATATTGGTCAGCTACAGCTGCGAGTATTCTCTGAAGATCTTGGGCACGCCGGGAGGCTATCGGGAGCAATGTGGTCTTCACACGCTGCTGCACGCTCGCGGGATGATGAGAATCCTTCTGGAGAACTAGTAGGCCTGATTAGGTCAAACATCATATACCGAGCGCTATCAACACCGACTGACGAGCCTGTCATGGGAACAGTTCTTGGTTTACAACCCCACCCAGGCAAAGGACCTCAGCTCGAACAGCGATTGGCAGACTGGGCAGATCTTTGGGCAGAAGGTGGCGCGATGCAGTCATTTGTCACTTCTGCTATAACCGGTACTAATGGCCCCGCGCTATTTTTGACATCGGTCTACTCAGATTGGGATTCATGGGCAGCAGCATCTGCGCATGCCAGAGGGAGTGAACTTATGCGATCGCTTCGAGAAAGCTCTGACTCAGCGGCAACAGTGATGGCCAATATCCAGTTAGCAACTCTGTAAATAACAACACAATCGAGGAGATTCAAATGACAGTATTAACAACAGTAGTATCGAGACCAGTCAACGGCCGCGCAGCAGCAGCTGTTGAACAACTCAAACAGTTGCAGCAGACTGCACTCGATTCGGGCGCAGAAAGAGCCGCTGCGTCTCGGGTAATTACAGGACCTAACGTAGGCACTTTGCAGCTGCGCATTTTTACTGAGAGCCTGACTCACGCTGGTGAGGTGTCCTCCAAAATGTGGGGATCAGATGTTTATCGAAGCTCGGCTGATAACAATAGTCCACCTGCCGAACTAACAGGTGTCCTGAGGTCGACAGTACTCCACTTTGCGGCGCCCCGGATAGCCGCCGATGTGGTGCCCCCGATAGGTACGGTTCTTGGAATAAAACCTCATCCTGGCCGAATTGCAGAGATCGAGGATCGCTGCGCTGCATGGTCTGATTTATGGGTCGAAGCGGGTGCTATGCAGTCGTTTGTCACTTCGGCATTCACAGGTACAGCAGGTTCAGCACTTTTTGTAACTGCCGTATACGACAGCTGGGCTGCTCTCGATGCGGCCATGGGACATGCAGCTAGCAGTGAGTTGATGCGGTCACAACGCGCATCTTCAGATCCCGCGGGAGAAGTATTCGCTCGATTTCAGGTGGCAGCAGTCTAAAATATCTGGAATGACAAAAGGAGAAATTATATGACACTTCAAGTGAGTAAATGGAAAGTCCGTGACGGATCAGATCTTTCAGAGGTAGGCTTGGCGGCACTGGCATTTTGTCGGGCTCAACGTGGACGAACACAGGTCGATGACGCGAGGTACTATTGGGCACATCCCGGTGAAATCTGGATACTTGTGGAAGGCCAGGAAGAGCTTGTGCTGACCTCGAATCAGACCTCTGAGAGTTATGCTGCGTTATACGATCTCAATGAACTCGCTGTTCAATCAGAGAGCGTTTTACTCTCTGACGCGCGGTCTGGCTTGACTACCTATGAAGCGGCTGGCAGGGCGTAGCCTAACTGTTCTGAATCGGAGCCACGACACTTTGATGAACCGTCAACATATGACGGGCAGAGTAGAATATGTTTAAATTTCAGTGTGAGAATGCTGATTCAGCTGAACCGTCAGTGATTACTGAAAGGTGTGCACCATTGCCGAACAGGAAAAACGAGGGAATTCGTCGACGTATAGCTCGTATCAAGGCGCTTAACCCCGGACTTGATTCCGAATGGCATGAGGTAATTCAGCCTGATGAGGACGAAGAATTGCCTGAATTTGACTCCTGCCAAGCCTTTGTGTCGGCGGTCGAGACGTATGGCAATCGGGAAACCATGCATGAAGCCAAGGACTCGGCTGATGAAACGGCATAAATCACTGTACAACAACGTTCATATTAGCCGCGCAGACCACAATCTGTACAGATTCGAACTACCGGCTTGTATATTAGGATTCCTTTTGATTAAAACAAATTAAGGCTAACTGACACACCAAAAATATTGCTGGACTGTGAAATAATAGCGAACATCACCGATTCAGGCGACTGAATGCGTACAGAGAAAGACGGAATGAGTACATGCAATGCCACTAGCTGAGAATACCGACGGCGTGAAGATAAATTACGAGGTAGTGGGCAGTGGACCGCCTCTGGTTCTCCAGCACGGTCTGCTCTCGGACCTCAATGCATGGAAGGCACGCGGGTATGTGGATGCACTACAAGACTCCTTTCAACTGATCCTCATTGATTCTCGGGGTCATGGACAGAGTGATAAGCCAGAGAACCCAGCTGCTTATGAATTGCGGACTCGTGTCACTGATATTGCAAGCGTCCTCAATGACCTAGATATCAAACAAGCACATTACATGGGTTATTCCATGGGTGGATGGATGGGGTATGGGATAACTATTTACATGCCGCAACGTTTCAGATCGTTAGTCATTGGAGGCTTCGGGCCATTTAGGGTCATGCCGACAGCCGAACCTATGTCGGAAGCTGAGTTAGAGCAACGGTGGGAGGAGACTAAGGCCCGGTCAGCCGCAAGAACGGATCCTAATCGCACCCGCTTATTAGAAGGGTATCCCGAAATTATGAAGCACTGTCGTGATGCTCTCGATACTTGGCGGGGCGCACATCAGGCACTGAAATTAAGTACGCTGCCGTTATTGATGTTCAGCGGATCAGAGGAAGAGAATTCCTCGACCCTTGATATGCCTAAAGTTCTAGCTTTAAGACCAGATGCAGAGTACTTTCTGGTGGAGAATGCGAATCACATCCAGACTATCGAAGCAGTCGACATCGTTGCACCGCGGGTAAAGGAATTCCTGCTGAGGGTTGAAAATACATAGTTACTGTGCACTAGCACAGAACAGCGTAAACTACTTCAACGTGGCCCCATCGTCTAGGGGTTAGGACGCGAGCCTCTCACGCTCGAAACCCGGGTTCGATTCCCGGTGGGGTCACCAATAAAGCCGCAATCTCTTTGCTGGTAACGATGTTAGAAAAAACGGACAGGAAAACGGACAGTTCTTTTCTTAACATCACTCGTTCTGACACTACATAGCCTGACATTATTAGCAAGCCTTCGATTCTACGATCTCGACAAAACGTCCAGTTATGCCTGATTTTTCTTACACACCTAGCTACAATCTGATACATGAAGCGATTGCTTGTTTTATTGCTCCCGTTCTTATTAGTCGTTGGGTGCTCTGATTCCTCCGATCTTGAAGCACGACTAGCACGACTTGAAGCCGAAAACGCTACTCTGAAAGAAGTTATTCAAGCAAGTACAGCCACTCCAACAGCTACTCCGACTCCAACAGCTACTCCGACTCCAACAGCTACTCCGACTCCAACAGCTACAGCCACGGGTGAGCCTAACGAGATGGAATTTGTCGGGCCGAGAGTACGGTATATCGCTGATACTGGGGGAGACGGAGTTAGACCTCGTTCGTCTTGCAAGGCATCGTCACCAAGACAATTTGAAGGGCTCGTTGTGGATGGAGATCAGGTAATTATCGTTGGGCAGGGGATCAACCAGTGCAACACATGGTACCGAGTCGAACTCGCATCCTCAGGAGAATATTTCTGGGGTTCAGGTGACTATTTGAGCTCTGAGGCCCCAATTACTAGCGGCACACCTTCGATTGTTACCCAGGTTAAAGATCTGACCGTTACCGGAAAATGTCAGTATGAGTTCAAGTCATTTGCATCTTGGCGAGGGACGGTGACGAACAATACTGATAGGACTCTCACCGATGTACAGGTTGTACTGTCGGTATTCAATGCAGGGGAGTTCCTTAGTAGCGGGGCAGAATCCGTAAATTACGGGACGTTGTTCCCAGATAACACGGTCAGATTTGCTGTATTCGCAGATACTTATGACGCTCCTACGAGGTGTGATCTCATATTTCAGATGGGAGTCGGAGACATCCTAACAGTCCAATACGAGTAACTATCTTTGCTATGTAGATTTCGTTGTCTTACCTGTTTCTTGCCGTGTGCGGCTACTCGGAAACAATTACCCCAATATTTTTGCTGAAGTCTCTATCACCAACACCAAGGTTGATGCCATAGATTCTGGCCTGGCTCGACCGTATGACGGGACTGGAAAGCGGGAACCGTGGGTGGAGTGATTGACTGAAAAACTGCAACACAAACTGCAACACGGGAGCTTTACAGCAGTTAATTTGGCTTTACACAGCCTGACATGAGCGAAGTTAGTGATTCCCACCTTTCGCATATGGCGTATAGGATAAAGGCGGTTCGTCACTACTGAAGTCCTATCTAGTAAACTCAGGTAAATTCCACTGATTATTTCTGGTGGGGTCACCATATCATTCTCTACTGGAGCTATTTAGGCCAAGAAAATACTGTCCGATTTCTGGGTCTTGAAGGATATCTTCAGCACTGCCGGAATATGCTACTTTCCCGCTCGAAAAGATATATCCTCGGTCTGATCTTGCAAGCGACAATCGCGCATTTTGTTCCACTACAAGAACTGATATCCCATCGTTTCGAAGATTATCAATATTGGCAAGGATTTCCTGTTGATATCTAGGTGAAAGGGCAGCAGTTGGTTCGTCAAGCATCAGAAAACTAGGATTTGAGATGAGTGCTCTGGAAATTGCCAGCATTTGACGTTCCCCACCTGAAAGTGAGGCGGCAAGATCGTTCATTCGGTATTTCATATCTGGGAACATCTTCAGAGATCGATCTATTCCTATAGAGATTTCATCGGATTTCAGATCGATTCCGCCCATCAGCAAGTTTTCTTTGACTGACAATGATGGAAAAACATTGTCCACCTGAGGGACATATGCGATACCTCTCTTGACTAATTTATCCGTGCGCCACCCGGATATGTCAGATGCATTATGCGAAACGGTGCCATTGTGTAGAGTAGTGAGCCCAAAGATCACCTTCAAAAAAGTGGATTTGCCACAGCCGTTTGGTCCAATAATTGTGACAAATTCTCCTTCATCAACGTACAGATCAATTCCATACAAAATTTGAACATTGCCATATCCACCTTCAAGGCCCGTGACTTCCAAAACTTTACTCATTCTGCATTTCCCCTGAGCTTCCGAGGTAGGCTTCAATAACATCTCGACTTTCCCTGATTTCTTTGGGTGTGCCTTCCATGAGAACCTTGCCTTCATTCATCACAATAATTCTGTCGACATCGCGTCGGAGGATGAAATCCATGTTGTGTTCGATGACTAACATGCCAATATTCCTGTCTGATGTCAGGTGCCTTAAGTTTCGAAAAATACGTTCAGCAAGGGGGCCGGCCACACCAGCCACTGGTTCATCAAGTAACAAGAAACGAGGGTCACTCATTAATGCCCTACCGATATCCACTAGTTTACTTTGACCACCAGACAACTCACTTGTTAGATTGTGCGCCATATGAGGTATTTCTAACAGGTCTAATACCTCGTAAGCGTCCT
>CAZSFJ010000070.1:6433-7346 GCA_964606125.1 uncultured Dehalococcoidaceae bacterium | reverse complement strand
CATTACAACCACGTTCGCCAGTTCGTATGTGCAAGAAGTCTCATTGAGCCAGGCGCTTACGAGGGAAGCGGTTGATGAATATCGAAAACAGGCTACGGGACAAAAGTTTTTAATCAATCCTAGTCTGCAGTAACGACTGACTAGTCAAAAGCTGCAATTACTTCTGACTCAAAGCGCTGGAATTCATTAGGATCGTTCGGAAGTCGACCAAACATAATTTCATCGACTCCTTCATCAATAAACTCTCCGACCCGATCAATAATGTAACTTGCGCTGCCGGCAACGGTGTCTGGTCCGATCATTTCTACGAATGCATCGCTAGCTTCTTTATCGTCCGAAAGCATAGTCGGCATAAGGATCGTGCGCCGTATTTCACTCGGGTCTCGTCCAACGCGCTCGCAGTGCTTCTCAAGAATTTCTGTTTTCTCACGGTATAAATCTATCGACATACCTCGTCGTGCAAACCCATCAAGATTAAATACGTCCCCATACATAGCCAGAGTTTTCAAAGTTCGCAAAGGTCCTGTTCCGCCAACCATTATCGGAATATGAGGAGTTTGGTAACTGCCTGGAGATAGTGGGGCATCGACCAATTGATAATATTTACCGCTAAAGTTAACTGGGTCCTCCGAGCTGACCAGCATGCGGATAAGTTGACACGCCTCCACGCATAGAAGGGAATTCCCAGCTGTAGGCCTCATGCTCTCTCTTAAACCAACCAGCACCGATGGCAAGCGTGAACCGACCGCGTGATATATGGTCAATAGTTCCTGCCATCTTAGCCACCAGGGCTGGATTCCTATACGTGTTCCCTAGAACAAGGTGGCCGAGCCGCAGTCGCTGAGTCATCCCAGCCACGGCAGCCATGGCAGTAAATCCTTCGTATGCTGTTAATGATTCGCTCGCACCGGGT
>CAZSFJ010000070.1:0-6417 GCA_964606125.1 uncultured Dehalococcoidaceae bacterium | reverse complement strand
ACCGCACTGATATCATCCCAATCTGTTAAATAACAACTGACTTGTGCACCAAATTTCATAAACACGCTCCTGAATCCCGCGACTTTTTGACGAGATAACGGTAGTTTAGCAGTGGACTGGGGGTTACCCGAGAGTGACAGACTCAGGCGGATAATGAACGGTCGTCGGATTGGAAGGACGATCAGGATCTCCAATAAATAAAGTCAGTACTGCAAGAGGTCCGATTCTCCCTACTAACATTGATATACAAAATAACAACTTTCCTTCATCCGATAGAGATGCTGTAAGACCTGTAGTGAAACCAGTCTTAGAAAATGCCGATGTAGTCTCGAAAATAACGTCTTCCAGAGCCGCGTCAGTGGTCTGCGAAATGAGCAATACCATACCCATTAAGAACAGTATCGAGCATGTCGCGAAGATAAGAGCAATTCGGAAATCGTGATCAGTTATAGATCTGCCAAATAAAGCTTGGTTGGCGTCTCCCCGCAGCACACTAATGAATTTATGAGTCAGCAGGCCGAAGGTCGCTAGACGTATGCCACCACCTACACTCCCTGACGCCCCTCCAACAAACATTAGTCCTGTGAAAACGAGTAGAGTACCCATATTCGACTCTGACCAGTCAATAGTGGTAAACCCGGAGCTCCGTGCAAACGAGCTTTCTGTAAATCCGTGAATCAATGCATCCAAAAAATGTTGCCCTGACAACAGTCCACCACCCAGATACTCTCTGATGAAGATCCAAAAAGTACCCACAAATAGCAGTCCGACGGAGGTACTCAGTACTATTTTTGAGTCAAGTGAGGTTCGCCACCACGTATCACCTAACAAAGAACGGGAAAAAACACCTCGAACAAATGTGCGAAGTGAAATATATTCATCGTATCTGAGTAAGACACGCCTATAAGCCAGGTTTAAATCTCGGATTACCAGAAATCCGAGACTTCCCCCTATTGTGAACAAACTCAGTAACAACATCAGTCCGTTATTATCAGAAAATTCCTCGAACTGCCCCCAATGAACAAATCCAGCACTATTCACGGATGAAACTGAAAGAAAAATAGATGTCCAGAGAGCATCAATACTCCACTGGCCGCTTTCTATAGATAGGTTCAGATATATCAATACCAATGCCACTGACTGGCTGAGTAACATGAATTTTATTATCCACCACAGATTCAAATCTATCTGTTCTGTTTCAACGTTTAGACCCTGAGCTCTGCGGAGTTGATTGTTCCTTAATCCTGTCAACTGCCCTAATTTGGAAAGCAGCGCGGCAAGTCCCGCAAACGCACCCAGTCCACCTAATTGAAATAAAATTAACATAGTGACGATTCCGAAGACTGACCAAGTGTCGGCAGTACCTACAACGGTAAGACCTGTCAAAGTAACTGCCGAAATAGCCGTAAAAAGTGCATCGATTAGGCCAATTTCTATTCCTTCTTTTCTAGAAATTGGCAGTAAAAACAGGAGAGCGCCAATCACCGACAGTATCGGCCACATTGCTACCCACAGATAAAATCCATTCAACGGTGTTCTTAAAAATTTATCTAGAACTCGATCCCAGTATCCATTCGCCTGAGGCCTAGGAAGTCGTACCGCTCGCTTGGTTTTCGAGAGGGCTTTTACAAACAGCTCTTGTCCGTCTTGTGAATCTGGTTCTCGATTTTTAGTCATTATGAAATTTGATTTGTTACCCGAGCGCGATGGTACTCAATTGACCTACAGCCTCCAGCATTCGTATCGATTGGAAGTGCCAACTTCCCCACAATTATACGCCTAACTTCCGGATTTCCTATAACCATCCAAATCTAAACACTAAAGAGATGCTATAGACCAGGAGAACTAGTCCAATAGCTCGAGTGACTACTACTTCATGCTGCCGCATGACCTCTAATAGACGACCCTGCGAAAGAATCGTTGCCACGGTCACATACCATCCCCCATCCGTGAAAAGGCCTAGAAAGCCCATACCAATTAGAGTTTGTGTACTCATGGAAGGATCAATAAAAGGAACGAACATTGTAAGCATCCAAGCGAGTATCTTTGGATTAAAAAATGCGAGTGAAAATCCTTGTATGAACGCGATGTTCAGCCGCCTATCAGACGGGTCTTTATTTCCAGCATCCACTCTGTTTTTTGTTGAAGAAACACGCAAGAAATTGATTGCTAAATACAAAAGGACAACAAACCCAATGGTGTGGAGCGTGCCAGTAATTTTGGGATAATTACCCACCATCACAGCGATGCCTGTTGCTGCCGCAAAAGCATAAATACTGAAACCGATCCCGTGACCAATTCCAGTTATTATTCCGTACCATCGACCTCCGAAAATAGTATTCCGAACGACTAAAACCAAAGAAGGTCCAGGAGTCATGGCGCCTAAAATCAGTACTAGGGTGAGCGTCGACCAGTTTTCTATTGAGATATCAGAATCCAATCAAGGTAAACCATGGAACTCTGTGGTCGGGGAGCCGGGATTTGAACCCGGGACCTCCAGTCCCCCAGACTGGCGCGCTGCCAGACTGCGCCACTCCCCGAAAAGTTGAATGCAAATGCTATCACCAGTGATGAATGAAAACTAGCTCAAGCTGCAAATAGCGAGTAACGCAACGCCGACTACTTGTACAAAAAGAATATTCACTCGCTGATTTTTGTTCTCCAAATTCTCAAATAACGTAATGACGAGATATATCGCAGAAAAGGTAAGTACTCCGTTATCGGAATTCGAAAAAGGCAGAAAATAACTGAGCAAGGACAAATGCGCTGCAACGGTCCCAGTCAGTACTCCGCTATATCGCCAATCGGAACGCTGACCCAGTTGCCGGAAGTATATTTCGGTGAGGCAATAGGTGACTGCGCCAACCAACATCGCACGGAATATATTCTCATTTATCGTTCCAAAGATAAATTGCAAGAGACAAAACAGGGCTACATGGACAGAAATTTTACCTACAACGGCCGGGAACCATTGCTCATCCATTGAGTACCGATAAAGTGACATAGTCGCCCAGACCGATAGCCCCACAAAACTTCCCGACAATAGGGCAAAAAATGCTGAATTCACATCCGACAGTATCACCTGTCTAACAACTATGAGAGCTACAAACAAAAACAGAGGTAACGCTGAAAGGTACTGAATATTGAGTCGGTCTGTTTCTCCGACTGACCAGCCCCATCTCTGAACTGAGCCGAGAGAAATAATTATCAATAGACCGTTAGCTATCATAATCCACTCAAACAGGGGTTCGGTAGGAATAACAAAGTAAAAAGTCACGGAACAAATAAAACCAATAATGAAGCTAATAGCTAGGCTATCTTGGCTGGCTTTTTCCGAACGATGAGAAAGCAAGATACTATTCCCCGCACAACACGGTGCTATTACTGAGCAAGCACCGGTTCTTCTAGGCCAAATATCTCAGCCGCATTAGACCAGCGAATTCGA
This sequence comes from uncultured Dehalococcoidaceae bacterium, assembly GCA_964606125.1. Taxonomy (GTDB): domain Bacteria; phylum Chloroflexota; class Dehalococcoidia; order UBA2979; family UBA2979; genus UBA2979. The sequence goes on along the minus strand of CAZSFJ010000070.1, from coordinate 2,972 downwards.
TGAGCTTCATCATCAGTGAGACCAACTTTTGTGAAAATCTCTTCCAAATTATCAACGTGGGAGGAGATCTCATCATTCCCACAATCAGACCCCCATACCAATTTTTCAACCCCGATTTCGTAACCTATCAGTCGACGTTCAACTGCATGCCGCTCAATGGTGTCGCCACCAGACATATCAAAAAACACATTTGGACGCCAGCGTGCAACCGAAGCAGACTCATCATAATTACCCGTCCCACCGAGATGAGCACCAATTAATCGTAGATCCGGGAAATTATTAGCAATAGTATCCATATGGAATGGACGCATACGTGTGGCCGATGCATTTCTTCCAAAACTTAGTATCTGCTCCTTTATCCGTCGCTCTTGTGAAGCGAGATAGGTTTTTGCTGCATCTTTGTCTCGGCGCGGATGAGTAATCGCGTAATCGATTGGACCACCAATGACCCCCATATGAAGTAGAATCGGCATCCCTAGTCGCTCGGCCATCTCATACACGGAAAAATATTTCAGGTCGTCGTATGCCCTCTTCACGCCGATCATTTTTAGACCAACGTAACCCATTTCGAACAGCTGCTGAACTGCCCGACCATCAATATCTTCTGGATCGACTACTGCTGATGGCAGAAAAAAATCCTCATGACGTCGCGCATATTCGAGTGATTCTTCATAGCTTAGACCAAAACGTCCACCAGCCAATAAGCTCGCTTTAACTACTCCAGCCGCTCTCAAAGCGTCAGCTCGCTCGTCGATGGCTTTCGCATTATCTTGTGAATCCGGGTCTTGCCAATTACGCGGAAAATGGCAGTGCACGTCAAAAATTGGATTAGCCATCAAATTACCTCCAGAGCTTTAACAAACAACAGACTACATCAATATGCCGCTAGATCGGTCGTGATGTGCCAAGAAAGCGGATAGCGAACCCCATTTTGTTCCAAAACTCAATAGCAGGTTGATTCCCGTTCAAAATATCTGCTTCCACCTCTCTTACCTCTCGATCAGCAAACAGCTTAAGTAATTCATCAACTGCCGCAGAGCCGAAGCCCATCCGTCTGAAATCATTAAAAATACAAAATTCGCTGATAGAACCCTTTAGGATTGTCTCGTCGGGCCAATCAGGAAAACACCTAGTTATTACGAAACCTGCACGGACCGCGTCAGTTTCGACCCAGAATAATTCCCGCTCCGGAGGATATTGCGCTTCTTCCAACACTGCCGTGCGATAGAGTTCTAATTCATGTTCTGTCGCTGTCTGCCCGAATACGGACAATTCATGAGCATAGGCTTCATAGTGTCCAAAAAATATGTCTATATCACTCACTGATACGGGCTGTAGTTTTACTATTTGCATTCGTCCTAAGCCTCACCCCACAGGTCAATCAGACTTTCAATCTTACGATTTCCAGTATCTGAGTCTTGCGCACCATTCCGATCAATTAATACAGATGAAATACCAAGCGCGTTGGCACCATGGACGTCATCTTCGAGCGAATCACCTACCATCAAAGACGATTCTGGGGTAGCTGCTAATGCTCGCATAGCGTGCAGAAACATTTCTTGATGCGGCTTACGAACCCCGACTCGTGCGCTGGTGACTACCGCGTCGAGATATGGCGATAGCCCGAGGCCATCCGTAATTTGAGAAAGATTCCAGTCATGATTGGACACTAGTGCAACTGATATATTTTCTGATTTAATTTGAATAAGGAACTCACGTACCTCGTCATAAATCGCGTACCGATTAGGCTCGGACTCCGCAACTGCTATCTTCATACTTGCCTCACGAATAATTTCCGTAACACCACCGTCTAGGTGTTCTGCAATTGCGGCTCGTATTCGTTTCTCAGCTATGGAAGCCCTCAATATTCGATAAGATTCTTCATCTTTGGACTCTTCTCTATGAGTCACACCTTCCGAAGTACGCCACTCTGCCCAGGCGTCTCCCAGCGGGGGTGCCTTAAGCCGAGATAACAAGTAGTCGGCATCGATCTCCAGTCCAGTATCAATGGCAATTTCACAATACATTTCCAAATGAGGAGTCTTCATAAAACCAATAGTCCTATCAAAATCAAGTAACAGAGTATTGATATGTCTGGCGATCAATTCAATTACACCCCTTTTGACAATGCCAATTCCCTAACAAAAGCCTGCACTGCTTCCGGTGACCCATTATCGAGATCTATTTCTTCAACCTCCAGTTGCAAGTGCCCAACACGAGTGCTCCGTGGGAGCATCGGAGGTAGGTTTCTGGTCTGAAAGGGATCACCCTTTTCAGCCACGAATAGTATCTTGTTGCCATGGTGTTGCACAGCGGTCAGGTGGGCTGAGCCCGCTAATATTCGCAGCTTGACTATCGAAAATAGTTCAAAAAGCTCCCTGGGAATAGGACCGTAACGGTCTGCAATCTCATCTTCAAGTTCCACGATGGATGTCAGTGTTGAGACCATAGAAATTCTCATATACAGTCCTAACCGGGCCTCTAAATCATCTACATAGGCCTCCGGAATTTCTCCGCTCCAGTTAACTTCTACCGTAATTCGTCTAAGTTTTTCCTGGCGGAGTCGTAGTTCCTGCAGTTCCATTGCACCGCCATCCAATTCATGCTTCAAACGCTCCACAGCCTCGGCGAGCATTTCCATATAGAGATCTAGACCAACAGCCGCTATATGGCCACTCTGCTGACTCCCGAGCAGATTGCCGGCTCCTCTTAATTCAAGATCGCGTTGAGCCACCATCAAACCCGAACCTAGTTCAGAAGACTCAAAAATCGCGCTCAAACGTTGTTGCTGCAGATCATTCATCGAACCGTAATGAAATAGGTAGGCATAGGCCTGAAGGTGTGATCGTCCGACCCTTCCTCTTAGCTGATATAACTGTGATAAACCGAGAGACTGTGCTCTGTCTATCAAGATAGTGTTCACATTAGGGATATCTAGGCCAGACTCGATAATCGTCGTACTGACCAGGACA
>CAZSFJ010000069.1:0-7368 GCA_964606125.1 uncultured Dehalococcoidaceae bacterium | reverse complement strand
CAGAGAGCCGCTTTCGCCACTGGTGTTCCTAACGATATCTACGGATTCCACCCCTCCACCGTTAATTCCACTCTCCTCTAGGTGCCTCTAGACCGGGAGTATCGCAGGGCCTCTCCAAGTTGAGCCTGGAGATTTCACCTATCGACTTTCCGATCCGCCTGCGCGCGCTTTACGCCCAATGATTCCGGACAACATTTGCCACCTACGTATTACCGCGGCTGCTGGCACGTAGTTAGCCGTGACTTATTCCTTAGGTACCGTCAGATCTTCTTCACTCACAAAAGGGGTTTACAACCCGAAGGCATTCATCCCCCACGCGACGTTACTGCGTCAGGCTTTCGCCCATTGCGCAATTTTCTTTGCTGCTGCCCCCCTAAGGAGTCAGGGCCGTGTCTCAGTCCCTGTGTGGCTGTTCGTCCTCTCAGACCAGCTACGGATCGTCACCTCGGTAGGCCGTTACCCCACCGACAAGCTAATCCGCCGCAGGCCCATCCAAAAGCGCCCGAAGGCTTTCATCCGCAAAGCGGATCACATGGGGTATTAGTCCTCCGTTAGGAGGGTTGTCCCCCACTTCTGGGCAGGTACCTACGTGTTACTCACCCGTTCGCCACGGTTCCGAAGAACCGTTCGACTTGCATGCATAAAATACGTCGCCAACGTTTATCCTGAGCCAGGATCAAACTCTTCATTACGAATAGTTTGCTGTTACTGGGTTTCCCCAGTCCTAAAACTAAATTATTTCATCCTGCACCAATCCGCCCGACCACACTGACCGAAGGCCAGCGCACGCCAAGCGAACCCGTACATGACGAGGATCCACATTTCGAATTCTATTTGCTCTCCAACTGTAAAGGTACAACGTGCCTTATAAGTGCACGGACCATTAACTCTATGAGTGGCGTTGACCAGTGTCAACAGTCCTCACTGACCGAAGCGACAGTACTTGTCATCAATAAAACTAACTAAATCTACTGATATATCAAGACTGCACTGCACTAACGATAAACGATTTGGCATCTGTGGATATGTTTCCACCGGTTAGCGATACCGTGCCACCAGAGCGCACACGAATCGAATACGCCGTATCAATTTGGGTGCGCGATAATTTCAGACCCAACTCACTAGCTATGATTTGCAAAATACGTGTGAACAATGGCTTAGCTAGTGTTTTTATTGGTGCTTTCCTCGTGCGGGGTATTCTGACGATCTGTTGGTCCAGTGTCGACTCTCTCTCTATCACATCTGATTGTTTCCCTAACCATTCTCTTGCTAGATCGTATAAGTATTGGTCATCAGACCGGACATCTGAGGCTAAAGCGACTAGATGCTGTTCGATCCCCGGATTTATCTGCTTAAGGGTAGGGATTACATCCAAACGCAATCTATTTCTGATCAGCTCAGTGTCTTCATTAGTAGAATCAACTAATGCCTTAATACCGTGATGGGTGAGATACTGATGGATATCCTGCTGCCAAATAGTTAACAAGGGTCGCATTATACGGAGGTCACTAGCTAAGCCTCCTAAATCGATCGGCCAGTACGCCCCGGGATTCATAGCAGAAAAGCCTTTTGCCCCTGAGCCTCTAATAAGATTAAAAAAGGCTGTTTCAGCTTGATCGTTTGAATGGTGTCCAGTAACACAAGCACTGATAGCGTTTTTCACACACACTTCGGCTAGCCATTTGTAACGAGCAATCCGTGCCTGTTCTTCAGTTTCGATTGGATTAGATGCCTCACCAGTCGCAAATTCAATACCTAATTTGGAAGCAATATCTGAGACAAAATGGGCCTCCCGAGTCGTCTCAACTTGATCTCGGATTTTGTGATTGAAATATCCAGCAATATACCGCGATTCAGGAAAAGCCTTGACCATTGCAACCAATAGCGCAGTTGAATCTGGACCACCGGAGCAGGCAATTAACATCGAGTCAGGAAATTCAACTTCGCAGCTGGAGACAGCGTCGAGCATACCCCTGCAGACTAATCGCTCAAACGAAGAGGTACTCCGATTGGAAAAATTCAGTAGTGAGGTTAAGTTTGCATTGGGCACGAATCAATCATAATACCCAAGCCAAGATCATGATTGCTAGAGCAAACCAGTTAGTCGCACCTAGGTAATGTTTCCTCAAGTGAAAAATAGGAAATCCACCACCAATCCTGGGCACCGTTGGTATCGCCCCTAACAACACCTTGGTCCGAGAGAATTTGGATCACATATTCCCCAGGTTTTGAGTACCCGTATCGATTGCGAAGCCTAGTCTCTGCATAATGTTCTGTCTGAATATATTCGTAAAGCATTGTGAGAGTTCGGAATCGAATATCAAGACACGTGGTCGTAAGCTCAGCTTGCGCAATATCTTTTTCAAGGTCCATCACTCGCTGTGAAGTCTTAGGTAATGCATATGCAAACAGACCAATCAATAAATTCAACTGGCCAATCGCGAAATAACCTGGTCTGAATCTACCTCGGGTAGATTCAGACGATGGGGATTCAAGGGTGATGTGTCACCTCCCACACGCAGTTCCCCAGCCATCTAACTAAGCCTATCGGTACGGGGCGACGCCGGCAATCATAAATTCTTACCCCTGAGGAATTTAGACCTCAATCACCTGATTGATCCTAGAAACCATCCAATAATCACCAGGGACAGTTTCGACCTCCGAGAGAGAGCAGTTAGAAAGATCTATTTTCCTGAAGTTCGATAACGAAATGCCCAGCGCATGACATAAAAAAGTCTTGATAGCTAGATTATGAGAAAAAATGACAATCGTCTGACCAGTATGGCGGATCGCCAACTCATCACAAGTCTCGACCATCCTACCTCGGACCTCTCCCAAAGTTTCGCCATTTGGAATTCGCAAATCTGTCGGGTCCTGGTTACGCCAAATCTCTAACCAATCAGAGGGAATCATCGATCGCATTTCTTCCCTACTCAGTCCATCATAGTCTCCCTGATCCATTTCAACTAAACGCTCGTCAATCGAGATCGGAATACCACTTTTAATGGACAAGGGAGCCGCAGTAGAGGTGGCTCGAACTGAGGGAGAAGAGTATATGGCTGAAATATTTTGGTTAGTAAAAAAATAGGGAACCCTTTCGGCTTGGCCTCTGCCAGTTGCGTTCAGGTCTGTATCAATTAATCCCTGGGCCTTGCCCTCAAGATTGTTATCCGTCTCACCATGTCGTACGAAATAAAATCGCGTCAGTTCTGATTTCATCTGATGATTAACTTAGTCCGACCACAGTGAGCGCAGTTCCGACACAAGTTCAATAGCCGCTGACCGAGGATCGAGACCCCGGGCTGCTACCTGCTGAGTCAGTTCATCTAGAGCCGTTGCATTTGCAGCGGCGGCGATTGTTTCTCGGTGCAAGATAGCTCGTGCCAACGCCATTATCTGTCTACGAGCATGAGCTCTACGTTCTTCTTGCGCATGTTCCGATTCAGTCATAAATATCTGATGCTCATCAATTTTATCTATAAGTTCTGGCACACCTTCACCTGAAGATGCGATTGTTTTAAGTATTGGAGGTTTCCATGCACCCAAATCAGCTATCGCCAGAAGTGACCGTAGTTGACCCACTGCAGTATCGGCACCAGCAAGATCAGCTTTATTAACGACCATTATCTGTGCGACTTCCATAAGACCAGCCTTCATAGATTGCACATCATCGCCAGCGCCGGGATTCGCCACCAATACAGTTGTACCCGCAGCGTTCGCGACCTCAACTTCGTCCTGACCAGCCCCAACGGTCTCGATAAGAACCACATCAAAACCTGCGGCATCCAAAAGATCAGCAACAGCCGTGGCAGTTTCGGAGAGTCCGCCTAAATTTCCTCTTGAAGCCATCGATCGAAGAAAAACGCCAGAATCACTAGTCAGATCCTGCATCCTTATACGGTCACCAAGAATCGCTCCGTTCGAAAACGGCGACGACGGATCAACTGCAATAATCCCAATCGTTCGATCTCGTCTGCGCTCTTCTCTAGCAATAGAACCCACCAAAGTAGATTTACCAGCTCCAGCTGAGCCTGTGACACCAACTATTTGTGCGTTCCCTGTGTGGGGATATATTGCTGCTGAGATAAGTTTCCCTGCATCAGAATCAGATTCGACTAGTGAGATTGCTCTACTGAGAGCTCGCCGATCTCCACTCAGGAGTCTTTTACTTAGATCTTCTGCCCTTGATACGATTTCTGAATTAGACAATCGAGACCTCTGTTAGACGCGAGCGGGAGCATGTTCTTTTACGAAATCGATAACGTCAGTAGTATCTGTACCTGGCCCGAAGACCCCCTCGAAGCCGATTTCCTTGACCTGCGCAACATCCTCCGTCGGAATAATCCCGCCGCAGAATAGCAGGACGTCGTCAACACCTCGAGTTGATAGTTCTTCCACCACTCGAGGGAACAACTCGAGATGGGCACCCGATAAGATGGAAAGACCGACTACCTGGACGTCTTCCTGGAGAGCTGCTTCGGCAATCATTTGAGGAGTCTGTCGTATGCCTGTGTATACAACTTCCATCCCTGCATCTCGCAAGGCTCGCGCAACAACTTTCGCACCTCGGTCATGGCCATCTAGCCCTGGTTTGGCAATCAGTACACGTATAGGTTGATCATTAGACATACTATTCTCCCCTCATCCGCTATTCTAACTCGATGTAGAGTATTAGAACACAGTACAGTGTGAACTTGATATAGCGCTGGACTCATTAGTTAAATACACTCACTAGTAATCCGCAAGTATGAAGGGGGACATATGAGCAATAGTAAACAAGAGTGGTTAGACACTACGTTCAATAAGGCCACCTCCCGATTCAAAGAACGAAGAGATCAGTTCGAGTCTTCATCAGGCGCCGAGATCGAGCCGCTATACGGACCCGAAGATATGTCTGAATGGAACTATCACGAGAAACTTGGGTATCCTGGCGAATATCCGTTCACCCGAGGTGTTCAACCAACGATGTACCGTGGCCGTCTCTGGCCCATGAGACAGTACGCTGGATTTGCTGATGCCGACGAAAGTAATCGAAGATACAAGTATTTACTAGAACGAGGACAAACTGGTTTGTCAGTTGCATTTGATCTCCCCACGCAAATTGGATTTGACTCGGATGATGATGAAGCGGAGGGTGAAGTCGGTAAAGTGGGAGTTGCGATTTCCTCGCTAGCAGACATGGAAACACTGACAGACGAGATTCCACTTGAAACCATAACTACTTCGATGACCATTAATGCGACTGCGCCAATCCTTCTTGCTCTTTACGTCGCAGCTGCAAAAAAACAAGGGGCCGACCTCAGTAAAATTGGTGGCACCATCCAAAACGATATCCTTAAAGAATATATTGCGAGGGGAACATATATTTTCCCACCTCGCCCATCTCTGCGATTAATCACAGACTCGTTCGCGTGGTGCAAGGACAATTTACCTGAGTGGAACACGATATCGATATCGGGATATCACATGCGCGAGGCAGGATGCACGGCGGCACAAGAGCTAGCATTCACCTTTGCAAATGCCATTGAGTACGTAGAAGCAGCCCTCAAAGCTGGGCTTGAATTTGATGAATTCGGGGGGCGGCTAGCATTCTTCTTTGCCTGCCATTCGAACTTCCTCGAAGAGGTTGCGAAGTTCCGAGCAGCTAGAAGAATGTGGGCAAAAATAGCTAAGGAACGATTCAAATCAGAATCTCCCAGAGCGCAAATGCTTCGATTCCATACGCAGACTGGAGGAGCAACGCTTACTGCTCAACAACCTTTAAACAATATAGTTCGAACTACGCTGCAGGCTATGTCGGCTGTACTCGGAGGTACACAGAGCCTGCATACAAACTCATATGATGAAGCACTGGCACTTCCTACTGAGGAAGCAGTAGAGATTGCACTTCGGACACAACAAATTATTGGGTACGAGTCAGGTGCAGCAGACAATATCGACCCTCTCGCTGGATCGTATTTCGTTGAAACTTTGACGGATAGAGTCGAGGAAGAAGCATGGGCATACATTGAACGGATCGAGGATCTTGGTGGTGCCCTAACTGGCATAGAACAGGGATTCCCACAACGTGAGATCCAAGAATCAGCCTACAGACTACAGATGCAGGCCGAAACAAAGGATCGAGTTGTTGTTGGGGTCAACCAATTTGAAACTGATGAGGAAATCGCTGCGAACATCCTGAGAGTTGATCCAGAACTTGGCAGACGCAGGAAGGCCGAAGTTTCTGAAATGAAAGCCGGCCGTGATCAGGATGCCGTCAATAGATCTCTAGAGAAAATCCGAGCCGCATCACGTGGTGACGAGAATATGATGCCATTACTTATAGAGGCGGTAGAAGCATATACAACAGTTGGTGAAATCTGCTCCGTGCTTAGGGAAGAATGGGGAGAATATCAAGAAGTAATGACTATCTAAACACGATTGGATAGCTGGTTCTTACTCGATGGGGGTAATAATGATTGATCGGATACATCATGTCGGCATTGTGGTGCACTCGGCTGACAAAGCGCTGGAGTTCTTTAGAGACACGATGGGACTTGAGGTAACAGAGGATCGCATTATCGAGGAACAGGGAGTGCGGGGAGTGCTACTAGCGATCGGTGAAAATGAGATTGAATTGCTTGAGCCCACTCGTGATGACACCGGGGTAGCCCGCTATCTCCAATCCAAAGGCGAGGTACTACACCACATATGTTTTGAGACCGATGACATCAGAGCTGAATTAGGAAGACTTACCGACGCAGGAGTCGAATTGATTGATGAGACACCGAGAGATGGACTTGCTGGTGAAATTGCTTTCATCCATCCGAAGGCTATGCATGGAGTTTTAATTGAACTCGCTCAGCCTCCAGCTGGCAGTCATAGAGGAGTTGGGAAGGGATTTGACCATCTTGCTGCCATGGTCAATAACATCGAAGATTCCGCTGCTGATTGGGAGTCAACTTTGAACTTAGAACTCACTGCAAAGATAAATGCCGATGAATTCGGAATTTTGATCGGTCAAATTCCGTGTGGGGAAGCGGTGATGGAACTTGTCCAACCAGCGCGCCCTGATAGTCCTCTCGCCTCAAGGCTTAGCGAACAGGGTGAGCATGCAGGGTCAATGGTTGCTATTGAAGTTCAAGATATTGACAAGGAAATTGCTAGATACCGGGATGCTGGGTATACAGTCTCTGAGAAAGCAGGGGGGCCAATTCCCGGCACCACAAAACGGGCACTAATTCCTGCGAACGAAGCTTTTGGTTTGGAAATACAACTTCTAACTTACAATTAATTGAATCAGGTATCGTCTCTTTGGACTCGAACGGTATGGAATGGTGGGCGATGACGGGCTCGAACCGCCGACATCCTCGGTGTAAACGAGACGCT
>CAZSFJ010000068.1:0-7459 GCA_964606125.1 uncultured Dehalococcoidaceae bacterium | reverse complement strand
CTCAGCATGAATATGAGTCCCAGCCCACTAGTGGACTGCTGCTCACGGCTTAGAGATCCTCCTATATTAGCACATATGTTCTGATTGTGGGTTGGGTCTCGACTGATAGAATCGCAGAATGGAAGGTTACTTGGCACTGACATCTAATCCAAACCACATCCGAGATATTGAAATTGTGGCGAAGGAGGACGGGCGGCTCGCAAAGATAGTAGCAAGTTCTCGGGAGTGTCTCGAGGAGACCCGGGCTTGGCGCCCTGTGTGCGTTCTCATTGACGTTGAGATTGGTCTTTCATTGGGTGGACTGGCTGCTGTTCTTCGTGATGAGGCCGTGTCGGCCACACCAGCTGTCTTATTGATTAGTCCTGATTCGGAGTATTCAAATCTAAGGTCTCTCGAGTTTCAAGATTTTGTTCAGGCTCCGATATCCATTCCGGAATTGCGTCTCCGTATATTCCAGCAGATTGCCCGAAGCTTAGGGACTGACTCTGATAGTCGACTCAGGCACGGAAAACTTGTCATTGATTTGAATCGACGGCAAGTGAAGCTTAACAATGAAACGGTCGAACTCACGTACAAGGAGTATGCACTACTGAGCTTTTTGGCTTCTAGTCCTGGCCGACCTTATACAAGAGAGGTCTTACTGAATCAGGTTTGGGGGTATGACTATTTCGGTGGCGTTCGTACGGTTGATGTGCATGTTAGGAGAATCAGGTCTCGAATAGAGGCAGACGAAGAATTCATTGAGACCGTCCGGAACGTTGGTTACCGATTCGTAGATCGCTACAGGGGCTGAGGTTGATATTAGCTATGTTTCGGGCGCGAATGTTCGGAGTGCATTAATATCAATGTCCGTATTCGGTAACGTGGGTGAAATAATTCAGGCGAATAATTATCCATAGGAACATACGGTCCAGCTCAGCTGGTAATCAGTTATTGATAAGAAAGGTGGGGATGATGGCTTTCAAAGCAGAATACATATGGATCGACGGGACTGAACCTACCCCGTTAATGCGATCCAAGACGAGGATAATGCCCGACGGGTCAACGGAATTTCCAATATGGGGATTTGATGGTTCCAGCACAAACCAAGCGCCAGGCGCCAACTCAGACTGTGTGCTGCGTCCAGTCTATGACTGTGCAGATCCCATCCGGGGCGGTAACGATCGTTTAGTTCTTTGTGAAGTACTTCTTCCAGACATGACCCCGCATCCGACTAATACTCGAGCTGCCTGTGCTGAAGTGGCGGAGAAGTTCGCTTCTGAAGAGGCATGGTTTGGAATTGAGCAAGAATATACTTTGTTTGAAGCTGACGGTCAGCAACCACTTGGATTTCCTGAAGGTGGATTCCCAGGTCCACAAGGCCCTTACTACTGTGGAGTGGGCACGGACCTCATTTTTGGTAGGGAAATATCTGAGGTGCACGCTTCGGCATGCATCGATGCAGGTATAGGCATTGCTGGTACAAACGCTGAAGTGATGCCCGGTCAGTGGGAATTTCAGGTAGGACCACTAGGTCCTCTCGAAGTTTCTGACCAGCTCTGGGTTTCCCGCTGGCTGCTTCACCGAGTTGCGGAGGATTATGAGGTTGTTGTTTCAATAGATCCTAAACCAGTCAGAGGTGACTGGAACGGTGCTGGTTGTCACACAAATTATTCGACAAAGGCAATGCGAGAGTCTTATCAGCCGATAGTTGATGCCTGTGAAGCACTCGGTAAGAACATACAAGAGCACATTCAGAACTACGGTAGTGGCAATGAGAACCGACTGACCGGTTTACATGAGACTCAGAGTATTAATGAGTTCAGCTATGGTGTTTCTGACCGAGGTGCATCAATCAGAATTCCTTGGCAGGTAGAGGTAGATCAGAAGGGCTATTTGGAAGACCGACGCCCGGCATCAAACATGGATCCATATTTGGTGACACGATTGTTGATTCAGACTACTTGTGGCTGATGTTACGTAAATAGTGATTAATAAATGAGGGCTTACCAGCAAGCCCTCATTTTTATTCCCATTCAGCTGTGTCGCTTCCTAGGGGCCTACTACCAAATTCCCAATGCGGTTGTGTCTGGGACATTTCTAGCACCGGTGACAGATGCCGCATCTGACCGTAGCCGGTTTCATGTGACTCGAAGAAATGCTCAATATTGCCGGTGACATTGGCTGCTGGAGGTTCTTCAATGAGTTTATACAGTGTCTCTTTCTGAAGTTCTTTACTGAAGATATTTGTTTCACTCGCCATCGGAAGGAGAGGAGCGAGATCCGAGGGGGAGTTAACGCCTAGTTTTAAGTACCACATCGCCGTTTGAGTGAGGGATACCTGGACATGCCATGAGCCCCCCTCCGTTGCACGTCTTCTAAGAGCTTCCAGTACGCCATATGCGGCAAAATACGCGGTACTGTAGTCGTTCATTGGTGCCGGAGCAAGACGCGGAACTGAAGGATCAGTCCCTGCGGCATGTGCCCGGTCCCAATCAGGTTCCAACGGTGCTAGCTCTCCTTGCATCTGGGCAATGCCTGAAACCGTTTGAGCAAGTTGTTCCCAGCCTGGTCGCTCGGACCACGGTCCCCCGTGGCCGTAGCAATTTTCGGAGACGTAAATCAGACCTGGTCTTAGCTTAGCCATCGCTTCAGGACCAAACCCACGGCGATCCAGGGTGCCCTTGCGGAAACCTTGGTTGAAGACGTCAGCGTTCTTAGCAAGATTCATCAAGGTTTCGACATCATCTTCTTTATTGAGATCAAGATGGATTTGGCGTTTGCCGTGTCCCGTGTCCATTTCGGCCATCTCCATGGTAGGTAGACTTGGTGACGCGACATGCATCACTTGAGCGCCGTGCTCCGCGAGAGTTCTGGCACTGACCGGTCCGGCAAGAACTCTGGTTAGGTCTAGTACTCGTAGATTCGAGAGTGGTCGTTCACCACCCTTCGAGCTCTCAAGGGGTCCTTCGCCAATTTTAGTAATCTCAACGACCGGTTTATCCCAGAGGAATTGTCCCTGGGGATGTCTTCGCCATTCTTCGGGGCTTCTGACCACTGCTCCAGTAACTTTCTTGCTAATAAGCGCTGCTTCAAGCTCAAATGAATTTTGTTTAGCCATTGCGGCAGCAATTGTTTCAAGGTCCGCATCCTCATCTATCCCTATTTGTTCCGCTACGATCGGTGCGTCACGAAAGGATCTGTGCAAGTGAAAGTATCGACCGTCACCACACCTGTAAATTCTTGTCATGTCTTGATTTCGGAAGTTTTCTGGCATATTTCCTAAGCTTAGCCAACTCATGGAATTTAGTGATGCGGCGGAATGCCTCATATCGATACGCAGACTCTGTGGCGAATGCCCTTGCAGCTGCCATAGTTCATCAATTTTCGACCCTACGAGACCATGTACAACAGCGGATCCCTCACCGAGTTTGAACGGCGAGTAGTAGATCGGGTCATTCCCAAGGATCTCCAGCCGTGATTCTGGTATAGACAGACCAGCTAGTTTTACAGCTTCGTTAAACTGGGCAGTTTGCATCGATATCTAGCGGGCTTTGTTACGCTGGCAGCGCGACAGTGGCAGTCCCCGGAGTTGTCTCGGTCGAGCCATCATCCTGCTTAACTCCTACCTCGAGGTCTAGAAGTTTTTCGCCGTTCTCTTCATATTTCTTGGTGACTGTGGCGTGAATGGTAAGATCGTGCCGTGCGGGATCCATTCCTCGATAACTGACGCCCCAATTTTTAATTCGGCCTTCAGTTCCGCATATCTCGTCAAGCAATCTACCGACTAGCATTCCTTTCAAGGCGCCGTGCACGATGATATCGGGCAGGTTGTTCCCTTTGGCAAAGTCATCGTCATAATGTATCTGGTAGAAATCTCCTGAGGCTGCAGCCCAGACTACCAATCGCTGAGAATCCATTTCCTCGGTGAGGACGAATTCCTGACCTTCACTGACCGCATTCCAGTTTTGTGCTTCAACCATTTTGAACTCCTAATAATTTACTATTTTTGATCTCTGATATATCTCTAGTACGAGATACCTTGCCCTTGCGTCTTCGCAACGACTTTGCCATCAGATTGTCGTGTATATACTGTTTCACTCTCACGAATAAGCATTTTTCCAAATGATCGACTAGGACTCATTGTTAAATTTGTGATCCTTGATACAGCACTCAGAATATCGCCAGCATAGACTTGTTCGATTGGCTGCACTTGCGTTCCTCCATTCAAATTTCGAGTGAAGGGACTGTTGAAAGTGGGTTGGCGTGAGGGTGCTTTGTTAGGGTCCCAAATCGGCATCCCAAGGTATCCAGGTGGGGATGGCAATGTTGGATGTCCGCCGGCCTTAGCCACGTCTTCATCGTAATAAATCTCGTTCGTGTAACCCACTGCTCGTGCAAATGTTCGTATGCCGAGTGTAGTCACCTCATAGAGCACAGGATCACCCTCTCTGTCGATGGCGTCCTTCATATCTTGGGTAAGTTCAAGTTCTTCACTCATAAATTAATTCCCTCCGCAATACCTCGGATATTAACGCATTATCAGCGACTCAGGTTTTTTTCGTTGAGGATCCTTATTATTGATACCTAAGGGGCGAGGGTTATTGCTGTGGATCCAAATGAAATTCTCAGAAATGCGATGCAGCGACATGCAGGTGGTGATATCAGCGGGGCTGTCTCGCAGGTTGAAGCTCTTTTAGTCGAATATCCCAAATTTGCTCCAGGATTTTCATATATTGGACAGACCAAAGTGACGCGATTGAGGCAATTTTCGGATGGTGTTACGTATCTCAATCAAGCCGTTGAGTTCGGGGGTGATGATCCATATATTTTGTATACAGCCGGGTGGTGTTTAGAATATATTGCGAATGCGTTGGATCGACCGAAATTCAAATTTCAAGCGGTGGATGGATCAGCGCCAGAGTTTTATGGACGCGCGCGTGAGCTATTTTTAAGTTCTTTGGAGCTATTGCGTGAAACGCCTGACGATAATCTAAGAGGAGACGTTGAAGACATGCTTGACGTGGTAGCCAGTGCCACGGGTGAGCCGTGGGATGAGGAGTTGCAGGAGTATGTCCCGCCTAGAATTCGCTGACGGATTTTCACTGCATTTTGAGGTGTACGGGCCGGATATCGGCTCCGCGGATGTTTCACCGGTTCTTCTGGCACACGGTGCTGGTGGTAACGGATTAGTTTGGTGGCAGAACATCGCAGCTTTTTCAGATAGGTATCCCGTGATCACATTTGATCATCGAGCATTTGGACGGTCACCAGATATACAGGACGGTCCGGGGAGGATTGCGTTTGGCGGTGACGTCAGGGCATTGCTAAAACATGTTGGTGCGAAAGACGTGCACTTTGTTGGCCAGTCGATGGGCGGCAGAACAGCTTTTGGCCTGTTTTCACGCGACCCATCAATGATTCGCTCGTTAATTTATGCTGGTACCAATGGTGGATGTGTTGATGATGAGTACAGGTCACTGAAGTCACAGTATGAAACTGACGGCACACTTTCCGGATCACTTTTGCAGCGAGCGATGGCGCCGGATTTCAGTACTAAAGATCCTGAAATGTACTTTTTGTACAGACAACTCCGAGGACTGAATCCGCCCAGGCCGAAAGATTTTCTAGCACCCACCAAAAGAATGATTAACTATAAAGGGTCTACGGCACAACGTTTATCGCAGAGCGGAATTCCTATCCTCTGGATATGCGGAGAGATGGACCGAGTTGTGCACCCTGAGCTTATCAAGATTTCTCATCGACTCACGCCGGGGTCTCGTTATATCGAAGTTCCGGATGCTGGGCATTCGGCTTATTTTGAAACGCCACAATTGTGGAATAGTCTAGTAAGGGATTTTGTCGATCAGGTTGAGGCTAGCAATCTGGCTGGATAACCTTCATTACTGGCTTAATTTAAGGGGATCAGGTGACGTTATTTAACGATGTAAGTTCTCGAGTTTCTTTTCCTGACCAAGAGTTGGATATCTTGCAGATATGGAGGGAGAAAGAGATTTTCAGGCGTTCTGTGGAAGAGAGATCAGAAACGCGACCATTCGTTTTTTATGAGGGTCCTCCTACCGCTAACGGAAACCCCGGTATTCATCATGTTTTGGCACGCGCTTTCAAGGATTTAATTCCACGGTATCGGACCATGCGCGGTTACCGAGTATCACGCAAGGGCGGCTGGGATACACATGGACTGCCTGTTGAACTTGAAGTTGAAAAGCAGCTTGGCCTAAGTCAGAAGAAAGAGATCGAATCTTTCGGCGTGGAGGAATTCAACAGAAGATGTCGCGATTCGGTTTTCACATATGTTCAGGAGTGGGAGAAACTGACGGAGCGTATCGCTTACTGGGTAGACATGACGGAGCCATATGTTACCTACGAAGCGAATTACGTTGAGTCCTGTTGGTGGATTTTTAAGCGACTCTGGGATAACGGACTGATGTTCCGTGATTTCCGAGTGACGCCACATTGCCCAAGATGCCAGACCTCTCTCTCCAGTCACGAAATCTCACTGGGTTACCAAGAAGATACTCCAGATCCGGGCGTCACTATTCGTTTCAAGTTGCATCAGGATCAACCAGCATTAGATGTAGAGACTAGGAAGATACTTAGGCTTGATGACCAGGTGCAGACGTCCCTGCTGGCGTGGACCACCACACCCTGGACGTTGCCCGGGTCAGCAGCATTGGCTATTTCTACTGATGCCGACTATGTTCTTGCGCAGCGTGAAGATGAACAAATTGGTGTGGAACGAATAATTATTGCTCGGGATCTCCTTGATCAGATTAGCCCTGATGGCGAAGTACTTGCTACTTTTAAGGGCGCTAAATTGTTGGATATTGAGTATCACGAACTCTGGGCTGCGGAGAATTGGGCTGACGCTGATCCTTATATGTTTGTCAACGGTGTGGCGACAAAGCCTGAGTCGAAAGATCAACTACCTACTAGACGTGTTGTTGCTTCTGAAGAGGTAACAACAAGCGAGGGTACCGGAGTATTGCACGTTGCGCCAGCATTTGGAGCTGCTGACTACGAAATCGGAAGGGTGAATAATCTGATGTTTTTGCAGCCAGTTGCGCCAGATGGGACTGCTATTGGTGGACCAGGCGATGGTCTTTTTGCAAAGGATGCTGATAAAGCAGTCATTCGCGATTTACGTGAGCGAGGTCTTCTATTTAAGTCAGAACAAATAAGACACACATATCCATTTTGTTGGCGATGTAGTCAGCCCATTCTTTATTATGCAAAACCGTCCTGGTACATACGCACTACTCAGGTGAAGGAGAGTCTAGTCAGCGGGAACCAAGAAATTGGATGGGTACCAGGACATATTCGTGATGGCCGATTTGGTGAATGGCTCGCAGATAATGTCGACTGGGCGGTCTCTCTAGAACGATATTGGGGTACTCCATTGCCAATATGGATTTGTGAGCTATGTGGTTCTACTGAGGTTATCGGATCCTTTAGTGAG
>CAZSFJ010000067.1:0-7545 GCA_964606125.1 uncultured Dehalococcoidaceae bacterium | reverse complement strand
GACTTGGTCGTGGTGTATTCAGATGTCCCTGGGCTTGAATCACCTCTAGCTACATACGGAGTAGTTACAGAAAGTGAGTCGACGTATGAAGGAGTTAGTTATGAGACAGACGTTCGTCGCATAGGTGACTCAGGAGTTCTTCCAGCTGAACGAATTCGAACCGCTAGCGTGTCCATTACTCGAATGATCCCTGAGGTTTGGACTGCTCCACTGGCTGGTGAAGTCGTTAATCGCGCTACCGGACCTTCGCGAGATGACGCATTGTATGTCGATGATATGGGCAGATCGATGCCCGTAGGGCTGGCAAGAGATGGCTCGCCCGTCTATCTAGATTTAGATTTTTTTGATGGGACCAAGGGGGGGCACATGTCGATCAGTGGAGTATCAGGAGTTGCTACGAAAACAACTTTCGCATTTTTCTTTTTACGGATGCTTACCGGTGGTTCTTACAAGAGAAAAACTACAGATGATCACGATCTGATTGGTCACTCTTTACAAAATACTCGCATCTTAGTCTTCAATGTCAAAGGACAAGATCTCCTATGGCTTGATAAACCTAGTTTGGAATTTTCTGATATAGATAGAGAAATGTGGGAGAAGCTTGGGGTCGAACCAACTCCGTTCCAACTCGTTCAGGCCAGTAACGAAAGCCAGGCTGACTTAAAACCAAATATTCCGTCAGTTTCTTTTTGGGCCCCACCAAGGAGTGATTCGTCTGCCGACTCGGTGTTGCCTAACACTAATCGCACTGGAGTGACTGCCTTCTACTGGACTCCGCGAGAATTCATTGATAAAGGCCTCCTTCAGTACGTTTTCACCGATGCTTCAGATTCCAGGAATCAGTTGCAGTTCCTTTTAGAGAGAGTTCAGGCTCAGCTACGCCGTTGGGCAGTAAATGTGGCAGGGACGAATGGAGCTGTAGTCCTCAGACATCCGTCTGAACGGGAAAGTTCCCAGGAAGGCAATAACGCGGTGGCTCCAAGATCGGGAGAGCAGCAAATACATAATTTGGAGGAAATGGTCTCCGTGGTTCGAAGTTACATTGACCCGGACGATATCGATCCCCATCCCGATTGGGTTGGCAGCATTGAGCGGGGTACAGTACTGGCGTTCCTTCGGCGTCTCGAGGCGGCATCCCGTCCGAATCGATTAGGGTCTTTGGTGAGATCTGGCTCTCAGCAAAGCATTAATAGAAATCTCGCAACAGTTACTGTCGTAGACATTAATTCACTTCATGAATTGGCACAGCGATTCGTAGTTGGCGTTTTACTGAAAGACACATTTGAAGAAAAGGAGGAGACCGGAAAGCGAACTCCTCTGTCAATCATTGTGCTTGATGAAATGAATAAATATGCACCGGCACAGGGGGAAAGTCCGATCAAAGACATGTTGATTGACATTGCTCAACGGGGACGTTCGCTGGGAGTTTTGCTGATAGGTGCTCAACAAAGCGCCTCGAGAGTGGCGCCAGATGTGATGGAGAATGCTTCAATACGAGTTGCTGGACGATTAGATCCGGCAGAATCTGAAAGGAATCAATATGGATGGATGCTGCCTTCTACCAGAGCGAGAGCAAAACTCCTGAAACCTGGAACCATGGTTCTTGGCCAACCTGCGGTACCGTTACCAGTGGTTTTGAATTTTCCTCGAACACCTTGGGCCACTAGAGCAGAGGAGCGAGCACCAGAAACTGATACCAATCTGTTTGAGAATTTGGATTCTTCTTTGTCAGAAGATATTTAGAGCTGGGTCTAATCTACTGCGACCGGTGCTCCACCTGAGTGAGGCTCTAGATAGAGATCGATATCGTCTACGAAGGACTCAATAATTTCTTCGTTCGAAGCTGTCCCATTTTGTGGGCTGTTCTGGATTTCTATTCCCAGCGAATCTGAATATCTTCTGTATAGTTCGAGTGAGTCTCCATATTTTTGATGACCAGCAGTGTGCCTAGCACTCGCCATGAGGAGTTCATCGCGGAATGATGAGGAGCTCCGCTTATAATCCTCGATCATGCAAAGTCCGATTTCCTGATTATGTGGGTCATTACCCTGTTTCACAGCTCCCATTGCCAGTATTGCAATAAGCGATTCACGTTCGTGGCCTGCCTCGAGATACGCTTGTACATAGGCCACACTCGCATCCTGGTTCAGCAACATCATTGACTCGTCGATCTTATGGAGTAATTGACGCGCTGACATTTGGTCGACTCCCTCAGGAAGACGAAATGAACGAGCTTGGAGTACTTTGCTGAAGCGAGAAGTTTGATGGCTCTGATAATTGTAGTCCGGCATATCACGAATCAGTCTTGCACACTGGTTGATGAAATTTGCCGCCACATACAAAAGTTTAGTTTTGTGTTCGTGTTCGAAATTTGCATAGAACCAGGCGAGCGTATTCGTATATTCGAATCCATGTTGTGGCATACTGTACGCCGGAGGATCAGCTATCGCGAGCACAACTCTTGCCGAGGCGATCTGAATGGCATCAAGGATAGCTTTCGGAGAACGACCTGCTTTCAACAAAATTGTGATCGCCTCGAAATAAGCGGCTTCCTCTTCCCTGAGAATTGAGCGAATTAAGGTTTCCTCTTCAATAGGTGACAAGGGGAGTTCTTGCGCGAATAAGCGTCGGTCGGTGTTAGTTGATTGCGTGGCAGCTAGTGAGGATGTTGGGGCTTCTTCCTCGAGCTGATTTAACATTATTTGACCGGCTGCTTCGTAAGCTGAATACCACCGGGGACCAACCGCGACATCGGGGACGCTCGCATAGATCACATGGTGGGCATTATCCCAACCGATTCTGTTCCCAAGTTCGATAGCTGCTCTAGCTCGGAAACTTTTATGTCCGGTAGTGAAAGATCGGTTGTACATGATTCTGTCTTGAACATCCATAAGACCGGCGAAGACCGTATTCGCAAGCAGATCCTTTCTTCTCCCAGTGTCTTCCCAGAGGCCCAGCCATTGTCTATAGGAGTTAGGTACGTCCCCTCGTTCAACTAGTTGAAACCAGTCGGCAACACCCTCCTCAAAAGTCCCTTCTATGGGCTTTGGTTGTTCGTCGTTCCAATGCACCTCAGGGTCTAGTGGCCCCTCAGGATATTTCGAGGCATCATAGACTCTTCTAGCGTAATGACCGGGCATTTTCCCTTTTAACTGATTCCAAATATCTAATCCAGTTGGTACGTACCAGACAGTTTGAGCCAATGGGAGGTGTTCGAAGTGCTTCGACATGTATCCCTCAAGTCGCAGAGTGGCCCCCCCTGAAAGCAAGCAATGGTCATTATTCACGAAGCGAACTATGCCCTGATCAATCTTCTGGTGGTAGGGGACGTGCGTATAGGGAGCATGTGTTCTCACAGTCTCCGAAAGGATTTCAACTTTAGAGCGGCCCTGCTGAAGGAGCTCGTATAGTGTGGAAGTGGCTGCGATTTGGTCGCGATCGATGATATTTTCCCTAAGTTGCTCGTACGATTTCCGAGCCTCCTTATCGGTGATTGCTTCGGAGATAGGTTCAAGCTCAGTCGGTGCCACCATTGTTTCTACCTTCACTACGTATATAACTTGTCTCGATGTCGACATCGTAACCTGTTTTGTATAAGAATGTGAAGTGCGTAGGTGTACATTTCGCTGTCTGTGCGCGGGTATAATGGTCCATATCGTGACACTAAGGATTATTCGTGAAAGTTCTGCACACGTCAGACTGGCATGTTGGAAAGAAACTCGGTTCAGTCGACCGGACTGATGAATTTCTGGCTGCAATTCAAGAATTACATGCAATATGTCAAAGTCAATCTGTAGACGCAGTGTTGCTTTCGGGAGATGTCTGGGATAAAGGCACACCTACGCCCGCCCTGATGGATATCGGGATTGATGCTATGAGAAAACTATCTAACGATGGGGCAATACCGGTGATTGCCATAGCCGGGAACCATGATTCTGCCCCATTTTTTGAAGCTATGGGCAAAATATTGAAACCCTACAACATCCACTTTGTCGGCGATGTAAAGGCTCCTGATTCCGGAGGGATAGTCAAAGTCGATACAAATGGGGGTCCGCTTGCCGTTGGCTGTGTTCCATTCTTCCGAAGAGGAAGTGCAGTAGATCTCATGGATGACTCTTCGGGTTGGTACGGTCAGTACCAAGAAAGACTGAGGAATATTTTTGAATCCTATGCTCGGTCTTTGGCAAACCATCAAAGCCATGGTGCGGTAACAATGCTTATGGCTCATGCTACGGTTAATGGTGCCGATGTTCGTTTGAAGGCAGATGGGCGTGGCGAGCGTTCACTTCACATGGGAGAAGATTACGCAATTGAGGGGTCTGATTTTCCTGCCAGTATTCAGTATGTTGCTATGGGGCATATACATGCACCTCAATCCATCAAGAACTCCTCAGTTCCGGCAGAATATGCAGGAACTCTTTTGCCGTTGGACTTTGGTGAGCGGAATGAAAGGAAGCGAGTTGTACTTGTAGAGGCTGTTCCCGGCACGCCGGTAAGAATAGAGAGCGTCGAGCTTGCAACTGCGTCCAGACGACCACTAGTTCGCTTGACAGGCGACTGGGAAGCAATCATGGATGCACGTAATAAATTGCTGACTGAACTCCCGTTATCTAATCCGCACCTTGATCCAAGCGAAGGCCCTTATTTTGACATAGTGGTGGAAACTGATGGAGCAGATCTAGGTTTGGGCGATATGGTGAGAGAGAACTTCACTAACGTCGTAAAGGTCAGATCTAACTATGAGCATTTCGACATCCCCGTTGAGTCAAGACGGAATAAGCCATTTGCAGAATCCTATAAGGAATACTTTCAAGCGGAGCACGGACGCGTTCCAGATGCGGATCTGATGAACGTATTCGCACAAGTTCTCGAACAGACCGAGAGTCAACTCGAACAAGACTTAATGATGACTCATTTAGAAGGTGATGATGCGACCGATTGAGTTGACTATCGAAGGGTTTCGTTCCTACAAAGAGAGTACAACTTTCGACTTTCGTAAAAGAGACCTCGTCGGGATCGTGGGACCGATCGGGTCAGGGAAATCGGCAATATTAGATGCCATTAGCTTTGCCCTGTACGGCAGGACTCCTACTGTGTCCCAAGGTACACGTGAATTAATCAACCGTAGAAGTACTCAGGGGAAAGTGGAACTCGTCTTCAGGTCATCCGGACGAGGATGGCTTGCCCAGAGAGTGATAAGGGGCAGTAAAAGCGGCGCAGGTCAGGTCAGTTTGTATGAGTATGATCTGGAGAGGTCGGCCAAGGGGCGACTAGTTGTTGAAAAATCCAGAGAAATGAACGAGCGTATAGAAACAATTGTCGGGGTTGATTTCGATGGTTTTACTCGTTCCATACTACTGGCACAAGGAAGATTTGCTGAATTTCTCAGCGCACGTGCTGCAGATCGTGACGTTGTTTTGAAAGGGGTGTTCGGCCTGGATAGAATCGATCTGATGCGCGAACAGACGGCAACCCTGCTTGGGGAAATGCGAGCCAAAGTTGAAAATTTGCAAGTGATTCATGCTGAATTCGTGGCGGCGGGCCTGGAGCTTGAATTGCTCGAGAAGTCGCGTCTTGAAATAAAAGCGATAGTAAGTAATTTGAATTCGTTTCTTCCAACGATGAGGGAATTTGACGATCAGTAACTATACTTTCACAAAAAGATGGAAGAGTTGGAACGACGAAAGTCCGAACTATTGGGATCCGCGAAATCCTTGCCTTCGGCCGGTGAGTCTGAAGAATTGTTTCAGGTAGTCGATATCTGGCGAGAAAAAGAATCAGTATCTGTTAAGAATATCGAAGAGACGCAAAAGAACCTTGATCTAGAGAACCACAGACATAACGCTCTTGTGCTTGATCTTCCCTCTGACGAACAACTTCGGAGTCTTAAAAAAACTATTTCTGATTCATCAGTGATTTCGGCGGAATTATCTGTACAACGGGAGACTATTCGATCGAAAAGTGCGGAATTGAAGGCTATTTCTCAAGAGGTAGATTCTAATCGTCGGGAGGTAGTGTCTATTGATCGGCAGATTAACGAATCTACGAGGTCAACATCCGAATCGGAAAAATTACTTGAAACTGCGCAGGCAGCAGTGAAAGCTGAGCAAATTGCTGATAGAGCCGGAGCACTTCTCAACGATATTCAAATAGGTGATAAGTGCCCGGTATGTGGCGAAATTATCACAACGCTGCCTGAGACCACTACTTCTGATGATTTGTCTAAAGCTATTTCTCATTTTGAAGAGATCAATACTGCATATTTGAAGAGTCGAGATGAGCTAGATGCGTTCGGTAAATCTAAAGCTCTTCTAGATAAATCGATTGAGTTGAAATCTGCTACTGCTGAGCAATTGGCTCGTGAAGTTGACGATCTTAACCGTATTGTTGATGAAAAAGAATCTATGATGACTGACTCAATTGCCCTAGCCACCCGACAATATCACCAGCTAGAGACACTTGAAGATCTCTCACAATATGTTTTGTCGATTGAAAAACAAATTATTAATTCAACGGATCTGGTTCGTAAAGCAGAGGAATTATCACTGTCAGCTCGCGATGATCGAGAGAATATTCGCAACGATAGGGATAAAGCTCGTGCGCAGCTTCAATCGCTGACCAATCAACTAATGCTATTAGCAGCGAAACTTCCAGGTATCAACACAGACGACCTGGCAGAAAAGGAATTTTCTGATGCTCGAGTAGTACGTGTCCTCCGTGATCAGATTCGTACGGAATGGAAAACTGAAAATGATCGCGTAATGACTGAAATTGAGGGTGTCATAACAGAAAAGAATGTTTTAAGTCAAAAATTGTCCAGAGAACTGGCTCGAGCATTTCCTGATAACGAAATCCCCGATCGTCGTGCGTTCGATGTGCTTTTGGGAGAAGAGAGGGACAAGCTTGTGAAGGCCTCAGGTCAAATCGAGCTTATACGGTCGAAAGTGGAGCGTGCAGAAGGCATAGGTGAGGAGCTCCAGAAACAGCAGCAATATTTGGAATATTTTGAGGCGTTGAGAAGAGACCTTACCGATTCTCGGTTTGTTCGATTTCTTCTGGAAGGGGAACGCACTGAACTTGCAAGACTCGCATCAGAGACGTACTCGGTACTTTCGGATGGTCGGTACAGTTTCACTCGGGATGGAAATTTCAACGTTGTGGATGGGTCGATCGATGGTACAGAAAGGAGTGCTCGAACACTTTCTGGCGGAGAAACATTTTTAGCATCTCTCTCATTGGCAATAGCCTTGTCTGAAATGGTGACTCGGGAAGACGGGAGACTCGAGGCATTTTTCCTGGATGAAGGATTCGGCACCTTGGATGAAGAACATCTTGATTTGGCAATGAGTGGGATAGAACAACTTACCTCCGGAGAAGGAGATCGGCTCGTACTTTTGGTGTCACACGTTGCTTCACTAAGGGACAGGCTTGAAGATGTCATAGAGTTGGCACGCGATGTCAATAACGGAAATACGGCCGTTTTATCAGGCTTGAAGGGTCCAAACTAATGTCTGTTGGCTATCGCGTTGGAAAAGCGTGTGGTAT
>CAZSFJ010000066.1:5627-7748 GCA_964606125.1 uncultured Dehalococcoidaceae bacterium | reverse complement strand
ATGAGAGCTTCCTCCTGATCAAGAGTGACCAATAAAGTCCTCACGCCCGCAGATCGGATAAACTCTTTTACCTCTTCCCGCACACCTGTCCGAAGCGACGGGTCCAAATTTGAAAAAGGTTCATCTAAAAGCAATAAATCTGGTCTAGGTGCCAAGGCTCTAGCCAACGCAACGCGCTGCTGTTCACCGCCTGACAACTCTGAGATCCTCCTTCCTTCCAGTCCGCGCAACTCCACTAGATCTAAATACTCATAAGCAGTCGTCTTATTATTGTGGGTCCCGCCTAAGCCATATGCAACATTTTCAAGTACAGTCATATGTGGAAACAGCGCATAATCTTGAAACACCATCCCAATTTTTCTTTCCTGAGGAGGGATAAACATTGAGTCGGAAGAGGCCAAAACTTCACCAAGAAAAATATTACCTGTGTCCGGCTTCTCCAGTCCCGCGATTAATCTCAAAGTTGTTGTCTTGCCACAACCGGACGGACCTAGAATTACAAAAAATTCCCCTCTTTGAATCTCAAGAGACAGGCTGGATACTGCCTGTACATCACCTAATTTAAGCGCGATATTATCTATTCTCAAAGCATTATCAGCTTGTGTTTGATGAGGAGTAGGCACTTCTATTGGTCCCATCGGTGAAGTAGGGTTAAGGGTATCAGAGAAAAAAATACTAAAAGGATTCCAGGTAACGCAGCCCTAGCAAAGAACGCCTCGCTCGAAGCACTCCAGACCGACACCGATAAACTATCGTAGTTCATTGGACTCAAAATAAGGGTAGCTGGAAGCTCCTTGATTGTGGTTATAAATACCAACACAAAGCCTGCAATTAGGCCTCGCCGCACAAGCGGAAAACTTATCGTGGATGCGACCCTGAAATTCGAAGCTCCAAGCCCTCTAGCCGCGCTTTCCACGTTCTTTTGCATCTGGCCCACTGGAATCCGTATAGAAGTGATCGCCTGAGGAAGGAACAGGAGTACATATGCAATAACAAGAACGAAAAAGGATTGATATATGAAACTTACATTCTTGGCTACAAAGACCAGCGAGAGTGCAATCACCAGTCCAGGGAGGGCATATCCAGTATAAGAAATCATCTCACTCAATCGAGAAAACCAAAATCGACCATACCGGACGGACAGTATCGCGATCGGCACTGCCACCAAACATGTGACGAGTCCTGCCACAGTAGAGACCAGTAAAGAATTCACCGCCGGGACAGTTATTTCGGTAATTGCTTCGCTATAGTTAACCTCTCGACTAAACCAATAGAGAAGAATACCTATCGGAACAACCAGAACTACGCAGAGAAATCCCGACAAAGCAACCACGATAGGCCATCGCCACCAGCCAAGTTCAATTTCACGCGGGGACGCCACTGGACGCAACGAAGAATATTCCCTATTACGTCTGGTTTTTAGATCAGACATTACAAGAAGAAGAGCAAGAATTGACAATAAAATGGCCACACTTGCGGCTCCGGATCTGTCGAACGCTGACTCATAGTGAGTAAATAAGCTAACTGTGAGCGACCTACAATTCAATAATGAAACCGCACCAAAATCAGACAATGCATACAGAGAAACCAACAAACCTCCAGCCGCAAGTGCTGGGCGTAAAAGTGGTAACGTTATCTTGAAAAAAGTTCGAACAGGGCCATACCCAAAAGTTGCAGATACTTCGGATAATCTAGGATCGAGTGAGCCAATTGCCGGTCTTAGAAGAATTAGTAGATATGGATAGGTCAAGAGGGAAAGCACAACAATTGCTCCGGAACACCCACTAACTGTAAATATATTTTCGACACCTATGGGCTCTAATAATCGCTGCAATAAACCTTTCTGGCCGAAAAATGATAGAAGTACAAATGACCCGATATACGAGGGAATCGCCAAAGGAAGAGTTGCCAACAATCCAAATAAATTACGGAATGGCAGGTCAGAACGTTCAAGAAGCCAAGCTATTGGAACGGCTATAAGAAGTGACATCACCGCAACACCAATAACCAATGCAAAAGTGCGCAGCACTACAGGTGTCGTCGTGTCAGCTGTAACATAATCAATAAAACCCTTTGGAGAGAGGCTGAGTTGGTAAAACAGATAAATGAGCGGGATTGAGC
>CAZSFJ010000066.1:0-5617 GCA_964606125.1 uncultured Dehalococcoidaceae bacterium | reverse complement strand
TGATGACTATGGCAAACGTATGAAGAACGGGACTCGCAGTTTTTTCGTACATGTCGCTTATTCCCAGCCCTATATATAAGTTGATACTACTACGTAAATGATGTAAGAACGAATCCTGATTAATAGCTCAAGCAAAATCGAATGAGCAATCTACTATGGATATCGCAATATACTGAGACAATAAGAAAACATCCAAGCTAACTGAAGGAATAACTCATGGGACAAAAACAACTGGAAGCTTTAGTACAAATCCTACAACAAGAAATTGAAAAAGGTCGCCGTGAAAACAATGTATTAGGTACCTGGCATATTCACTATGAGCAGCAGGATGAAAAACCAGTATTCTCTTTTAACAAATGCGAAAGTGAAGTCTACTGCGAAGAAAGACCTACGGTATTCTCAGTGGAGGGTGAGCTCATCGACGCTGGTGGGCCACTCTTTGGTTAGCCTCTCTGCTGTAGCTCATCTAGGGCTTTTGCTTTGTATTCGTCAATGAGTGCCTGCGGTTTTTTTGAGGAAAAATACAAGGGGATAGAGAGAGCACCCACAGCAGCTGCCAAAAACCAACCCCAGGTGTAGTGATCCGTCAGGTCTAGGGATACACCAATTAGTATCGGGCCAACTGTGCCTCCGATTGTCGAAATAAATCGCTCAGTCCCCATCAACCTGCCGAAAGACGCCGTGCCGTAGAAATCGGCGATCACGAGTGAACGAAGTGGCACTGATCCACCGAACCCAATGGCACTGATTACAAGTCCAACAAAGGCAATCCAAACTCCCGAACCATCAGCAAGCAAAATCCCCACTGACAACAGAGGCAGTCCAAGGGTCAGTATTATGGCACACAGACCTAACAGTTTGACTGGTTCATAACGATCACCTTGAAAGCCCAGAATAATCCGTCCGGAAATTGAGGAAACTGTCAGCGCGGTAATTGTTAGGCCTGCAGCCCCTTTAGTGAGTCCGTATTCATGTTCGAAATATGAAAAGGCCAGAGTTAGCAGGCTTGTCATTGCAAATCCATTGGCTATAAACCCTGCCATGAGCATGCTGAATGATCGTGTCCTCATAGCCACCTTTAGCGGGAGGCCCCAGTTATGTACCACTTGCGCTGAATCATCTTGAATTTCCGGCAAGCCATCCATGGGCTGATGATGATCAGTGGGTCGTGTCCGTACGAAAGTAGCGAACAAAAGGCCCGATACAATGACAAAAATCGCGAGTAACTGTAATGCCGATCTCCACCCAAGCGTCCCCACTGCCAAAGCAACAATCGGCACTGCAAGTCCACCAAGTGATCCCCCGAGCGTCGACAAGGTCAGGGCCCGGGCTCGGCGTCTCTCGAACCAAGTGACTATTGCTGCGAATCCACACAGATTGCCGGCAGTACTCGATCCCAAAGACACGATAGCCATCACAACAAAAAATTGCCAGAGAGAATTCATATGAGACATCAGATAAAGCCCGATCGCCGTCAGCGCGATCCCGGTAAGAAGCACTCTTCTTGGCCCTAATTTATCAATTGCCCAGCCGACAAATGGCGCTGATATTCCGCCAACTTCGGTTCGGACTGAGGACCCTGCAAACGTTACCCATGCGGCCCATCCGAATTCAGTGATTAGGTCATTCAGGAATGTATTCATCCCATAAAAGACGGTAGCCGCGGCCGTTGCAGTGGTCGCCCCTGAGGCAGCCACCACAAACCAGCCTCTGTATATCCCGCCTGTTGAGAGTCTTGGACGCGCAGTCATTTAGTCATGCTAGTGCGATCGGGACTCATAGGCCAAGGAAGCATACAATTGATCCAGGTGGGATTCATGAATAAAGCGTCGGTTGGTAACTATTATGAAGACCTCACAATGGGGAGAGTCTTAGTTCACCCAACACCACGGACTATCACTGAAGGTGATGCTTCGCTCTATCTTTCTTTGACCGCATCTCGGTATCCACTCTTCTGCGACGCAACATTTGCTCAAAGCCTTGGCTTGAAGGGAGAGCCAATTAATGACCTGCTACTGTTCCATATCGTGTTCGGCAAATCTGTCCCTGATATATCACTGAATGCGGTGGCTAACTTAGGCTATGCCGATGTCCGTTTCGGAAAACCTGCGTACATCGGGGATACAATTCATGCTCAGAGTGAGGTGATAGGTAGAAGAGAGTCAAGTGGCGGCGATACAGGTATCATTTGGGTCCGCACTGTCGGATTGAACCAGAATAATGAGGAAGTGTTAACACTCATCCGCTGGGTACTCGTCAACAAATCTGATCACAATCAGATATCAGAAGAGTCCATAACTCCTACCACTCCGGAATCCGTTTCACTGTCCGATTTGTATGTCCCAGAAGAGCTGAACCTCAATACATTTGATACCAGCGTGACGGGTGGGAATTGGTTCTGGGAGGATTATCAAGTTGGCGAGCGAATCCACCATATTGAGGGCGTTGCGATCGAGGAAGCGGAACATCAGATGGCCGCTCGTCTGTATCAGAACACTGCACGGGCACATTTCAATGCACATGCCTTGAAAAATTCAAGATTCGGGACCAGAGTGGCATATGGAGGTCATGTCATTTCGGTCGCCCGAGCCCTGTCATTTAACGGTCTAGAAAATGTGATTCGAATACTGGCTTTCAACGGTGGGACCCATTCCAGCCCAACACTAGCTGGTGACACCATCTATGCCTGGACTGATGTATTAGAGTCCATCGAACTTGACCGTGACGATGCAGGAGCACTGAGGCTCAGGCTCGTCGCAACCAAAAACATTGACCCGTTTACTGAAAAAGTGGACCTGAAGTTCACGGATGACAAAGGACGGGAACGGTATAGCCCTGAGGTAGTACTTGATCTCGATTACACGGTGCTTATTCCAAAAAAAAGCGGACAATAATATAAAGGGAGTTCACATGACCACAGTCTCAACAAATCCCGTTACCTCAGCTCGCACACTGGTGGATGCTGGGCAGGAACTCGTCGATAAAATTATCCAACATGCTGCAAACGTGACAGACAGCGGGAAGCTCATTGACGAACATCAGGTACATACTGAGCGAGTGGCATATCTTGCTACTGAAATTAAGGCTGCCCAAGAACTGACCGCATATGTCGAACGAAGCAATGACCGAAATAATCTGGATGAGCGATCGGCCATAATGGCCATGTGCTACGCAGCCGAAGTGCTTCAAAAATTGCGGAACCAAGTTGAATCGGCCTGGGATGACTTTGGTCTTTCTGAATCGGACCTCAGTGAGATTAACTCCGACTCGTTGCGGCAATTAATTCGGTCTGGACTGAACGAAGAAATTATCCGTAACGTCGGTCGAGAAGTCATTGAGACCGGTGGTGTGAATAACGTGGAACTAGAAGACGAAGTAGCCACACTCACCCGAGACGCTGCACGTGATTTTGCAAAAAATGAAGTCGCACCTCTGGCTCAGGAAATCCATCGCAATGATTTACTCGTACCGGACGATCTGCTTTCGAAATTTTCTGCCCAGGGATTCTTTGGCTCCTCTATACCAGAGGAGTACGGCGGAACAGGCATGGGTGACTTGCCAATGATTATTATCACTGAAGAGCTCTCTGCAGCATCCCTTGCGGCAGCTGGCTCTTTAGCTACCCGCCCGGAAATTCTGGCAAAAGCGTTACTCGCGGGAGGAACTGAAGAACAAAAGCAATCATGGCTCCCAAAAATTGCAGCTGGTGAAGAACTAATTGCAGTGGCAGTAACAGAACCCGATACTGGCTCAGACGTTGCCAGCCTGCAAACTCGAGCCGAACCAGCCGAATACGAAGGACAACGAGGCTGGCGCATAAATGGGGCCAAAGCCTGGAGTACCTTTTCCGGCCGTGCGACCACATTGGCCTTACTTGCCAGGACTAACCCTGACAGTCAGCTGGGTAGTAAGGGTCTTTCACTATTCATGGTTAAAAAAGACCCATTTTATGGACACAGCTGGAAGTATGAACAGCCACAAGGTGGTGTCATGGAGGCAACTGCCAACCCGACGTTGGGATATAGAGGGATGCATTCCTTCAATATAGGTATCGACGATTTCTGGGTGCCTCATGACTGCCTCGTGGGAGAGGATACCGGCGTCGACAGGGGATTCTATCTGCAGATGGGCGGATTCGCTGCCGGACGAATTCAAACAGGCGGCCGGGCGTGCGGACTGATACAGGCGGCAATAGAAAAAGTGTGCCAGTACGTTAGTCAACGAACTCAGTTTGGACAAACACTTGCAGATTATCAACTCACCCAATATATGATTGGGAGAATGGCCATTCGATTGGCTGCATCACGCCACATCACCTATGCGGCTGCACGGGTATTCGACACCAGAGCCGTGGAGCCATCAATGGCTAAATTGCTGTCGTGTGACGTAGCTGGGGAAGTCACTCGCGAAGCCCAACTTCTGCATGGAGGTTGGGGTTATTCGGAAGAGGATGCTTCCTCACGATACGTCGTAGATGCTCTCGTGCTACCTATTTTCGAAGGGACAAAACCAATACTCGAACTCAAGGTGATTGGTCGGAGTCTGCTTGCCCAAGCAAATTGACCAGAGTTATACGCGAACAGACTCCCAGTCATCGAGACCATATTGTTCGAGGGCTTCAGATCTGAATCCAAATCCAATACCAGGACGATCCGGCAATACTAGGGACCCGTCCCTGACCTCGGTCTGATGATCGATCACCCTTCGAAATGACAATACTTGATCGTCCGGAAAGAATTCGACAAATGTA
This sequence comes from uncultured Dehalococcoidaceae bacterium, assembly GCA_964606125.1. Taxonomy (GTDB): domain Bacteria; phylum Chloroflexota; class Dehalococcoidia; order UBA2979; family UBA2979; genus UBA2979. The sequence continues at coordinate 867 of CAZSFJ010000066.1, read as the reverse complement.
CCGTTTGGTAATCCCGCAACTAAGTGCAAGTGCAGATCGTGGAACCAATGGGGTGCTACTGAAATCCCATACGAACCAGCTGTTGCTGCAATCCGTCGGAACTCAGTGATTCCACCCAATACGGCCGCATCAGGCTGGATAATCATCGCAGCTTTCTTATCAAGTAATTCCTTGAAACGCCATCGGCCCGCTTCGATTTCGCCTGTTGCGATGGGAACATGTGTCCTGCTGGCAAGCTCCCCGTGCATGTCAATTTCATCAGGGGAAAACGGCTCTTCCATCCAATATGGATCGTAAGGCTCATATGCTCGTCTCATGTATTGAAGCGCAGTTTCAAGATTTTGGAATGCATTATTTGCGTCGAGCATTAAGGCAACATCATCACCGATCGCGGCTCTCGCCACACGCATTCGCTCGGCCTCTTCTGATATAGACAGACGTCCAACCTTTATTTTGACTGCCTTAAAACCTTGATCAACATAATTCGTCAGTTCCTGAGCGAGTCCGTCATAAGATTTACCGTCCAGATAGTATCCACCGGATGCATAGGCCGGCACAACATCTTTGTAGAATCCTCCGAGCAACTTCCAAAGGGGAAGTCCCACAGACTTTGCGTTGTGGTCCCAGAGAGCAATATCAATTGCAGAGATCGCCCGGACTACGGCGCCTGCACGGCCATGCAGCAGGGCCTCCCGATACATATTTTTCCAGAGTCCTTCAACCCGAAATGGATCCTCTCCAAGAATAACTGGAGCGAGCAGTTCTCTAATTGCCTGAGTCACCAATGCCCCGTTTGAATTACCCGCGTAGCAGAAGCCAATACCTGTGTGACCATCATCGCACTCGATCTCAACAATAGGATGATCC
>CAZSFJ010000065.1:0-7957 GCA_964606125.1 uncultured Dehalococcoidaceae bacterium | reverse complement strand
AATTTCCTTCCAAAAACCGGATAGGCGCTCTGATGTCTCTGGGTCAATAGCATTCATTGCTTCCGGTCGGTTTATCGTGACGGTTGCAACATGATTGAGCACAGACATATAAGCTGGTTGTAGATTTTCATCAGTCGTGTTCATAATTCCGGTCCTTTACTAAATAGAATATGAGAGTATTACCTGAAGCATACCCAGCAATGTCCGATAGTCCCTATGTTTCAAGGGAAACAGTAGCAGACCTGTCCAACAATAAACACCAGTATTTAGGTATATTGGCCCCATGTGGTCGGAGTTCTGGCCCGCTGCCTTTAATGGTGCCGAGATGTGTCAATTACGATAAAAACCCCTATTTTAAATAGACATGCTAAAAACATCTCAACTTCAATTGTTTTTCATTTTAGGATTGTTGGCTTTACTAATAAGTATCGCGTGTGACGATACTGATCGTTTAGTTAAAGCAGGCTGGAATAAGCCTACAAATATAAGTCCCACTTATGTTATGACTTCTGATTTAGATGAAGAATCACTGCAGATCGTACAAGCTGGAATAACTAAAGCTCAAGAGTATTTAGGCAATTATGGTCCTCTAAAGGTTTTTATTATTGGCACTGACATTGAAGCCGCAAATGTAGTTGCAAGAGAGTTCTGCGAGTGGACATACGAAGGTCAAGAAAGAATCGATGAATGTTTCGATGACGAACAGGGAATTGAAATAAGAGACCTGGCCAAATATGATTCGGGCGGCGCCTATGCTGAGACTGATGGTAGAGAACTCTCTACTCCAACGCGGGCGATTACGATAGGAAATCCTCCATATGATCCGGATGACAATGGATTAATTGGTGGCTACAAAGTAGCTATGCATGAATATATTCATATATATCAACATGCTCATATCACTGATGACGATGAAATACCAGGTTGGATTGAAGAAGGTAGTGCAGAATTATTAGCGATGTTTCTTGCTGGCTACTACGAAGAGTATCTGCACGACAGTGTTAAAGTGGCAAGAGAATTACGTGAAAATCATCCAGGCTTAACAATTAAAGATCTAGAAGATGATAAAACTTCTGAAGCACTTCAAAAAGATTGTCGAGAGTGTTACTGGAGACTCCAGTCTGAAACAGCAAGCCTAGCAACAGTTTTACTGATAAATCAAACATCTATGGATTATTTTTTCAAAGATTACATCCCTAGTATTTTTTATCTAGGAAAGGAAAAAGCTTTTGAAAATGCGTTTGGATATACCATCGACGAATTCTATATAACTTTCGAAGAATTTTTAAATCTTCCTGAGTCAGAGCAGTTCGAGATTTTAAAACCTTGGTCAAATATTCAAACTTCAAAAAAACAGAAGTTGAAACCATATCTGATTCAACCTCTGTACCAGCAAGAACATTGCCACAAGACGTAAAAGAAGTACCTCAATCTCATAAACTATATGAAGAATTTGTTGCGAAAATACTAACTCCACCAGATCGTAAATTAGTTGAAAATATTTTAAAATATAATCCTGCAGTAAAACCTATAGTTGAAATTGAATAAGCCTTGTTTGTAGGGCTTTGGCCTCAAAATTGCCACCAATAGGTGCACTTACCACTACGCATATAACCTGTACCCCTTGCTATTACTAGGGTTTGGGGGAATGTACGCCCACAAATCACAATAAGAGAGTACCATTGTCATGAAGTTGTATAGGTGGCAGCACATGGCAGTTGATTCATATAGATATTTACCAAGATCATTCCGAGAAGGATTCGAGGGTTTTCCGGTTCAGGAGACCGAGGTCGTTCAGGCGGAACTGGATCGTGACTTATCGCAGGCACGCGTGGCGGTATTAACTTCAGCTGGATTGTTCTTAAAGGACAGCCAAGAGCCGTTTGATGTGGAGACAGAAATCAAGAACCCGACCTGGGGCGATCCAACGTACCGGGAGATTCCCCGCGATGTCCGACAGGAACATATTGGTGCTGAGCATTTGCATCTGAACACTCGAGATTTTTTTGTTGATTTCAATGTGGCGTTACCAATTGATAGATTGAAGGAGCTGGAAACTGAAGGAGTGATTGGGTCATTGGCGGACATCAACTATTCGTTTATGGGTTTCCAGGAGGATGGTACGCCGGACTGGAAGGAGAAATACGGCCCTCAACTTGTGGGGAGTCTCAAACAGCAAGGAGTGAATGCTCTTATTCTGGCTCCGGCCTGACCTGATTGTTGTAAGAACGTGCCCGTGTTGGCACGGATTGTGGAAGAAGCTGGTATACCCACGGTAGTGGTGACTATGATGCCCGATACCGCAACGAAATATGCTTTGCCAAGAATTATTGGTGTCCCGTTTCCTTTTGGACATGCGTTTGGTTCCCCTGGAGACGCCGATACTCAGAAAGAAGTTGTCACGGCTGCGTTGGATATGCTGAATGATAATTCTGAGACTAGACGAGACCTTGATCATCTAGTGTGGCCACAAGACGATCGGACCGCTTACAAGGACTGGCAACCGGAAATCCCAAGCCCCATCGTGACATATAACGCGGCTCGACGGGCTGAAATCGAGGAGAAAAAGAGCGGATAGGTGAGTCGCTTCCTTTTATCAGAGTTTATTTACAGGCGGTATAGCGATCGCTTGGATCGAGCAGTAAGCGACGCTATTGTTCGACGGGGCTTGGATATTCAGTTTACATTCCTACCGGAAGACGGCTCAAGATTAGATGCTGATGTTCTTCCTGAAATCATCGGGGGATATTTTTCAACTGACATCAGGGAAAATGATTTAGGTCGCCCATTTTTCGGAGCTGTGACTCGTTCTGAAAATCTCGAATGGCTGCATGTCGCTCATGCTGGAACTGACGATCCGGTGTTTCAAAGCCTGTTTGAACGAGGAGTGAAGATTTCGAATTCATCAGGTTCAGCAGCCGAGCCGATTGCATTGACTGCCTTTGCTGCGATACTCGCACTCGACCGCGGGCTGCCTCAGTTCGCCAAGGCGCAAAGAGAGAAAGAATGGGTTCCGAGAACTCCTGCTGAGACGCCTAGAGATCTACGAGGTCAAACCATGCTGATATATGGCCTGGGTGCTATTGGCGAAAAAATCGCTAAGTTCGCAACGGCTGTTGGTATGAGAGTGGTGGGTATCAAACGATCATACCCAGGTGCTTCAGCAGCCGGTGTTATACATAAATGGGCCCCTCCTGAACAGTTTTTCGATCTGCTTCCAAACTGTGACTGGCTGGTTGTTACTGCCCCGCTTACTGCCGAAACACATGGCCTTGTGAGTGATGAGGTCATGTGTCGACTTCCGCGTGGCGCCTTCATAGTGAACGTTGCAAGAGGGGCCATGCTTGATGAAGATGCTTTGTTAACACACCTACGTAGCGGGCAAATTGGAGGTGCATATCTCGATGTGACACAGGAGGAACCACTACCGTCGACCTCTGACCTCTGGCATGCTCCAAATTTGATTTTGACTCCTCATGACTCCTCTCCATCTTTAGGTAATGCAGAGCGTGCCGACGAGTATTTTATGAGTGATTTCGACCGATGGGCTAGGGGATTACCTCTGGAACGGGAAGTAACAGACCGCTAGTCACATTGATTTCACACTCAGTAAGATTTCGAGCTATGATTCTCGAGATGTCTGAAGATAACAGTCAATCCAATGGCCCTTTAGCTGGTCTCAATGTCCTCGAGGTAGGTGACTGGGGTGAAATCGCCGGCAAATTGCTGGGAGACGCCGGGGCAGAAGTCATACGGGTAGAAGTGCCAAAGTTAGGGAGTGCTTCAAGAGGTCATGGGCCGTTTGTCGGAGATGAACCCGGGGTGAATAGGTCGCTTGCCTTTGCCGCACGTAATACCAGCAAGCGTTCAGTTACTTTGAACTTAGACAGTGACCGAGGTCAGCAAATATTTACGGACCTGGTGTCTAGAGCTGATATTGTGATTGATAGTGCTGGTCCAGATGTTCTTAACAATAGAAATTGTGGTCATGACAAATCGCTGCAAGAAAACCCGAAATTGATTTGGTGTTCGATCACAGCATTTGGGTTAACTGGACCGCGTAAAGATTGGCCATGGAACGATCTCGTATCAATGGCACTTGGCGGGCCGATGATGAGTACCGGCTATGATGATCATGACCTGCCACCGATACGTCCTGATGGACTCCATTCGATGAATATAAGTAACGAATATGCCATAACTGCTGTACTTGCAGCCCTTTGGTTGGAAACCTCTCCTGAGTACAATACTGGTCACTTACTAGACGTATCGGCTCATGAGTGCATTTCAGCGACTACGGAGGGTTCTTTTCCCAACTGGGCCTACCTTGGACAACTCGTTCAAAGACAAACGGGTCGACATGCTTCGGTGCAAAGAGTCCCCGCATGGCAGCATTTGACGACCGATGATCAGTATGTATTACTGATGGGCGGGGGTGTTCCTCGGGATAGTAAGGTATTCGCTAATTTACTTAATTGGATGGATGAACACGACGCGAGTGGCGATATGCATGACCCTATTTATCAAGAGGTGCTTTTTAAAGACCCACGACTTGACCCCGGTGCAAGGAATCGGATTGTGGAAACTATCACAGATTTTGTAAAGTCCCTCACGGCCGAAGAAGTAAATCGAGGGGGGCAGGGCATTCATATGCCCTGGGGAACTGTGAGGAGCCCGGAGGATAATTTGAGTGATCCTCATTGGGATGAGAGAGAGTTTTGGTGGGAAAGTGAGCTGCCTGAATATGACGGAAAAGTCCGCTTCCCTGGAGCACCGTATCGATTCAGCACGTCAAAAGTGAAGATGTCTCGGCGCCCGCCATTGCTCGGGGAACACAATTCAGAGGTATACAGTGAGCTGGGCTTTTCGAAGAATGATTTGGTGCAACTAGCGCGCGATGATATTATTTGATCCTTCGTAAAGAGCGACCGAATATCGATCTTTAATGCCGAAGTGGCGGAATTGGCAGACGCGCTACGTTCAGGTCGTAGTGGGCTTACGCTCGTGTGAGTTCGAGTCTCACCTTCGGCACCACAAACTTGATCTCATGTCGTAAGGCAGTCAGGGCATTATCATTACTGAGCGCGCTCGTAGCTCAGTGGATTAGAGCGCTGCCCTGCGGAGGCAGAGGTCGGAGGTTCGAATCCTCCCGGGCGCACCATACATCGCTAAACCCCATATATTGCAAGGGGTTCTCCGCATAGCGGTTTTTCAGCTTTGACGGAAAACTCTTTTTGTTCGCTGCATGCACGCGCCGACTCAACAAAATTTTTGAATTATCCATATACTGTGAGCACATCGAGCACCGATGTTTGTATTTACATTGAGGGAGTGAATTATGAAGTTAGGTGGCTATGCAAATCGGATTGCCAGAGTTGATTTGAGCTCTGGTCAGGTCTCCTACGAAGAGATCAATGAACAAGACGCCAGACTTTATATTGGCGCTCGCGGACTAGGGGTAAAGTACCTATTTGATAATGGACCGACGGTCGACGCGGAGAGTCCGGATAATATGCTGGCATTCATGAACGGTCCGTTAACCGGCTCTCAGGCCACAATGAGTGGCAGACTGGCAGTCGTCACTAAATCCCCTTTAACTCAGACCGTGACAGATAGTCACATGGGGGGATGGAGCGCAGCGAGACTACGCTGGGCCGGATTTGATGGTTTGCTCTTTGTAGGTAAGGCTGAGACGCCGGTATATGCGTATGTTGAAAATGGCATTGTCGAACTACGGCCGGCAGACGATCTTTGGGGAGAGGGAGCACACTCGACAGTTGAAAAGTTACAGGGCCGATATGGTACTCCCCTGTCAGTTATGACAATAGGGCAAGCGGGAGAGAACGGCGTAAGGTTCGCCTCGATCATCAATGAGGATGACCGAGCAGCCGGACGGGGTGGTACTGGAGCCGTAGCAGGATCGAAAAATCTGAAAGCGGTGGTAGTCAAGGCGAGTGAGGCGATGCCTCGACCACAAGACCGAGAAAAATGGAAAGTCGCCCATAAGCGGGCACTGAAGACCATCCTCGATAGTGAGGTAACCGGTCCACGTACAGGTGGTCTTTCCATCTATGGAACAAACGTTCTCATGAATCCCGTTAATGCCCTAGGTGGCGTGGGTACGAAGAACTCACAGGAAACACAATATGACTCAGCCGAGAAGATCAGTGGTGAGACAGTAAGGGAAACTTTACTTTCCAGTGATCCGACTTGCCATGCTTGCCCTGTTGCTTGCAAGATCGAGGTTGAAATCAAGGATGGCCCCTACGCCGGACTGAAGATGGAGTCACTTGAATATGAACCAGCTTGGGCTCTTGGGGCAAACTGCGACAATGATGATCCGCGGGTGATAGCTAAATTAATCGATCAATGCAACGACTTTGGTATGGATGCGATCGAACTTGGCAACGTTATTTCGATGTACATGGAAGCTACTCAGCGTGAATATGTGTCCGGAGCCGGGCTTGCATGGGGTGATACTGACGGCATGGTTGAGACGGCCGAACAAATTGCGCTTCGCTCCGGTATGGGTGATCAATTAGCTGAAGGAACTCAGCGTGGAGCTGAACAATTTGGTCATCCAGAAATAGCTATGGCCGTGAAGGGTCAATCTGTCCCTGCCTACGACCCGAGAGCTTTAAAAGGTGAGGCAATTGGTTACGCTACGAGTAACCGGGGAGCGTGTCATTTAAGGGGTTATACGCCAGCGTCTGAGGTGTTGGGTATCCCAGTAAAGACTGACCCATTGGCTTGGGAAGGAAAAGGAGAGTTATTAAAGATATTCCAAGATTTGCACGCTTTTAGTGATTCGCTAGATCTTTGTAAATTTTCAGCTTTCGCAGAAGGGGCTGAAGAATATGCCGCTCAGTATGAAGCGATAGTAGGTGCACCTATTACTGCTGATGAGGTAATGACGGTGGGGGAACGTGTCTATAACCTAGAGCGCCATTACAACAATATGTGTGGATTCGATGGTTCAGATGACTCTTTGCCCGAAAGATATCTTACGGAACCTGGTTCAGGCCCAGCGAGTGAATCGGTGGTGGAGCTTGATGAAATGAAGGCTGAATATTATGCCGCTCGAGGCTGGGAGGACGGGGTGGTACCTGAATCCAAGCTAGAGGAGCTGGGAATTATTAGTTAGTTAGCCTTTGGATGCCGAATCCGATTGAGATCCAAGTTAAGTTTTACGCAACGTTCCGCGACCTTGTTGGCGGAAACAAAAACCTGACTGTCGAAAACGTTTCAACCGTATCAGAACTTCTCAAGAAGATATTTGAGCAATATCCGGATCTTCGTGTTGGACTTTTAGGCGAGGACGGAGATATAAGATCATTTGTTGCAATTATGGTCAATGGACGAGACATCAGACATTTGGGCGGGATCGAGACCAGAATAAGTGACGGTGACAGTTTGGATATTTTCCCTCCAGTTGCGGGAGGTGCACTAACCGGTCCAGAGTCAGTAGTATCGAAAATCTCTATAAGAGGTCTTCCTGAATGGTTGATCGAAGAATATTTTCAAGAACTGGGAGGACGTATACAGAAACCAACGAGTGATTTGCCGCGGGTGACCGGTGATTCATGGAGTGCCGACTGGAGCCAACGCAAAGCTAAAGTGAAAGGGAGTCCTCGGATGAATCTCACCCAATTTGACCTTGTTATTGAGGGCTCTGAAGACCATGTGGTAAAGCAGATAATGGAATCCTTTATGAGGAAAGCTCAGCGCGGCGGCGGTTGAATGTCCTTTGTCCATGTAGGCTAGTGAGATTCTGTTGTTGATTTCTCACGCGAAGCCCTAATTTATGAAACGCCAGTGTCGCGCGTCTGCGGACACATGAGTGATATCCTCCTTCCAATCTACGAAGGGGCCCGTACCATGCCTGTCACCGATATTGATATCCATTCACGTGATCTGTATTGCGATGGGCAGAAATTTGGTGATGGCCTCGTGTACG
>CAZSFJ010000064.1:0-8042 GCA_964606125.1 uncultured Dehalococcoidaceae bacterium | reverse complement strand
ATTATTAGCACGTGCCAAGTCAGACAATGCTTCAAAATCTGGAATGTTGAATCTAGGATTCCCCATTGATTCTAAATAAATTGCCTTAGTGTCCGAATCGATCAATTTCTCGAAGGCTTCGACTGTATCACCTTCAGCGAATCGGACATCTATTCCTAACCTCGGAAACTGCACTTTGAATTGGTTATATGTTCCCCCGTATAAGAATGAAGTAGATACGAAGTTATCTCCGGCTTGCATACAGTTTGCAACGGCAAGGAACTGTGCTGCCTGTCCAGAAGCAGTAGCTAAGGCCTGAACTCCACCTTCCAAAGCGGCGACTCTTTTTTCAAAGACATCCGTTGTGGGATTCATTATCCGCGTGTAGATATTCCCAAATTCGGCGAGTGCAAAAAGGTTGGCACCATGGGCCGCGTCATCAAAGACGAATGAGGTCGTTTGATAGATAGGCACTGCGCGAGCATTTGTTGCCGGATCAGGTTCCTGTCCCGCGTGCAGTTGTAGTGTTTCAAAACGATGTTCAGACATTATTTCTCCTTAGTGTTCCCTATTTTCGTAGGTGTTACTTATGTTTTCTTTTGTAGTTCATACCTCTTGAGAGTTGAGGGTTTTGTGCTTGATTACCTCGACCTGATCAGTGAAGTACTACGACACTGATTCCTCTCCGACCCGTGTGGGAACCCATATTCTTGAACATTTGATATAAGGATTAATTGGGATGGAGAGTCGTATGAGGCGTGTTACGCCATCATGCACGATGAACTAATTACCGACAGATCGGTCATTAGCATCCAAGACCCCCTTCTTTATATTCATGATTGATATACTCATGTATATCAACATTGAACGAGTGTTAAGTATATAGCGATCACGTCCTCTTGTCATTGGCGACAATTGGACGAGATGATTAACATCAGACTAATCGATTAGAGATTTACAGGTAGGGAGTGCCCCGAGTGCAATATCGATTTGCTCCGTTGTTAGAAGAACTACCGTCGAGTGTCCCGTTTGTTGGACCAGAGCACCTCGAGCGGGAATCAGATGCCATTTTCTTAGCGCGCCTGGGAGCCAATGAGAATTTATTTGGTCCTTCACCAAAGGTTATTGAGGAATTACATAGGAATGCTTCAGGTTCGTGGAAGTATGGCGATCCTGAATTTTCCGAACTGAGAGTTCTTCTCGCGGCGCACCTCGGGATAACCGAAGAAGAATTGATAGTAGGCGAAGGTATAGATGGGCTCCTCAGCTACGTATGTCGAATGTTTATTGAACCGAATGATTGTGTGGTAACTTCGGAAGGCGCATATCCTACCTTTAATTTTCACGTTAGAGGGTACGGTGGTGAACTCAGTCAAGTTCCTTATAGTTCGGATCATGAAGATTTGCAGGGCTTGGTCCACGAATCAAAAAACACGAACGCAAAACTGATGTATGTGTCTAATCCAGACAATCCGATGGGCACATGGTGGGAGGAGTCAGTACTCCTCGAAACGATCGAGTCGCTTCCGGCAGAGACTATTATGATTCTTGATGAAGCCTACGGCGAATTTGCGCCAGTTGGTACTCTGCTACCTATTGATACGTCACGACGTAATCTGATTCGTCTGAGAACCTTTTCTAAGGCATATGGGTTGGCGGGCATGCGCGTAGGATATGCAATTGCAAATCCCGATCTCATCAGTCAATTTGAGAAAATTAGGAATCATTTCGGTGTGGGATACCTGAGTCAACTGGCCGCGAAGGCTGCGCTATCGGATCAAGAGTATTTACGCATAATGCTGACTGAAATTGAGCAGTCGAGACAAACTATTTACAGTATTGCTGAAGCAAATAGCCTTCTTTGGATTGATTCTGCTACCAACTTTGTCGCGATAGATTGCGGCCATGATGGGCTTTTTGCGAGGAAGATATTGCACAAGCTGCAGGACAATGGCATCTTCGTTAGAATGCCCAGTGTAGCGCCACTCGACCGTTGTATTCGAGTGACCTGCGGTCCCCCTGAGCAGATGAAATTATTTGGGGAGGTCCTAGCGCGGGTTTTAGCTGAGCAATCGTGAATCCATTACTGATTTTTTGTCGCCTCAGTCCAATCGATTTCTCTGAGGCCCGCAAGATGTTCTTGGGCCAGAGCGGCGTATCGACCAGGATTACCTGTAACCCATTCCTCTGAGGGTGAACCAATAATTGATCGCTTGACAACTGCTGGCGCACCCACTGCCAGCATTCCCTCAGGTATCTCTGAATCGGCCATTACTATAGAGCCAGCTCCGATCAATGCTCTTGCGCCGATTATTGCTCCATCCAAGATGAGAGCACCGTTAGCGATCAAAGCTTGTTCACCGATTATTGCTCCATGCACCACACAGTTGTGGGCAAGTGACGCCTCACGATGAATGATTGAAGGGAGCTCTGCTCTACCATGTACCACTGAGCCATCTTGTATATTTGCACCTTCATGGACTTCAACATAACTCGTATCTCCACGAAGTGTGGCCCCATACCAGACTGAGGCTCCTGGTCCCACAGTAACTGCACCTACAATGTTCGCCGTAGGGGCAATAAAGGCTGAAGGGTGAATTACAGGAATCTTGTCACCTACTGCATATATTGGCATATCCTCTCCTCACTTATTCTGTTTTCGAATTGCCCACGGCACACGATACCCTGGCGTGACAAAACAAAGTCGTTCGGTCTCCATCCCATAATTCGACAACGACAGTCGATGTGCGTCCCATACGTACGAGGGAAGCTTCTGCACGCGTTATTTTGCTCACAGCAGAATTGAGGTACGCGATATTCAAGTCCTGCGTATGTTTAATCTCTGAACGTTCACGGAGGTTCTGTCTGATAAGGAAGTGGGCTGCTATTTCCACGTAGGTGGCGAGAATCCCTCCATTGATGGAGTTTCGTACCCCTCCGACGTTCGTTTCATTACGAGCCATTTCAAAGAAGGCATTTGTCCCTTGATTTTCGGACAGAGTTATTCCAAGAGCGGTCACGAAAGGATACTCATTCAATTCCATCGTGTTATAGCCCCTGATTATTTTTCTTAGATATTGAATAGGATCCTTTGGCAAAACCGAAGCGACTATCATTTTGGTCCGTCAGCGTTACGGTGATTACAGCGGTATTTTCTCCACGGCCTACTACCCTAGCTAATACATCAGCATGCCCGTTGGGTGTTTTCAGATACGAAACACTGAACTCAATTGTCCCGTTCATTTCCTCTACAGTTGAGTCGATAACGGTACTCACCGCTCTTACTAACGCCAGGTCTACTGCTGTCGTTATAGCAAGTGTGTTCACGGGATTTGGCTTTGGCCCGAGAGGTACTCGGTACAATGCCTCACCGTCCTTGGCGGATATTCTTTCTATCCCGAGGACTACCTCAAGAGGGCCAGTAGATGCGAATTCAGATGGTTTAGCCATATCGAATAAGTGATCCTCGGAATATTTTTATTTCTGTCAGGTATATATAACTGGTCATGGGCTAGAGATCCTCAAGAATCCACAGAAATTGGAGCCTGGGTTAGATTTTCCACCGAATCTTATTTGGATCGACTATCCTCACGGGTGGAAGAACGATACGGAGAGTTTATGAGTATTCGAGGGAAAGCTGCGATCGTTGGGTTCTACGAGATCCCTACACAAAAAGAATATCCTGATAGGACTACGTTCGGTGTAATGGCTGAGGTGGCCCGTGGGGCAATAGCCGATGCTGGATTGAGAAAAGAGGATATAGACGGACTTATCAATGGTGAGGGAGTGAACTCGATTACCGTTGCTGAAGCTCTCGGTATCGAACCGAAATATACGGCCTCAATGACAACACACGGATCAAGTGGTGCGACAGCGATTGCTACTGCTGCAGCCGTGATCAGTGCGGGACTTGCTAACTATATTTTATGTGTTTTTGGAGAGGCACGTCCACGGTCCAGTTCTCGAATGGTGGGCCAAGCACAGGCCAGAGGGAACCTGCCTCCTGCTAGTCGGGCGACCGAGTGGGAACTTCCCTATGGCCCGGTGATAGCAATGAACGGTTGGTACGGCCTCATTAAGCAACGCCATATGTTCGAGTATGGAACCACACAAGAGCAATTTGCCAAGATGGTGGTCGATCAGCGATTCAATGCTGCAGATAACGAAAATGCAGTGTGGTATAACCAGCCGGTCACACAGGAAGATGTGCTCAATTCAAGATTTACCAACGATCCTTTGCATCTTTTGGAGAGTGTGATGCCGTGCTCAGGAGCTCATGCTGTAATTGTGGCGTCAGCAGATCGTGCCAAATCACTGCCCAATGATCCAGCGTACATACTTGGAGCGGGAGGTCCAGCTACAAGTCACGATGTGATTTGGCAAAGAGACGATATTACGACTACGCCCGTGGTTCATTCAGCTCCTACAGCTATGAATATGGCAGAAGTTAATATGAGTGACGTCAATTTAGCCCAATTCTATGATTGTTACACCATCCTGGCGATGGCTTGTCTTGAGGATGCTGGGCTCACTAAAAAGGGCGATATCGGTCCATTTTACGAATCAACAGATACTACCTATAAAGGTGAATTCCCGATCAATACTGATGGTGGTCAGATTGGAGCCGGCCAAACAGGAGGAGTTGGAGGAGGGTTTCGCCACGTTGTTGAAGGTACACGTCAGGTAATGGGGAGAGGAGGTATCCGTCAAGCAAGCAAAGCGGATATCTGTCTTGTAAATGGCTGAGGTGGCACAGCGAGCATTATGTGCACGCTGGTACTCGGGTCGAGTGCCACCCTCTAGAAAAGATCACCTGAAAGAAAGAGATAACAATGACGAATGGAAATGCAAACGTCGCTATTAAGCCTGAACCAAGGCCTGAAGTTCCTGACCTCTCGATGCCATTTTGGGACGCCGCCCGAGATCATAAACTGATTATTCCTCGCTGTAGACCATGTAATCGTTTTTTCTGGTACCCCAGAGAAGCCTGCCCGAATTGCCTTCAATCGGACTCCTGGGAATGGCAAGAAGTCAGCGGGAATGCTCGGTTGCACACCTTTACTATCGTATATCAGCCGCAACATCCGGCGTTTCAAGAAGATGTACCGTATGTGTTCGCAATCGTTCAGCTGGACGAAGGTGTACGACTTATGTCGAATGTAGTGGACCTTGAGATCCCGGAAGACGTGGAGATGGACATGAGGCTACGGGTGAAATTTGATGACATCTCCGAAGATTGGACTCTTGTAAAATTTGCGCCGGCATAGGGTTCCAGTCGAGTCTATGCTAATCGGCCTTATTTCAGACACACATATTCCTGAAGCAGGGAAAGATATTTCCCCCGAAGTGCGTGCCGTCTTTAGTGATGTTGATCTTATTTTGCATGGTGGGGATATCACTGTGAGTCGCGTACTCGATCAGTTGGAGGAGATTGCTCCTGTTATTGCAGCCGAGGGTAATCACGACGAACATCTCTGGGAAGATCCGAGGATTGAACCTATCCATAGGTTGGACTTGGAGGGCCATAGTGTTGCTTTGATACACAGATTTGGCCCTGTTGAGGCGGATATTGATTACCTTGTTAGCGTTTGGCTCGAAGATATTAGACCTGATATTGTCGTGTGCGGTGATTCGCACTACACATTTCTGGAATGGAAAGATGATGTCCTTGTTATTAATCCTGGCAGCCCAACATTGCCGAGAAATTTGAGCCCTCGACTTGGTAACGTTGGGCTATTGGAACTATATGAAGATCAGACTCCCTCAGCCAGAATTATTGATCTTTCAGATGGTGCTAATTCTCATCTCCTGCGGGGATTTCCAAAATTTGCGTGACTCTTTAGTTTTTCTTGTAGGTGTCGAAAAACTTATTCTTCAGAGCCTTTTGATTTTCATATATCGACCCTTGTAACGGCGCCGGTGGCAGAGGAAGATATGGTGGAACTGCCGTTTGTCTAGGCTGTGAGACCGGATCACCTCGTACAATCTTCGAATTGTAGTCTTCGAATGACATTTTCCCTAATCCCATGATGGGCCAAGCATCTGCAGCTGCGTATTGGTTAAGAAGCAATCGTCTTTGCCTGTCAGAAGTATTCAGGGCAGAACCATGCATAATCCTTACATGATGGAAAGAAACACTCCCAGCAGGGCCTTCTAATGCAGCAAGATCTTTGCTCATGTCCCAATCGAAATTTTCTGGATCTACAGCCCCCGAGAAATATCCATCTTCGTGGTGATTGTAGATGGGTGCCTTATGGGAGCCTGGAACGACGAGTAGTGGGCCATTTTCTTCATAACAGTCATCCAATAAAACGCCCGCAGCAAGTAGATCATCATTCGTGTGAGGATAAAATGGCCAGTCCTGATGCCATTCAACAGCCGCACCGAACTCTGCGGATTTCATGTTTAGTTTGTCTCCCTGAAGTCTAATATTTGGACCAATCAAAGCCTCAACAACATCGAGTATTGGCTGATATTGTGCTAATTCCCAAAAAAAAGGCCAATGTTGATGAGGTGCCTTGAGGCGACGAACTCGAGGATTCTCAGGCGTATGAGAGTCTTCCAGATCATATTGATTGTTGTGCTCACTCAGACCAGCAGCTTCCGACACAATTCTGTCGGTCTCTTCTTGTAAGCGCGTAAGCATCTCGTCATCTAAAAGTTTTTCAAATAATATGTATCCGTTTTTATTGTAGAATTCGATTTGCTCGGTAGTCACCTCAATTTTCCTAGTCGTGGTCATATTGTTATTCCTCCAACCAGAGTGTAGTACTTTCTATTAAGAATTACCTCGTGGTGAGGACATCGGTGTGAATATCGACTGATGATGTACGGAGGCTTGATGACTACAGTAAATACAATTGCAGGACCGATGGAAGTTAGTGATCTTGGTCGGACGCTTTCGCATGAGCACCTGGTTAGTGGGATGGGTGGCATGGATAAAATCACCCAGTTATATGATGAAGAAGAGGCTATTAGGCGCTGTCTAGATGCACTGGAGACCGTATCCGCGGTAGGTATACAGAAAATCATCGACTGTACTCCCCTGGATTTGGGGAGACAGGCAAGAGTCTTTGAGCGTTTGGCAGACATTTCGAATGTGAACATCATTGCAGCTACAGGAGTTTACCGGTGGGTGCCATTGACTTATTACTCTTGGCATGAGGATGCCATTGCCGAGTATTTTCTCAAAGACATTGAGGAAGGACTTGAGTCGACATCCATCAAAGCTGGAGTTATTAAGCTTGCTTGGGATTATGAGTACGCGCTTGATGATGGGGTGCGTTCGCCAAAATTCCAGCTCGAGAAAGTCGCACGAGGAGCAGCCCGTGCTTCGAAAAGTAGTGGCGTGCCAATCACGTGCCATACAAGAGCTCTCGACAAACTTGGAATACCATTGCTTGATATTTTTGATGACGAAGGCCTTGATTTACGCTCCATAACTATCGGCCATAGCAATGACAGCGGCGACGTGGAGTATTTGACTACGATTTTACGTCGTGGAGCGACGCTAGGAATGGATCGATTTCAATCTACGCTGCCAGAAGATGAAAAAGAACGTCGTTCCCGCCTCGTTTCAGATTTGATTAAATTAGGATTCGCAGATCAAATATGTCTGGGTCATGACTCAGCAGCGTACAGCCTGAATTTAGGTCCTCCTGAAGGAGGAGGTCGAATCGAGGACAGAACTTGCTGGCTCCCAGTGCCGGATTGGGAAATTAAATGGCTAGTTGAAAATGGAGCAAGCAGTGAGGAAATAGATGATCTGATGATTAATTCGGTTGCCGGCACCTTTGCAGCAGCGTATAAAATGGCAAACAAGTGAATAGAAAAGAGGATTTATGTTTAAAGGAATAGATCATATTGTCATCTCTGTGTCTGATATGTCAGAAGGCCTATCTAAGTATGAGGAGATTTTCAACAAAAAAGTTGACCGTACAGGTGAGCCTGAGGGTGCTGGATTTCTTACCGCTCATTTTGAATTTGAAAACTCCGAAGTTGAGCTCGTACAACCTACGAATGAATCAGGCCCTGTTGCGAAGCACGTGGACAAGACAGGCGGC
>CAZSFJ010000063.1:0-8089 GCA_964606125.1 uncultured Dehalococcoidaceae bacterium | reverse complement strand
ATCCCCGCCAACATATGGAAAACGGAGCCACTCCAAAACATATCTCACAAGAAGAATTCCTTAGCACTGGGCACTAGATGAACACACGCAACACCCAACAAGAACAACCACACATCTCAGTTATGACCAAAGAGGTCGTTGAACATTTGAAAATCCGTCATGGTGGCATCTACATAGACGGAACGATTGGTGCTGGAGGTCACGCAAAAGCAATATTACAGGCATCGAATAATTCCGCCTTGATCATAGGAATTGACAAAGACCCCGAAGCGTTAAATCTCACCGAGATTCTCTTAAAATCACATCGGAAAAACATAACTCTCGTGCAAGGTAGTTTCGCGGATATGAAGTCCATTTGCAACACTATCGGAGTTGAACGAGTAGATGGAATTCTATTAGATCTTGGGATTTCGTCGATGCAACTAGAAAGTTCCGGACGGGGATTCTCTTTCAGCGGAAACGAACCTCTCGACATGCGTATGGACCCACGGACAAAACTTACAGCCTACGACTTAGTCAATCAGTACCCGATTGACGAACTTGAAAACATACTTAGAAGTTTCGGTGATGAACCCAAGGCAAAAAAAATATCGAAAACCATCTTCAACTCTCGACCAATATTAACAACAAAGGAGCTCGCTGAACTTGTAAGTCGGACTGTACTCCTCAATATCTCGACCAGGCGTAAGATAAAAATTCATCCCGCCACAAAAACATTTCAAGCACTACGAATAGCCGTGAATACTGAATTGGAGGATCTGGAGATCGGATTACTATCATCACTGAGTCTACTTAAGGCTTCAGATTCACAGGGAGAAAATAGTTTTGGAAGATTAGCAGTTATTGCTTTTCACTCGCTGGAGGATCGGATAGTAAAACAATTTATTAAAACTGAATCAGCTGATTGCTTATGCTCCAAAAAACAACCTATTTGCACATGTGATCATAGGGCTAGTCTGCGCCCCGTAAGTCGCAAACCGCTCGTACCTAGCTCGGATGAAATATCCAATAATCCCCGCTCACGTTCAGCGAAGCTACGTATAGCGGAAGTACTGGATCGGTAGGTAGAATGTATAAAAGTTCGCTTGATCTCAGCCAAAAACCAGATACTCAATCGAATTTAGAAACGGAGCAACTAACCCAAAATTCGATATTGGATACAGCCCAGCGAAATAATATAAAAACTCAATCTCGGGCAACGCTTGTCGTGTGGTTTCTCACTCTGATTGCTTCAGCGTTGGGGATCTACCAAGTACATACCGCTGCGAAGATCCCAGTGTTAGCGAACGAACTTTCGTTGATAAATCAGCAGTCAGCTGAAATCGCATATAACTCAAATCTTCTCGGGGCAGAACTGGCACAAAATCTTGTAATTCTCCATCAAACCATAAGTTCAGACCGAGCAGAAATATACATTCAGAGAGAGGCTGATGAATTACTGATCAATCAGTATTTTTTTGATACGTATGGTGACATAGGTGAATATCTGCCAAAACAATTTTTACCAACCGAATTAGCGAAAATATTGAATTACTCGCAAATTGCTGATAGCACAAAAACTGAGTGATAGTGAAAGAGCAATGCGCGAGATTAAGAAAGACAATTCTTCACGAAGCACATCTGCTTATCGCGCTGGTACCAGTAGTTGGCGACACGTATTCCTTGCGACTCTAATTATTGCTGGAATCGGAATGATTTCGTTGAGACTTTATGAATTGCAGATCAATCAACATGGAGCTCTGAGCGCGAATGCAAAGTCCGCGCAACTCGATCTAATCGATATCCCGGCTCAGAGGGGGATCATAACCGACGTCAACGGGATTCCACTCGCTATCTCAGTCGAATCATGGGATTTGTATCTCGATAGCGTTCACTGGGTAGCTGCACCCAAACAGGCGGAGCACACAGCCAATGAATTAGTCAAATATTTAGGCGACACTCTTTCAGAGGCTCATAACATCCCTAAGGCCGAGCTATTTCCTTGGTTAAATCAGTTAGGAAAAGACCCAAACACATCAGGAGTTCCGCTTTTACGGAATCTTGATTTAGGACAGAGAGGATTACTGCAAGGGCTATCTCTGTATGGCGTCCAATTACAACCACGCTCAAAAAGGATTTATCCAGATCAATCGGCAACTTCTCAACTAATCGGTTATGTAAATAGTTACGGTGAACCATTATGGGGTATAGAGAAAGACTACGACTCATTTTTGAGCGGAACGCCTGGATGGACTCTTAGTGAACAGGATGCGTTGGGAGGAACACTCGGATATACACCAACTGTAGGAAACAATGCCATCCCTGGGAGTGATCTAAAATTGACAATAGATTCTGAAATTCAACAAATTGCAAAAGCAAAATTGTTCGAAGGGATAGAGAAATATAGAGCTGACTCTGGAGATGTGATAGTAGTTGATCTAACTCAAGGGAATATAGGTGCGATAAGGGCAATGTACAGTTATCCGACCCTGACTTATGAAGAGCTCAAGTCCGAATTAACCACTAATGACGTTGCAAATTCTGTTAATTCGGCGGTCGCAAAAACATACGAGCCGGGGTCGGTTTTTAAGCCTCTTTCCGTGGCCATAGGCATAGATCTTGGCCTAATCACAGAAAAAACAGTTTACAAAGATACCGGGGCGCTTTGCTTCACAAATGATTGCTCTGATGGGTCTAAAATTTCGAACTGGGAACAGCGGGTATATGGTGAGGTAACAGTCGCCGAAATCCTCAATCACTCAATTAATACTGGTGCTGCTTGGATCGGGGGATTAATAAATCCCTCAGATTTTTACTCGTACATGGATCTTTTCAATATCGGGCATATTTCCGGCCTTGACATCGGTGGCGAGGTGAAGAGTGATCTGATATCCCCGGATGACCCTAATTGGACTGATATGTCCAAGGCAACTCAAGCTTATGGGCATGGGGTTAGAGTAACTCCCCTTCAGGCGTTGATGACACTCACCGTCTTTTATACTGACGGATGTCTCGTAGCCCCCTACTTGATAGGACGTAGTGAACTACTCGGTGTCCATGCTTGCAAGCATGGACACCGAGTAGTTTCGGTTGATACAGCAAATACGATGATGCGTCTTCTGGAAAGCGTAGTGGAAAGCAACAAATGGCATGCAGCGCAGGTTCATGGACACTCTGTTGGCGGAAAAACTGGAACCGCTATTCGCTTTGATCCAATAACAAGTGAATATAATGAGAGTCAAATGGATGCAACATTCATCGGTTTCGTTCCCGCAAAGGAGCCTAGCTTCGGAGTGTTAGTCAGGCTTAGCAACCCACGGGACAATGATGGGTTGGCTGGATTGACAGCCGCACCGATTTTTTCAGAAATCGCGAGAGAAATCGTAAGATATCGTGGAATACCTAGCGAAGCAAGTAAAGTTACGACTGGGAGATAATGGATTATGTCAAATCCCGATACGCAACTCTCGGGGGCTTTCATCTCTAAGTCACTAGCAAACGATTTAATTGAAACCAACTTACCTGGCGCAATCAATATAAAAAAAGCGGTTATTGACTCTAGAGAAATTGAGCCCGGGGATCTGTTTGTGGCCATTCGCGGCGCCAAGCAAAATGGGCATGCGTTTATAGATGAAGCGATCGGGCGCGGAGCCGCCGCTATTCTAATCGACGAAGAGTCCTCAACATTTCGAAACCACTCATTTGTATTAGTGCGGGATTCCCTAACAGCTCTTCAAAAATTAGGGAGTCGCTGGAGAGAAAACATCGAAATTAGAGTTTTGGCAATAACTGGTAGTGTGGGCAAAACAACTACAAAGAATATTGCCGGTGAAACATTTAGTGGATATGAAAATACGTCTTGGAATCGAAAAAACTACAATAATGAAATATCAGTACCTCTCTGCCTATTGGAAACCCCTGCCAGTTGCGATCTAGCCATCATTGAAATGGGAATGTACCAAGTAGGTGAGATCGACTTTTTATGCGAAGTGGCCAAGCCAAATATTGGGATAGTGCTGAACGTGGGGCCAACACATCTGTCGCGTGCAGGCAGCATGGAAAATATTCAATTAGCAAAAAGTGAATTACCCAGAGCACTCCCCGCAGATGGTCATTTGATACTAAATTTTGACGACCCCCTCGTCTGGCCAATGCGACAAGTTACGAAGAGTAGCGTCTTGGGTTTTTCTGTAACTGGGAACAAAAAAGCTGATGTTATTGTCACAGACATTGGAGTGACCAGCGACAGTAAGATTGGATTCAATGTTCAATATAAATCACAGAATAGTCGATTCTCCATTCAACTATCAGGTACACATTTGGTTGAAAATGTAGCTGCAGTAATTTCGTCCGGACTTGCCATGGGCTATACAACTGCGCAATTGAGCGAAACAATGGAAGATATGATTTTTAGTGATCGAATCGTGCAAACTCATGCACCTGGAGGTATAACCATCCTCGGCGATACCTATAATTCCCAACCTAGATCGCTGGCAGCCGCGCTCAAAGTTTTAGGTGATTCTTCTGGAAATAGGATTGCACTTCTAGGGGATATGTTAGAACTAGGCTCAGCGTCAAGAGCCGAACATATAGCCGCAGGAATTCATGCGGCTTCTAGTGTTGATCATCTATTGACAATCGGACCAGAAAGCAGGATCCTCGCTGAGGCCGCGAAAGAAAGTGGCCTCGATTCTGTGCAAGTTGTTGATAACAGCCAACAAGCGATAGAAATCTTATTACAGATCATTGGGTTTGGTGACACCGTACTAATTAAGGGCTCACACGCACTAGAACTGGATAAAGTTGCGTCCGCCGTAATATCTGCACTTAAAAGTGATTCAGATGCAAAGGATAAGACACTATGACAGGAGCACTCTTCTCAGGAGGATTAGCCTTCGTGGTAGCACTCATACTAGGGTCCCCAAGTATCCGACTCCTTCGAGTATTGAAATTTGGCAAAGCAATCTCTGGATATCTTCCCGAGTCTCACCAGCTAAAATCAGGCACACCTACCATGGGTGGACTTTTCATCTGGGCAGCAGTGCTGATTGTGACAGTACTCACTAATCTTTTCGATGTCGAGAATAGCCGACTTTTGATCAATCGAGAGTCGATGGTTTTGCCCATATTAGTAATTGCCGCAATGCTCGCACTTGGAATATGGGATGATTTCGGTACCTTCGTGAATCGCCCAATGACTGGGCTAACATGGAGGCTGAAATTTGTCTCCATCGGTCTGGTCTCAAGTATCGTTGCGTATTGCATGTTCTTCTTGCTTGAAGCAGAAAGTGTGAATATCCCCTGGGTAGGTAAATATGGATTAGGGTACATATACCTAGGCATAGCTTTTATTACTGTTTTCACAACAACGACTGCTGTATCTGTAACCGACGGGTTAGATGGACTACTCGGTGGTACCGCCGCCTTTGCCTTTGGAGCATACGCGGTCATTGCCTTCGTTCAAGGCCAAATGTTCCTGGCCATATTCTGCTTCACTGTATCTGGAGCCCTCTTAGGCTTCCTTTGGTATAACGCTCATCCCGCCTCTGTATTCATGGGTGACGCCGGAGCTTTGCCGCTCGGGGCTGCGCTTGCGACAGTGGCTCTAATGACCGGGCATTGGTTGATACTTCCTGTTGTTGGAATTGTGTACGTGTTGGAAGCCGGATCAGCCCTCGTTCAAGTAATTTATTTCAAAATAACTGATGGGAAAAGAATATTCTTGCAAACTCCTTTCCACCATCACCTAGAACTGTTGGGATGGAGTGAACCACAGATCGTGATGAGGCTCTATTTGCTAGCAATTGCTGGAGCTATGTTAGGCGTCGCACTTGCTTTAAAAGTATGAAAGACAGAAGACATGAATGAGCAAGCATTACCTACTAGCTATAAGAATAAAAGAGTTCTTGTTCTTGGCTTGGGAATAGAGGGAATGGACCTATCAAAGTTTCTGTTGTCTGAGGGTGCGGATCTCTATCTATTAGATCAAAAATCAAGAAGCGAGCTAGTTGATTCGCAAGAAAAATCTAACCTGCTTGCCAGGCTGCCAGAATCTCACCTTTATCTGAACGGTGGCATCCCTGAAGATATGCGATCGTTTGATACGATTTTTGTGTCTCAAGGGATACCTAACCACAATCCAGCCCTAACGCAGGCAAGACAGTCAAATCGCCGTATTTCTTCAATGCTTGAACTATTCCTACAGCGATGCCCTGTGCCCGTCGTTGGAATAACTGGGTCTGCAGGAAAAACTACGACAACAGCGATCCTCGCCAATATCCTAAGATATGCGGGTGAAGACGTGATAGTCGGAGGGAACATTGGATTTGAATTGCTTTCGAGGCTTTCAGACATATCAAATGAAACAAAAGTAATTGTAGAGATGTCACATACTCAGTTGCTTCGACTAAATAGCTCGCCTGCAATCGCTTGTATTACAAATATCACCCCTAACCATCTTGATCAGTTCTCGTGGCAGGACTATCAGGAATTGAAAAGTAAAATTATAAAATGGCAATCTCCAACAGATCTATTTGTCGCGAACGTCGATGATCAAAACGTGAGAAAAATAATTGCAACAGGAAATAGCAGGACCGTCTCGATTTCTTTAGGTGGGATAGCTGATCGATCAATGACAAGTCTTAGCAAAAATGACGACCAGTCCCATGAAAATTCGACCCAAAAGTATCAATCGGCAATCAGCGCCTATGCGGATACAAATTATCTAAGGGCGGATGACACTGATGAATTGTATTCATTGCACTTAAATATCCGGAATGGACCATCCAAGACGAACCACCCGATAACTCTATTCGAGAACTGGTCTCCGTTTGACCAGCTCCACGCTCCGGGCTACCACAACATGTACAACTTGGCTTTTGCTGCCGTCATAAGTTACTTCTTACTGCAGTCAAGTGAGCCTAAAACTCCGGATACTATTTTGGAATTGATTAACTCCGGAATAAGATCCTTCCAAGGGGTTGAACATAGACTTGAAATTATCCCGAATGATCATCGATCCCTATTATTTGTAAATGATTCAATTGCTACGACCCCTGAACGCACTTTAACCGCACTGATGGCGATCAACTTGGAAATTAATCAAAAAATAGTTCTACTGATGGGAGGACGTGACAAAAAATTACCATTCCCCCCAAAACTGAAACATGCTATCGCCGATCGTTGCAGAGGATTAGTCACTTTCGGAGAATCTGGCAAGCACTTTTTCGAAAACGGCGCTCCGGATCCAGCTGATAATGATTTTGGCACCTGTGAGGAAAGCATGAATGATGCTTTTTGGTCGGCCCTCCGTATTGCAAAAAGGGGAGATGTGATTCTACTCGCGCCCGGCGGGACCTCTTTTGATCAATATGCAAACTTCGAGAAGCGAGGCCAAGAATTTAAAGCTCTGATTGCTGGACTGCCATCGAGCGGACTCTCAAACTAGTATGCACATCGAAAACAATGGCGATTCGGTATCAGCAACATACAAAAGCACTGAGACCATATCGCTTAACAGAGAAAAAACACACACACCTGATTACGTGTTGCTCGGGATAGTTACGATATTAACAATCATTGGTTGGATCGCAATCAGCTCAACCACTTCAGTTAATGAAAGTACAGGACCTATATCGGCATATGCTGTAAAGCACGGATTTATGCTCGGTATTGGTTTCGTGAGCTTGTTTATTCTACAAGGTCTGGACTATCGGAAATTAGCAAAAGTTAGTCCTCTCATGATTGGATTCGGACTAGCTCTTCTCTCACTTTTATTTGTACCATCCCTAGGCCAGGAGGTTAATGGGGCAAGATCTTGGTTAACGCTTCCAGGATTACCTTCCGCACAACCCTCAGAACTGGTCAAGCTCCTGGTAATTATTTACATGGCAGCTTGGTTAGCAGCAAAGGGCAAGCAATTAAGCAGTCTCACAAGCGGAATATTGCCGTTTATTCTTATTAGCGGATCGACCGTAGGACTAATTCTTCTGCAACCGGACATTGGCACAGCATTCGTCTTAGCACTAATCATCGGTTGTATGTTTTTCGTCGCTCCAACTACCAAAATAATTCATATAAGCGGTGGGGTTAAGACGCTGAAGGCCTGCAC
>CAZSFJ010000062.1:0-8236 GCA_964606125.1 uncultured Dehalococcoidaceae bacterium | reverse complement strand
GAGAGCAGTTTCGACTCGTTTCACAGTCGCATCGAAATCCCCTGAACTGGAGTATCCAATTACTTTGGCTAACAGTGAGTCGAAACTTGTGGCGGTCTGGTACCCGCTATAGCCGAATGTATCAGTCCGTACTCCTCTACCTGATGGTGGGTTAAATACGGATAATGTTCCAGCAGAGGGAATTACACTGCCATCCTCATTGATCTTCTCCATGTTCACTCTCGCCTGTATGGCGTAACCTCTAGCCGGAACAATCTGTTCCTGCCGCAGCCCTAGTGAGTCGAGACTTGCACCTGAAGCAATCTGTAACTGAGTCTGCACTAAGTCAATTCCGGTGACTTCCTCTGTGACCGTATGCTCCACCTGTAGTCTTGGATTCACCTCAATGAAAAAGAACTCTTCCGAATTTTCTTGGTTTGTCGAAACTAAAAACTCAACCGTGCCCAAATTTTCGTAACTTGCGGCCCTCCCAAGTGTCACAGCTGCGTCGAGTAATGCGTCACGAGAAGTCGTGGACAAAAAGGGCGCAGGGGCGATCTCAAGGATTTTTTGATGCCGCCTTTGCGCCGAACAGTCTCGCTCCCAGAAATGAGATATCGACCCCGTTGAGTCTCCCGCTAGCTGCACTTCGATATGACGAACGTTGGGGATATATCTTTCGATATAGAGATCTCCATTTCCAAATGATGCTGCGGCCTCTGCCTGTGCCCCTCGGAAAGCCTGTTCAACATCACTGTCCTTATCGAGCATACGGACCCCGCGTCCACCTCCACCGTGGACTGCTTTGAGGATTGCCGACTGGCCCTCATCTAATGACCCGATAAATTCAGTCGCCTCTGACGCCGTTACCGGATGGTCTAGACCTGGCAAAACAGGTATTCCGTGTTGAACCGCAAGCTTTCTTGCCAACACCTTGTCACCAAATACATCCAGTGAAGATGGCGCTGGTCCTACAAATTTCATCCCAGCTGCTTCACACTTCGTAGCGAATTCTGAGTTCTCACTGAGAAACCCGTATCCTGGGTGGACTGCATCACATCCACTCTGCACACCAACTTGCACTATTTGATCTACATCCAAATAAGGTAGAGCACCCTGGCCCTCTAGTAGCAACGCTTTATCAGCCCTCAGCCAATGGATCGAATTAATGTCTGCTTCAGAATATATCGAGCAAGTCTGCATCCCTAATTCCTTGGCAGCTCTGATAATACGGACAGCTATTTCACCACGATTGGCTATTAGTAATTTCTGCACTTCAATATCCCCCATCAACAACGAATATATGAACCATGTTGCACCGATGCTGAACACTTATCTCACATAGTGGAGTCTTTAGCAAATCTTCACGGAAACAGTTACACTCGCACGACAATAATCCAATAAGGTAATGGAAACACGGTGAGGTTGACTAATGACTAACACTATCGACAGTATTCAGGATATTTCGAACGGAGATGTAATCGCCGAGTTAGACGATGAAGGTGTGCTCCTCACCACGTTCAACCGGCCTGAGCAGATGAATGCTCTAAATCAAACGCTTGGACTTGGTCTTGGGGCTGCACTCAAGTTTGCTTCAGAAGAGGACTCAGTAAGAGCAATGGTAATCACGGGAAGTGGCCGAGCATTTTGTGCTGGTGCAGAAATTAGTGGAGACAGAACTCCAGCCGAATCAGGTGAAGCACCAAGTGATGCGGCACCGACCGTTAGTCGCCATGAAAGACTTGTTCATCACAACCGTTCTGTGCAGACAGCACTAGGATTTATAAAATCTGACGTTCCGATAATAGGTGCCATTAATGGCGCGACTGCTGGAGCGGGCTTCGGCATGGCAATGGCCTGTGATGTTCGCATTGCAGGAAAGTCGGCTCGCATGGGACCCATTTTTTTCAAACGCGGAATAGTGTCTGACTATGGAGTCCTTTGGTTTCTACCCAGAGTGGTGGGGAGTGCCAAGGCGTTCGAGGTGATGTATCACAGTGACGTCATGCCTTCAGAAAAGCTCTTAGAAATGGGACTAGTGAACCGGGTCGTCGAAGATGATGACCTCCTTACTGAAGCCTTAGCATATGCGAGGAAGGTAGCAGCAGGACCTCCATTAGCTGCATCAGAAATAAGGAGACTCCTGCATTCTTCGCTGGATGCCACCGGCTCGGCCGAGCAATGGCTAATCCAAGAGTGGAATGCTCAGGCAAGCCTACTAAAAACAACTGATGCCAAAGAAGGATTCCGCTCATTTGTAGAGAGGCGAGACCCTGACTTTAGGGGTTACTAGGGACAAGTAAGTACGCGGTCCCTCACAGACGGTTTTAAATATGAGCAGACAACTATTCGAAGGTATCAAAGTCTTAGAGCTGGGGACCATGGTTGGAGTTCCCTATTCGGGCAAACTCTTTGCAGACTACGGGGCAGAAGTGGTTAAGATAGAGCCACCAGAGGGAGATCCTTCCCGCCTAGAAGGGCCATTTCTCAATGACATCCCCGATAAAGAAGCCTCAGCTCTTTTTCTGCATCTAAATACGAGCAAAAGGTCCATAACATGCGATCTCTTTTCATCAGCTGGACGAGACATAGTCCACAGCTTAATTGAGCAACATGACATAGTGATTGAAAATTTTCCACCGGGAACTCTCGATTCTTTAGGTCTGGGTTTCCAAACGTTCGCGAAGGAAAAGCCTGACCTTGTACTTGGATCATTGACACCGTTCGGACAAACCGGTCCCTGGAAGAATTTCAAGGGTTCAGAACTCGTCCTACAAGCTATGGCCGGACCAATGCATATAAACGGGCATAGTTCGCGTGAACCAATAAAACTCGGCGGGAATCTAGCTCACTATCACGCTGGCTTAGCTTTGACGTATGCTTGCGCCCTAGCTCGCCTAAGGGTTGAGCGAGGAGGCTCGGGTGAGCATATAGACCAATCGGTGTATGAAGCACAAGCCGGCTTCCGTGACAGAAGAACTCCGGGTCTCACCGCAGCATCGTACAGTGGCAGAAGTAGTAAAAGAGGAGGCCTTTCATCGCGGGTTGCCTCAGGACCACGACCGGCAAGTGACGGGTATGCGAACATTTTCGCTGGAGCGAGTAAACACGTTCCTGAATTCTTAAGACTCATTGGCCGACCTGATCTGGCTGAACAACCAGATGCAGAAAAACCGTTCACGCAAATGGGAGAACAGTTCATAGAGCAACTTGAAGGTGCGTATGGAATTTGGCTCATTGAACGGACCAAGCGAGAGGCCGTTGCAGCAACCCAAGCGATCGGAATCCTAGGTGGAGCTGTCTTAACTATTGAGGATCTTCTCGATGACCCGCATTACCAAGAGCGTGACGTATGGGAAACCGTTGACCATCCTGTTACTGGTTCTATGCGTTATCCAGGAAGACATTTCGTGACGTCAGGCGCCACCAGACAACAAATGAACCGCGCACCACTACTCGGTGAACACACAGTGGAAATTCTCTCAAATATCGGTTATTCGAATTCTGACTTAGTTCAGCTACGTCGGACGAAGGTGATCTAGTATGAGCGACTCACAAAGCTCCCGAATGCTTCCTCTTGACGGCGTAAAAGTTGCTGCAGTGACAGTTGTATGGGCGGGACCACACTGCACTCAGGTCTTGGCTGAGTGGGGGGCCGAGGTCATTAGAGTAGAGCCAATTGACGCGATCCAGCCCTATTCGAGAGGGGCCGAGCGGATTGCGACGAAGGAGCAGGTAATCGAGAGCGTAAAGAATGGACTAACTCTGTTCGCTTATCCCGACTATGACCCTGGTCAAGAACCATGGAACAGGAATCCTGGTTTTAACTCTCATAGCCGTAATAAAAAGTCTATGGCCTGCAACATCATGACCCCCGAAGGGAAAATAGCTTTCTTGAAATTAATCGAAGAAGTCGACGTGTTAGTTGAAAACAATGTCCCTACAACTATTGAAAAGGCTGGGATCACCTACGAAACTCTCAAGGAAATAAATCCTCGTTTGATCATGCTTCGCATGCCCGCTTACGGGCTTTCAGGTCCGTACAAAGGGTACAGAGCATTCGGCACGCATGTAGAGGCAATGATTGGTCACCACTACATTCGTGGCTACCCAGACGGAACCCCTGATGAAACGGGCGAGGCTTTCACTGCCGATGCCTTCGCTGGACTTCTGGGAGCTACAGCGATCACTGCTGCTCTGCGCTATCGAGATACCACAGGTGAAGGTCAGCAAATTGAGATGCCACTTGCGGAAGGATTTCTACCAAATCTTGGGGAATTCATACTTGACTTTGAAATGAATGGTCGAGTCGCAGGACCTCAAGGAAATACACATCACTCGCACGCGCCTCACGGAGTCTTCCCAACATCAGGAGATGATCAATGGATAGCAATTGACGTATCAGAAGATGAAGAATGGTTTTCGCTTTGCGAGGTATTAGGCGCTGATACTCTCGCTAATGATGCTCGATTCCACACCCAGTTATCAAGATTTCAAAATCGGACGCTCTTGCATGATGAGCTGAATAAATACACAATCAAGCACCAAAAGTTCGACCTTTTTATAGAACTGCAGCGGTCTGGAGTATGTGCAGGGCCGGTCACAGATGATGTGGAACTACTCGAATCTCCCCAGTTGATCGATCGTGGTTTCTTTGAGGAACTTGAATCACCAGTCATCGGCAAACACAGATATCCGGGGATCATGACCAAGTGGGTTGGCACACCAAACTCAATCCGCACTCCTCCACCAAGACTGGGGGAACACACCGAGGAAATATATAAACAGTTACTGGGCTACAGTGATGAGGAATATAACAAGCTACTCGAGGAGGGTCACGTCGGTGACAGGTATCCAGACCATCTCCTACCGGACTTCCTCAAAACGTCAAAATAATCAGAAACTAGTAATTTGTTGACGGAAATAATCGAACCCCTGCTTCTCATTTTCATTGGTGCAGCCATCGGTACATATGCTGGTGCGATCGGGGCAGGGGGTGGGTTCCTGATCGCACCTTTTCTACTGTTCCGATATCCTACTGCGACTGCAGCGGAGATAACTGCCGCCTCGCTCTTATATGTAGTTGTCAATTCCGCTCTTCAGGTTTTAGTCGCATTCAAGGAAAATCGAATTGATGGCCGTCTGGTAGTGCTGCTTGCTGCGATAGGGGTACCAGCAGCGGTTGTGGGAGGAGCTACAACAGGATTAGTTCCCCGAGACTACTTCGCAGTTGGATTTGGCGTCTTCTTGGTACTAATCGGCATGTACGTAATTGTCCGACCAACTGCAGTCCCAGAACCCACAACTAGCGACGGCTGGCAAAGGAATATCAAAGACAGAAATGGGACTATGTTTCGGTTTAAGGTTCCTCTAATTCGTTCGGCACTAGCTCAGGCAGCTACCGCCTTTTTCTCAGCCCTTGCGGGTATCGGCGGCGGGCCAATAGGAATGCCTGTAATGACTCGCGTGCAGAAAGTGCCTCATGAAATCGCGGTCCCAAGCATGCATCTACTAATATTTATCCAATCAATCTCTGTCACAGGCCTGCATATACTGAATGAGGTAAACGGATCTCCTCTTGGTGATCTCCCATGGTTAGCAGCAGGCGTAATAATATCGGCTCCTCTAGCGGCCAAATTCCGTCGGATCAGTGGCGAGGGGAAATTAATGAGAGCTCTTGCGATTGGACTTATTGCCATCGGTGCAAGTGCGGTCTTCGATATTTTCAGATAATATTCATCTTTATGAGTCCCAGTAATCTAATTTCTAAAGAAGAGTTCCTGAAACGGCGAGAACGTTTTATGAGAAAAATAGGGGATGGAAATGTTGCAGTCATCGTATCTGGTGAGGAAATCATAAGAAATGGAGACGTACATTATCCATTTAGGCAGAATTCGTCCTTCCACTACCTGACAGGATTTCCAGAACCGAGCTCAGTTGCGGTGTTTGCCCCGGGTACCGAGAAACCATACAGCCTATTTGTCCGGCCGCATGATCCTGTGATGGAAACATGGGTTGGTCCCCGAATAGGTCTTCGCAAAACTATAAGCCGATTCGGTGTCGACCGTTCATTCGATATCGCGGACATTCTTGAGGAACTCCCGAAACTTTTGAACCAAGCTGACACCATTTGGTACAGCATCGGTAGCAACGCAAAAATCGATCAAATCGTTGGCAACCAAATTTCTGAACGAAGAGACGGACTACAACGGGGTGGTGCTGCCTTGCAAGCCGTCCGAGACCCACAAGAATTAATTGACGAACTAAGGTTAATTAAATCGCGAAGTGAGATAAACGCGTTACAGAGAGCCATAGACATCACTGCTGCTGGACTCGCCCATGTCAGAGACTATGCCGAGCCCGGAAAAACAGAATACGAGGTCCAAGGAACTTTGGAGTCTCAATATCGAAAGCTAGGATCACCTCGGGATGGTTTCCCTTCGATAGTCGCAGCAGGACATAATTCCTGTACGCTTCATTATATCGACAATCGTGATCTCATCAAAAACGGAGATTTGCTCCTACTCGATACAGGCGCTGAATGGGATTTTTATTCTGCCGATGTCAGTCGTACCTACCCGGCAAACGGTAAATTCACCCCCGTTCAGAAAGACGTCTACGAGATTGTGTGGTCGGCACAGCAAACAGCGATCGAAGCGGTACGGCCGGGAGCTAGTTTCTATGACCCACATGACGCGGCTGTCCGGGTCTTGATAGAAGGGCTGAAAGATCTGAAAGTGCTCAAGGGTAATAGGAAGTCGATCGAATCGTCATTCGGTTATAGACCATACTACATGCATGGCACCAGTCATTGGCTTGGTCTGGATGTTCATGACGCTGGAAAATATCGAAACGCCGATCAAACACCAGTAGCTCTAAAACCAGGAATGGTACTCACGGTTGAACCTGGTCTCTACTTCCCTAGATCGATCGACGGCATTCCAGCTGAGCTGCGTGGAATCGGAATTAGAATCGAAGATGACATTCTTGTCACCCGAACAAAATACCGAAATCTCTCAGCGGCAATACCATCTAAATCAGACGAAGTGTCAGATTAGCTACAACCTGTCGTTTCCCCGCATATCACGCATTTTAGACAAGTTCCGGATCGCACCATCTTGAATTCACCACACATAGGACAGGCATCACCCTCAAAACCATATCTCTTCGCCTCGATCTGCTGAGCCATAAGGGTTGGTTCACCAGTCTCTGAAATCAAATTACTGGCAGCCGTGGGCACTGGGATTTCTGATTTTGGCTCGTCAATAACAGGTAACGACGCAGGAAATTCCAATACGGATATATTGTCTGGTGCTTCACTCTGCTCGCTTGAATATACCTCTGTATTTGTTTCATCTATCTCAGCCTCAATAGCTGGTACATGAGCAAGATTATCCATACCGAGATATGTGACACCAAGATCTCTAAATATATAGTCGATAATCGATCGTGAATTCTTAATTCGGTCATGTCCTTGTACGATACCGGCTGGCTCAAAAGCCCTGAAGGTAAACTTATCAACGAATGTTTCTAATGGGACGCCATGCTGAAGACCCACTGACACCGCTGTCGCAAAACAGTTCATCAGACTTCTAAAGGCTGCACCATCCTTCGCAGTGTCAATAAATATCTCACCAAGCCGGGGTCTACCGTCACGCCCTACTTCTGGATAGTCTCCAGTCCTGAGATAAATTGTGTGGCCACCGACTGTCGCCTTTTGGGTGTAGCCGCCCGGCCGTCTAGCCGGAAGCTCTTCCCGCTGACCTCGTCCGAGACCAACCAATCTTTCGGCGGATTCCACAATGGCCTGGGTGAATTCCTCTGTATCCTCAAACTCATCCGCTCCGAAAAGTAAGGCGCTCTTGTCGGAAGAAAGTGGCTGTGAAAGTTTCGACCCATCTCGATATAGTGCCAATGCCTTAACCCCAAGAGATGCCGCCTCATCATAGACCTCTGTGACTTCCGTGACGGTAGCCTCAGCGGGCATATTGATTGTCTTCGATATGGCTCCTGACAGAAATGGTTGTGCCGCTGCCAACATCCGAACATGCGCCATAGGATCAATATACCGCGTGCCGTAATCACCACACTTATTTGCGCAATCAAATACTGCGAGATGTCCGTCTTCGAGATATGGTGCACCTTCAACTGTCATTCGACCATTCACATAATCGTTGGCCTCAGTGATTTGTTCGAGAGAATAGCCAACTGCACTCAACAGATCGAACCCAAACACAGACGGGTCATCCTCGTTGAG
>CAZSFJ010000061.1:0-8578 GCA_964606125.1 uncultured Dehalococcoidaceae bacterium | reverse complement strand
GTACGTGCGGCTCGAATTCCCGGTGACCCGCCAATCCCCAGACCCCGGTGCGACCAAGTCGCTCCAGAGCTCGTCGTATATCTGATTGAAAAATGATCACTACGGCCAAAACGATCCCGGTCACTGAGTTTCGAAGGAGCCAATTTAAGACAACAAGGTCGAAGATCCTTGCAAATAGAAAAGCAACAACCAACAGAACTGCCGCACCTCGTAAGATTGACATCGCTGTGGTACCACGAAGTAGCAACAATATCCAGTATGAAGCTCCCGCTACCAGGACAATATCCACAGCTGCAGAAATTCCAAAGCTTGAAACGATATCTAACATTTCATCGCGGAAATCACTCATCTTACTCGCCTTAGTTCGATTTTCGGTGGTGCCATGCAAAAACGATTCTCGTCAGTCGTGCTATCTAATCCTAAACCAGTTCACGTAGTTATTGATCGAGGCCCAACGTGTACTTAAGAGCCGCTTGTGCCGTATATAACCTGTTCTCAGCCTGGTCGAAGATCACATCTTGATTCTTTTCAAACAGTTCAGATGTAATCTCCTCTCCTCTATGTGCCGGAAGGTCATGCATTACAATCACGTCGACAGGAGCAAAATCCAAGAGTTCCGCATTGATCTGATATGCAGCAAAGGCTTCTGTTCTAACAGCTGATTCAGATTCTTGCCCCATCGAAGCCCAAACGTCCGTGTACACTACTGCGGCCTTAGCTACAGCCTCCTGAGGGTTAGACACGAGTGTTAGGCTCCCGCTCCCTGATGTATTGTTCACTTTCGTGACGATGTCCACAGGAATGGAATACCCTTCCGGCGAGGCGATAGTCAAGTCAATTCCGGTCTTTATGGCTGCGAACGCTAAAGAGCAGGCAACGTTGAACCCGTCTCCGACAAAAGTTACGGGAAGTCCCAGCAAATCTCCAAAACGTTCCTGAAGCGTCAGTAAATCGGCTAGCGCCTGACAAGGATGTTCGAAATCGGAAAGCGCATTCAAGATTGGGATGTCACCAGCATCTGACGCGGCTACAAGTGTTTCATGACGAAACACTCTCATTGCCAATACGTCACTCATTCTTGAAATAACTCGTGCCACGTCCTCTATTGGTTCTCTTTCACCAATTTGCACTTCATGAGCTCCAAAACTGAGCACATGACCTCCGAGGAGCTTTGCAGCCAGTTCAAGTGACGCCTTAGTCCGAAGAGATGGTTTCTCAAATACTGTTGTTAGGACTTTCTCGGACATACTCTTATCAGGACCACTCGTCTTTAAATTGTGCGCTGACGATAGTAGTTGATTGAGTTCATCTTCACGCAAATCCGAAATAGATAACAAGTCACGGGTAACCATGACATACTCCTTGCATCAAAACTAATTGGGTTACCAATAGTATATCTGACTAAACTTTCAGATGCGAGATCTTTATTTAGGAACTCAATGAATCCGTCGCGAGACTGGGCATCACCGTCAGAGCAATAAATGCCTCATTATCTGACGAATTCGATAGACGCCAAGGCCCTCTTGCCCTCGTTTCAAGCCGCACAACGTCTCCAGTACGCATCTCCACTGAGTCGCCCTGACTACCACCGACTTTAACTGACCCTGAAAGAATGACGGCGAAACCTGGTGTTGCTCGATGTAACGGAAGCTCAGCTCCCGTTTCGACTCTAAGGATCATCAAACGAGTGGCCTCACCGATAACAGTTCCTCCAAGGCCTTTGAAATGTCCCGGCCCTATTTCGAATGGCAATTCTTCTAGCTGATACGAGGAAATATCAGTATCACCTTCGGTATTTTCTTTTAGAATGAATCCTGACACGTGCACCCCCTAACTAACTCTTTTGCAAGATAGAATCCGTTAAGTCGTAATGTACACTTAACGGTCCGATATATGCGAACAAAGGAGACAAATGGTTGAAATGCAAACTCATAGATCAAATAGTCGCTCTTATGAAAATCTAAGAAATGTCAATATCAGTGTTGATGTTAATAAGCATGCCGAAGGTTCAGTGATCGTTGAATTTGGCGACACAAAAGTTCTTTGCACGGCTACCGTCGAAAGAGGTGTTCCCCGCTGGAAGCGCGGAGAAAATAGTGGGTGGCTCACTGCCGAATACGCGATGCTCCCTCGCTCAACTAACACTCGAAGTAAGCGCGGGCAAAATGGACGAGCGACAGAAATTCAGAGACTTATAGGACGTTCGCTTCGAACATCTATAGATCTAGCGAAGGTGGGTGAGGAGACTATCACTTTGGACTGTGACGTTCTGCAGGCAGATGGAGGCACCCGCACTGCATCGATAACGGGTGCCTGGGTAGCACTCTCGATGGCAATCGAACGCCTGCAAGCGGGAAGTGAGTTGCCAACAAATCCTATCACTGCACAAGTGGCAGCCATCTCCTGCGGAATAGTCAATGGTGAGACGATGCTCGACCTCGACTATCTTGAGGATTCCAACGCCGAAGTCGACTTCAATGTTGTAATGCTCTCGACAGGGAAATTCGTAGAAATCCAAGGTACTGGTGAACAAACAGCATTCAGCAAATCGGAGTTGACTAAAATGTTAAATTTAGCTGAGGAAGGAATCAAAGTGCTTTTCGAAGAGCAGAGGAAAGCTCTAGCAAAATGGAAAAGTGGTTGATTAATTTATGACGTCCCAATTGAATTTATTTGCTGTACTTACGAGATTAGACCATTCAATTCAAGAATATCCTACCTTGCTCGGAGCTATCGCAGCGTCCGCCAAAGCCCACTGGGTTGTTACAGATAGTACTTGCCTAGTACTGTCAGAACTCACCGCCAAAGAAATAAGAGATAGTATCTCCTCAGCAGTAGAAGATACCGCAATGGTATTTGTCCTACCATCTGACATGATCGAGGCACACTGGACTCCAATGGGCTCAAATAGATACGGACGAGAATTCGTTAAGCAGGCATTCATTGCTGCCGAGCAATCACGGAACGCTAATCGCAGGCCGATTTAGGCGTATTCCCCCAGAAAATGTCCCCCAAGAATATGTACATGCGCATGGCTCTGACTTTGCATACCATCGTAACCAAAGTTGGATATCAGTCGGAAACCATTAGGACACTGCTCCTCTGCGACACGAATGGCCGCTCGCCCGACTGCTGCCATATCTGACCACAGTTCATTTTGCGTCCGATGTACTTTTGGTGCTGCGAGCAACATCACTGGTGCCCATTTCAATCGGTTACGAAAGACAATCGAATCTTCATCTTCGTAAAAGATTTCAGCCGGTTCACGATGTGCGATAATCTCACAAAATATACAAGCCATGCCTCCTCCAAATCGGACTGACGAATGCTTTCTAGCAGTTATGCTGCAATCATGGCAGTATAAGGGAAACTGCAGCCTCCAAAGAAATGATAGTGTGAACAATGCCTGAAATTCGCCCCTTCAAAGGCTTACGATATGACCCCACCAAAGTCAACGGCTCTGAGGTCATTGCGCCGCCGTACGACATTGTCAATGCTGAACAATTGAGTCTACTTCAGGGACAATCTCAATCCGAGGCAAATGACCGTCGCTATAACGCTTCACTGCTCGAAAATCCCAAGAAAACACCAGCGGGTTATAGGGAGGTCCTGAGACAAATCCAGGCATGGACTAAGGCCGGAATCCTAATCAAAGATAGGCAAAGCTCGTTATATATATATGAACAAACATTCAGAGAGCCTGACACCCACGAGAGCGTCCCAAGGCAACTCAGAAGACGTGTCCTTCTTGCTGCCACTCAGCTATCAAAACCG
The DNA here is from genome assembly GCA_964606125.1 of uncultured Dehalococcoidaceae bacterium. Taxonomy (GTDB): domain Bacteria; phylum Chloroflexota; class Dehalococcoidia; order UBA2979; family UBA2979; genus UBA2979. The sequence continues at coordinate 4,804 of CAZSFJ010000061.1, read as the reverse complement.
GACGAGGGAGTAATCAGGCATCATGAATCTACAATGATGCCGCATCGAGAAGATCGTTTGAAATTGTACAAGTCTTCCGGCCATGCCATCAGTCCGATACTTTGTTCCGTGGAAGATCCTCAAAGTGCATTTCTCAGGCTGCTACATCAAGACTTGAATGAACCGGATTTTTCGGGCGTCGATTCGTCAAATATTATGCATAAGTTGTGGCAAATCACTAGTCGAAGCCATATTAAACAGTTCCAGACAGTTCTACAAAATATGCCCGCTACGGTTGCTGACGGGCATCATCGAACTATGACCGCTCTGGATTATCTAGACGCCGACAATCCATCCGATGCTAATGCAGCTTCATCTTTCGCATTGATGGGACTAGGTTCTGATCAGGATGAAAGCTTCATGATACTCCCTACGCACAGACTGCTCCTGCAAGATAAGGTCCCGGATGATGCAGTCGAAAGACTCTCTGCCCTATTCGATATCGAGAGGGTGGCATCCATCGAAATCGCCTGGTCGCAGGTACAGCAGAATTACGCAGGCCCGGTCTCTTTCGTGGGTGTCGGACTCGAGAAGTCGTCTTCAACTCCCTCCATCCATACGCTCGTCGCACGTGACCGGATGGCGGTTGACGAAACTATCCCATCAAGACTGAATAAGGCTTCTAGGCAAGTAGACGCGCTTATACTCACCGAGACCATTTTGAAGCCTATCTTTGGTATCGACCAAGCAGCACTGTCTGGAGCTGGTCGAGTAGGCTTCACCGAGGACATTCGTGACGCGGAAGATGCTGTCCGAAGGGGCTCAGCAAAAGTTGCCTTCCTCGTGAATCCTGCAACCATTGACCAGGTCCAGTCGGTTGCTTCAACCGGAGAAGTACTACCTCAGAAAACGACTTACTACTACCCGAAGCTCGGCACAGGGATGGTTTTTTATTCACTGACAGACAAACTTGATTAGATGAGCAATTCCGCCCTATCACCGTTGACTATAAACCGCAGGCAACAGAGTATGAGCGAGGATGACTAAATCTAAACTCAAAACCCTTTTAGTAAAATGGATTAAATTGGAGTTAGTGTGAATCTAAGACTGCCTGGGCCCATACCAGTTCCCGACGAAGTCGCCAAGGCTTCTTCTTCGCCGATGATCAATCATCGGGGACCAGAATTCGCCGACTTGAGTGCCAGAACTACTGAGAAACTTAAGCAAATATATCTAACAGGAAATGATCTACTCACCCTTACCGCGTCGGGTACCGGTGCTATGGAGGCGGCGGTTGTAAATTTCATGCCGCCTGAATCACATGCTTTGGTAATCACTATTGGTGTATTTGGAAATCGGTTCCGCGATTTAGTTCATGCGTACGGTGGAGTTGCAACGGTTTTAGAGTTCGATTTTGGGACAGCTGCTGACCTGGACGTCATAGAACAAGCGCTGAAGCGTAACAATCAAATCAAAACAGTTTTCGTTACCCATAACGAAACATCTACTGGCGTCACTAATCCCATAGTGCCTGAGCTAGCCAAGCTAGCTCATGATCATGAAGCACTCCTAGTTGATGATGCTATTTCCTCTATATCCTCTGTAGAGTTCAGAACGGATGAGTGGGATGTGGATGTAGTCTGCTCGGGATCTCAAAAAGGCTGGATGACGGCACCGGGGCTATCGTTTGTATCGGTCAATGGGAGAGCCTGGCAACGACACGCTGATAACCCACAACCACGGTTCTACTTCGATCTTCTACGCCACAAAAACTCTTTGGCTGATGGCCAAACACCGTGGACTCCTGCTATCTCAGTCTGGTTCTCACTAGATACGGCGCTCAACATGATGCTCGAGGAAGGCGTAGAGGCTATTTGGGCTCGACACATGAATGCTGGACAAAGAGTGCGAAATGGGGTCAAAGCGCTTGGACTCGACTTGTTCGCTGCTGAGGGTGTCGAGTCAAACACTGTTACCTCCATAAAGGTCCCCGATACTTTGGATGGACTGGAGATGCTCAAGATCGCGCGGGAGAGATACCATACTGTTTTCGCCGGTGGTCAGGCCTCTTTAAAAGGGCAGATACTTCGCTTCGGCCATCTGGGTTACATGCCCGATGAAGACCTCGATGCCGCCCTTCAGGCGCTTGCTAACACTTTAAGCGACCTAGATTTCAAACCGTAGCCACCAGATTCCCAGACATCATGGCATTAATTCTGATTGCAGACAAAATATCCGACGAAGGTCTGCAGCTACTTAAGACGGAACATCAAGTTAAGATCGCAACAGGGCTGTCTGAATCAGAACTCGTTGCACAGATGCCAGGGGTGGTCGGTCTGATTGTCCGAAGCCAGACTGAAGTTACCCGAACAATAATCGAGGCCGGAGATTCCCTCCAGGTGATCGCTCGCGCAGGAGTGGGTGTCGATAACGTGGACGTTGAAGCGGCAACAGAACACGGGATAGTCGTCGTAAATTCACCGTTTGCAAATACTATCTCGACTGCAGAACATGCCTTTGCCTTGCTATTAGCGTCTGCTCGTAACGTGGCTTTAGCTCACCAATCTCTGCAAAGTGGGAAGTGGGAGCGAAACAAATATGCAGGGGTCGAAATCGCGGAGAAAACCCTCGGAATAGTCGGTCTTGGGAGAATTGGAACTGAAGTGGCTACCCGTGCGATCGCGTTCGGAATGCGGGTGATCGCTTATGACCCATTCGTCTCAAAAGACAAAGCACTCGAACTTAGAGTGGAACTCTGCTCGCTCCAGGAACTATTTAAACGTAGCGATTTCGTAACCTTACACACTGCCCTTCACGACGAGACAAAACACATCATCAATGCAGAGGTTCTGAAACACGCCAAGCCGGGGCTCCGGATAGTCAATGCCGCTCGGGGAGCTCTGATTGATGAACGAGCCCTAATTGATGCACTAGATTCAAATATATTGGAACATGCCGCCTTAGATGTGTTTTCTGAAGAGCCGGCCACTGGCAACCCGCTTAGTATCCATTCCAAAACTACCGTCACACCACACCTTGCAGCGTCTACGGACGAAGCACAGGTGCGTGCCGCGGTTAGTGTCGCAAAGCAGGTGATGGCAATTCTCGATGGGGCCGTGCCGGAATTTCCGGTAAATATTGAAACTGTGGATCCTGACACCATGACTAAGTTATCACCTTATTTGGCAGTATGTCGTGCTGCTGGAAATATAGCCACGCAGCTTGCTCTGGGACCTGAATCAGATGGCAACATAGAGAAGGCACATATCACTTATAAAGGTAATTTCAACAATCTTGAAACTCACCCGTTACGGTCGTCAGCAATTATTGGGATGCTCGGACCGGTTACGAGTGGCCAGGTCAATATAGTCAATGCATCTGCCGTAGCAGATGCAACCGGTTTAGTGGTACATGAAATAAAAGGTGATCCTGTCGAACCTTACGAAAATTTGGTGGAAATTACTTTGTTCACGGACAAAACCACCGAAACAATTTCGGTTACTAATGCTGGGATCGGTCTAGAAATTGTTAGCATCGGTGATTGGAATATTGATTTCAGACCAGTGGGTAGTGTCTTACTATTTGTCGAGAACCTGGATCAACCAGGTGAGGTAGGAAGAGTCGGTCAGATTATGGGAGAACTTGGAGTTAATATTTCCTCGATGTCAGTGGCTCCGGGAAACTCTCCTGACTCAAAAGCATTAATGGTCATCGGAGTAGATCGCCCACTGACTAGCAATGAAATCACTGAGGTCGCTTCAGTTGACGGAATCAGTCAAGTAAGGCAAGTCACACTTTAAATGTTCAGCAAGCCCTAAACTTAAAACCGTGTCAGAAGAGAACAATAAACGCAGCAAATTACTTAGGGAGATCCCTTCAACCTCGAAAATCGTGGACGATCCTCGCTGCGAGTCTCTGATCCGCAATTATGGAAGATCTACGGTGACCACGGTCGTGAGAGAGAGCTTAGATGCCTTAAGAGAAGAGATCCTCAGCGGACAAGATAAGCCTGAGAAATTAGAAGATCTAATTGATTCTGTCGAACTCAAACTACGCAGCCAGCAAACCACCCTCAAGTCAGTAGTAAATGCCACCGGAGTCATTCTGCATACAAACCTTGGGCGCGCACCGCTGTCGAAGGAAACAACCCAGGCGATGAATGACATAAATGAGGGATACTCTAACCTCGAATATGACTTGACCAGGGGTGGACGAGGGTCACGGTTCGATCATCTTGGTACTCTTTTGCGTCGATTGACCGGAGCTGAGGACGCTTTAATACTGAACAATAATGCCGGGGCCGTGCTAACGACACTGGCGGCTATATGCGCCGGCGGTGAAGTCATAATTTCAAGAGGCCAACTTGTGGAAATTGGGGGAGGATTTAGAATTCCCGATGTGATGAGTCAATCAGGCTGCATATTGCGTGAAGTTGGAACAACCAATCGCACGAGGGCCTCAGATTATCTCGAGGCCATGGGTGCCGATACGAAAGCTTTAATGAGAGTCCATCCCTCTAACTTCTCCATAGAGGGCTTTACAGAAGAGGCGTCACTTCTCGATATAGTCGACGCAGCAAAAACTAATGATTTGCCGGTTATCGACGATATCGGGTCTGGTTCGCTTATAGACTCAAGTCCGTTCGGGCTTACGCACGAACCATTACTAAGTGAATGCATAAAGGACGGCGCAGATTTAGTCCTAGCATCTGGTGACAAATTGATTGGCGGACCACAATCTGGGATAATACTCGGGCGGAGAGAGCTGATAGCAAGGATAAAACAACACCCACTCACTCGAGCGCTTAGACCCGACAAGGGTACTA
>CAZSFJ010000060.1:0-8776 GCA_964606125.1 uncultured Dehalococcoidaceae bacterium | reverse complement strand
GATTAGTGAATGCACCAATTATGCCCAATTCAGAGTCCGACACAGAACCAAGAATTACCGCATTATTAGGTACATTCCAGAGACCCATTGAAAGCCCGTTTATAAAAAGTATCAACCCGAGAACTGCGAGCGATGTGTCTCTGCCTACCCAGAGCATTGCCATCGAAGAAACAAAGGCTAGGAAAAAACCAGCTACTGCAAATGGTCTCGGACCGAACCTGTCGGTAAGTCGACCCGCGGCCTGCGCCGCGATCGCCATCCCAATGGAAGTAAGAAGTAGGATAGCCCCGGCTAATGCCTCGTTTAGTTGGAATAGACTTATTAAGAGGACCGGCACTAAAAACCGCATAGCTGTGGCTCCGCCAAATCCAAACAATCGTGTAATCACAGCCAGGCTAAAGTTTCGATTCCTAAACATTCTCAATTCGAGCATCGGAGCCTTGACTCGAAGCTCAAATAACACAAACGCCAAGGCTATAAGCGCAAAACCAATACCAAGCAGCAGAAACTCCAGAGATACCCAAGACAGGCCCACCGGATTATTAATCACAAATACAAGTAACACGATCGCACCAGCTGAGAGAAAGGCACCAACTTTATCGAATGGAGTTTTAGCGTCCTCCGACATGTCACGGTCCGACCGTAAAAAAACAAGTCCAGCAACAAACGCAACAACTATGGGGATAAGCAGAATAATAAATATCCACTCCCAAGGAAGAAACTGCAACATAAAACCCGCAAAAATAGGACCAGATGCGCCTCCCAGTCCCACAGCCGTCGTCTGGCTTCCGATTGCCTTTCCCCGCTCGCTTTCGGGAAAGGCTGATACCACAATCCCTGTGCCGACTGATTGTCCCATAGCATTACCAATCGACGTCACTACTCGCGCGACGAGCAGAATCGAAAAAGACGGAGCAAATGCTGTCATGAGGGCACCAAGTCCAAACAGAAATAAACCACCCAAATGTAGTTTCTTGCGTCCTGCAATGTCTCCTAAGCGCCCCATAGGCATCATTAAAGCGCTGATAACAACTGACTGAATAATGACGACCCAGCTGACCGTTCTAAGTGAAATATCGTAGTCATCAGCGATTGCTGCCAGCGCTACAAAGGTCATCGAGAAACTCATAACGGATGTGAAGAGCGACAGACCAACCGCGGCAAATACTCGCCACTTATACGGGAATCTACCCGAATCGTTAGTCACTATAGGTGCTTGGATAACTCTACTCATACTTATTGATCATCCAATTGGCATACGGCATATTGCCTGATCTGACAGCTCTCTCGACGCGATAGATTATCGCAACCCCTCCGATGCAGAGTAATCCCCAACTGAGCTAACGAACAAACCGGATACCACAATTTCAAGCGCGTTGATAGGCAATAAAGCTATCTACGAAGTCTGAGTGCCTATAACGAACTACTGCTGAATTACAACAGAAACGAATTGCCTTACGGATTAGTCAATCGCTACTGACGGGCAACTGGTCGCTCGTCTATCGAGATCCTCTAAGACGTGGATCCAGAACATCTCTGATCGCGTCTCCGAACAGATTGAACGCCACTACAGTAAGGGACAGCGCAGCACCGGAAAATACTGTCATCCATGGGTGAATATCAATCGATGCTCGTCCTTCATTAACCATACGACCCCAAGAAATCACACCCATCGGCCCAACTCCCAAGAAGGATAATGACGCTTCAAACAAAATATATGCGCCTATTCCAATTGTGAATGAAATAATCACAACCGATCCTATGTTCGGGAACACATGACGGAACATAATTCTGCTATCACTTGCTCCAAGAGCCGCGGCTGCCTCGACAAATGTGCTTGCCCTTATTGCCAGCACCGCTGACCTAATAAGCCTCGAGGTGATCGGAAGTCCAATCACACCCATAGTGATGATGACATTAGTAAGTGAGGGTTCAAACGTTTGACCAACCAACAGCAGAAGCACAAGTGAAGGTAGGGCCTGCAAGGTATCGATAAGGCGCTGAACAAGTAAGTCAAGCCAGCCAAGATAGTAACCGCACGCACCCCCAACAATAATGCCGAGACCAACAGCAAGAACTGACGCAATAATTCCGACAGCAAGGGAGGTTCTTGTCCCATATATAATCCTGGCGAATATATCTCTCCCAGCTCGAGTTGTTCCAAACCAATGCTCAGAGTCCGGCTGTTGAAGCTGAGCCACAATCATCGGTGAGCCTGCGTTTGAATTCTTCGCCAGATCAGCAATACTTGGATTTGTTTTATAATCGGGATTTTCTGACTGGAAAGTAAAAGACGGGTCATATCTGGATAGGAAAGGTGCAAATACAGCCACAACTACAAGTATCAAGATTATAGTGAGACCGACCGCTCCAAGAGTCTTCTTTGTGTAGAAGGATCCGACAGCCCGAGCCAAACCAGCCAGAAAACCTGACTGCTTTTGGCTTTCTGCGTTTGGATCTTCAATCAAAATGCCAGTGGCTGAACTCATGAGAACCTCACTCTCGGGTCAAGGTATCCGTAAGATATGTCAACTATTAAGTTGGTGAATACAATCACAGACGCAACCATAAGCACGATACCCTGCACCATACTGTAGTCCCGTAGCGAAATCGCCTCTATCAGCTCGCGACCAACCCCAGGTATGTTGAACATACTCTCCAGAATGATTTGGCCCGTGATTAAACTTGCGAGAGTAAGTCCAATCAAAGTAAGAACCGGGAGGAACGCATTTTGCAGGGCATGCCTAAGGATCACGGTTGATTCAGCTAAGCCTTTGGAATGTGCCGTGCGAATATAATCCTGTCGCAAGACTTCTAATAACTCTGACCGCAGGACGCGCATGATCGATGCAGTTCCCGCGATACCTCCACAAAAAGACGGAATGATATACCACTGGATCGCCGCCCACGGATCTTCCCATACATGTGGCTGTGCGATGACTTCGAGACGCAACGGACTCCCAAAATTCAAATTCGCAATGGTGATAAGTGCCGCGGTCCAAAAGACTGGGAATGACAGAGCAACAATTGCAAATCCACGAAGCAGATAATCCTGCCATTCGTCCTGTCTAACAGCTGAAATAATCCCCACTGGAATCGAAATCGTCAATCCCACCAAAAGTATCCCAACCCCAAGCTCAAAACTGTACGGCACTGCATCGGCCAATTCACTCACTACAGAATGCCTGGTTTCGAAAGAAAAGCCGAAATCTAAGCGCAAAAGATCAGCCCAATACGTGACATACTGTTCTCCGATCGATTTGTCTAATCCGAGCTCGGCTTTTGCTAAATTAATACGCTCCTCAGTCAGACCGGCTAGATCCAGTCCAGAGCGCTGGATAATAAACGACCCTGGAAGAAGTCGGACGAGAACGAAGATCAGGCTGCCAACCAAGTAGATGACGAACAAGTTAAGAATTACTCGACGCACGATGTAATTTGTCATATTTGCTCAGCGAACCTCTAACTCGGCCGTCGCCGAGGATATTACCAACATGCGAGCCACAAATACTTTGTGGCTCGCACGCAAGATTTGTTTATAGAGCCGCAGGTACCGGCTGTGATGTTCCCTCCCATGAGGGGTCATCAGTATCATTCCACTGGTTATGTGCCCATAAACTGCCTGACAAGAAGCTCCAGTTAGTCGCAGGATCTTCAGGGTATGGCCCCTTCAGGAAGTTCCATCTCAAGCCTGGCACCACATAGTTGTAAGCGATGTGTCGACCAAACTGACCGTTCTCGATAGCAAAGTCTTGAACACCTTTCACCAGTTCATAGGCTGTGTCATAGTCAAACTCAGCCAGTGCGGCTTCAAGAGGCTTATCGATCTTGTCTGGTTCGTTCACGCTCCAAATATTCCCGGCAGAGGTGGAATGGAATGCACCATACATATCAGCACGGGCATCTGGAATTTCAATATTCGGAATCCACGCAAAGAATGGATCAAATGTCTTGGCAAACCACGACGGGATTATCTCGCCGTATGTCTTCGACACTCCCTTAAATTGACTCGTATTAAACGCCGAATTGAACATCTCCGAAATCAAATCCGGTGTGATTGCCCATGAAGCCCGGTCTGACCATAATTTTGCAATAGTCCACTCGATTTCTCCTTGATCTGGACCACCAGCTGCTTGCCACAACTTATTTGCCTCGACAAGATCTTTTTCACGAGCAGCACCCGATTGATAACCGGGGGTCACTTCGAGCTCTTCTTGAGAGATAGCCCATGCATCTTGGATCCACGTAACCGGTCCTGACGGCTTCGCGAGTCCTCCATGGAGCTGCTGAATAATAAGTCGTCTATCGATCGACATATCAATAGCTCGTGTAATTCGATTATCGTTCCAGAACGGAAGATTGGTATTCGTGTAACAGGCCACGGTGTTGGCCACGCCTGAATATTTAACGTTTGTATTGTCCGGATCATTAGCATTCATCGCTAACGTCACAGTCGGATCAGGGTCCGTAAAACTCATCACCTGTTTCTGCTCAAACGCAACACGGTATGCCACTGGGTCAGTAAAGTTCTGAATCCATACAAACCCATCAAGGTATGGTCTATCCATGTAATAGTCTGGGTTAGCTACGGCAGATACTCGCTCACCAGGGATCCATTCGGTCAGGATATACGGGCCTGTCCCGATCACATTGCCTGCATCAATCTCAGTGTGCTTCCCTTCCACGGCAGTCATTAGCTCAGGTTGATTGAAATAATTGAACTCATTCGCAAGTCCCTGAATGAACGTCGCATTGACCGCGTTCAGATTGAACTGAACTGTGTAGTCATCCGGAGTATCAATGCTTTCAATCTTGTTCCAGTAGGCGTTTCGACCAAAGGATGCTTCGGTACCATCTTCTAGAGTTCCTCGTTGTTGACGGTCTATATTCCAGAGAACGTCAGATGAGGTGAACTCCCGACCAGGTGCTGCTGCGGAATGCCGAGAGCCTGGTCCGTCGTTATGCCACTTCACGCCTTTCCTCAGGTGTAGCACAAGAGTCGTGGGATCAGTCTGCTCCCATGACTCCGCGAGGTCACCAGTGACCTCTCCTTTATCAGGGTTCGTAAATCGCAATAATTTATTCTGAAAATGACTCGTGATTTGTAGTACTGGGCTGGCTACCGTTCGCTGTGCATCGAAGGATTCATACACTGTTGCTGACTGAGCAATACCTATTCCACCACGCTTTGGGCCACTTGGTGCCTGAGTCGCAGCAGCAGCAGCAGCTGCCTGGGTTGCAGCTTGGGTGGCGGCAGCTTGGGTTGCTGCTTGGGTAGCTGCGGTAGAGGATGAACTTTCCGCTACTTCATCGCTATCACCGCAACCAATTAGTGCCGCACCAGCTAAACCAGCTCCTACCAGGCCAGCAGATCTGATCGCCGACCTTCGTGACATACGTTGCCAACGCAAATAACCGTTTGAAGACATAATGAACCCTCCTAATAGTAACCACGAACTCCATTTCTTGGAGTTGACGAATCACACTATTACCTCTGCGGGAAGTGTACCTCGCCCGAAGAGATTGTCAATACACTTTGCACTTCACTGGTGAGATTTTGGAAATTCTATACTCGGGTGTATAAACCGAATCGAGTTAATCCATCGGACCGGTCGCGACTACTCCGCGAGAAACAAATTCGTCAATTTGCTCAGCAGAAAATCCAACACCTTTGAGTAATTCCTCTGTGTGTTCGCCTGGTTTCGATGCGCCTCGCACAGCGCCGCCAACAGTCCGAGATAATTTAACTGGAGTGTTTGATACCTTGATTTCCCCGCCCGTCCATGTTGGCAAAGAGACAATCATATTTCTAAATTTGACTTGTGGATCATTGACAACATCTTCGATGGTATTCACTGGCCCAACTAGAAAATATTCCTCAAGATGTTCGATCCAATAACGAGCTGAATTGCGCCTGAAAGCCGCGAATAATATTGGTTCTAGAACAGCATAATTCTCAGTGCGGAGTGGCCCACGAACAAAACGCTCGTCCGAAATATATTCGTCTAAACCGAGTATCCCAAGGAAAAGTTGCCAGTTGGAATCCTTCACTCCAGCCACGGCAATCCAGCCATCATTCGTTGGAAATAACTGGTGTGGTGTATTGAGTGGATGTCGGAGCCCCATCCGACCTTGTATTTCACCAGTCGCGAGATGCCTGATGATTGGATTCTCCATCAGAGCAACCTGTGAGTCGAGCATCGCCACGTCTACTCGTTGACCAAATCCGCTCGTGCTTCGCTCCACGAGCGCAGACAGTACCCCAATAGCCGTGAACATGCCAGAAGCCATATCACCTATTGAGTATCCAGCCTTGGAAGGAAGCGGATCCCCCTCGTGACCAGTCGTAGAAATTAATCCGCCCATCGCCTCTATCCTTGTATGGACCTGTGTGACCAAACCCTGACGTCGACGCATATACAAGACCTGGATTGACTTCCTTAAGCGCCTCATACCCAAACCCTAATCTGTCCATTGTTCCGGGTGAAAAATTTTCGGTCAAAACGTCGGAATCTCGGATCAATGCCAAAATGATTTCCTGCGCACCCTCCGCCTTGAGATCGATGAGTAGACTCTTCTTGCCTCTGTTCACCGAAAAAAAATACGAGCTTACATCGTGCACATAGGGTCCCATACCCCTTCGCCGTTCATCCTGTTGCAGGGGCTCGATTTTCTGTACATCAGCACCAAGGTCTGAAAGCAACATAGAACCATATGGGCCTGCCAAAGCCCAAGTGAAGTCAAGAACTTTAATACCATTTAATGGTCCGGTCATAATGTTTCAGCTCTCTTCGTTCATATGCAAACGGCTATCTGCCAGTGACTTTACGAGTGGCCGATCTGAACCTTTCGGCCTGTTCGGGGCTTCCTCGTAATTCCTTGTTTATGCTCACTTCTGATGTATCGGCCTCTTCGGAAAGTGTTGCCATATCGATGATACGTTTGCTGTTTTCCACAGCTGCTTTTGAATTAGATGCAATGGTAGTCGCCATGCGAAGAGCGTCGGCGAGTAAATCAGATGGATCGGATACTGAGTTCACTAGTCCCCAGCGCAAAGCCTCTTCCGCATCGACTCTCTGTCCAGTGAGTATCCATTCCTTTGCTTTTGCTGCGCCAACAAGCCTAGGCAGTGTAGATGCTGCGACTACAAGTCCATATTCCGCACCCGGCAACCTGAACGTAGCTGATGATGAGGCGATTCGGATGTCACAGCCGATAGCAAGTCTGGCACCCCCGCCATAGCAATATCCATTAACAGCTGCGATAGTGGGAATTGAAGTTTGTCCAAGTTCAGTGATGCCATTTAGTCGCTCCGCCTGGGGAGGAAGTCCTCTATCAATTGCCTCAATACCACTCATCTCTAGCATATCTCCACCAGCACAGAAGGCTTTCTCCCCAGCGCCGGTAATGACGATAGCGTTCACATCTTGATTGGATGCATCTGAGATAGCTTTCCCTAATTCGTGGTTGAGTACGCTATTCAATGCGTTGTGACGTTCTATCCTATTCATGGTGACGAGAAGAACCTGATTGAAAAACTCAGTCAAAATAGTTTGGTATTGTTCCACGGCCGCTCCATCTCACTTTAATGACGTCAGGACATCGTAAGGCATTCATGGTCGTGTTGAACCTACTGAATAATGACAAATGTGTCATAACATGGAGCGTATGAATGGACAAATAACGGCAAACAGACAGTTTTTTAAAGACTCAATAGCCGAGGAACAGATTATTTACGCACCGCTATGCCTCAATCCACTTATGGGGAGAATAGCGACTGAAGTAGGTTTTAAGTATGGCTACTTGAGCGGTGGTGCTCTGGGATTCGAGCTAGCGATTTCGGAAGCTTTGCTGACCGTCAACGAAATCCGCGAGTGTGCGAGACAGATTATAAGTCGTTCTGAGATTGGGCTAATCGTCGATATTGGAGTCGGATTCGGAGACCCAGTTCATACGTGGCGAGCAATTCGAGAGTTGGAAGCTGTCGGCGCAACTGCTGTCGAGATCGAAGATCAGGTTGCACCTAAAAGAGTGCATCACCATAAAGGTGTCGAGCATCTCGTATCCAGCCAGGAGATGATAGAAAAAATCAAAGAAGCGGTGAGAGCTAGAGAAGACAGAACTTTTCAAATCATTGCTAGGACCAGTGCCATCAGCAACGAATCAATGGCATCTGCGCTATCACGGGCAAAAGAATATCGTGAAGCCGGAGCAGATGTGATTCTTCTGCAGCCACGAGACGAACAGGAACTCGAAGCGATTCGGTCTCATTTGCAACCGCCGTTGGCCCTAATTAGTGCACCAGGCCGCTGGCCGGAAGAAATGCTTCTTGAAAGTGGATTCAGACTGATGTTTGATCCCTTCACTGCACAGGTCGCACAAGTACAAGCAGTAAAAACAGTATTTGAGAACGTGTCACGCCATGGGTCTCTAGATGAGCTTGACTCGATGATGAGTGAATATCGCAAACTTCAAATCTACGCTGGTCTGGAATCCCTGTACGAGCTTGAGGAACGAACGACTGAAAAATAGCTGATTTTGTCAAAGCCTCCCGACCCTTAATATCGACGTGGGAGCACACATGATTAATCAAACTGACGATGTTCGTAAAGATTTGGATGAAGTACTCGAACGCCATGCCTACACCCTGGACGAGAACAGACCTCAGTCCGTCCAGAAACGATACGATCGTGGCTATAGAATGCCGCGGGAGAACATCGATCAGTTAGTCGATCCGGGTAGCTTCAAAGAATATGGAGCCTTAGTAGTTGCTAAC
>CAZSFJ010000059.1:7327-8792 GCA_964606125.1 uncultured Dehalococcoidaceae bacterium | reverse complement strand
GCTGCAAAAATACAGTACCCATGCACACCAGCGATCACTGGCTTTTCAAGGCTCCGCCATCGAAGACCGCGTTCCACATCAAAATCCCAAGATCTCCTATATTTGCCTCGTATACCTTCCTCTGTCGGCTTATTCACTTCTCCTTCTGCCCTCTGAGGAGAGCCCAGATCGTGCCCTGCCGAAAAGTGTTCTCCGGCACCGAAAACAGTGATCGCACGTATATCTCGATCGTCCACAGCCTGCCTAAATGCAGCGTCGAGATCTTCCATTAGGAAATCGCTAAGGGCATTGCGATACCGCACTCGGTCAAGCGTGATGATCGCGACCCGATCTTCTGTTTCATACTGCACATTATCGAATTTTGACATGACAGCTCCTTTCGACATTCTATGAATTACGGTGGAGGACCTTCGCCTGTGACACCTTTCGCCTTAAGTCTAGCGAATGTTTCATAGTCCATACTTAGTAGGTCACTGAACACTTCCCAACTATGCTCGCCGTGACGGGGAGAGTAACGAATATTTGTTATAGCCCTACCAGTAAAATGAATCGGGAGTGTCGCCTGATAGGCTGGGCCTGCCTCCGGATGATTAATCATTTGAATAATTTTCCGCTCGATTAAATCCGGATCTTCGCTTACTTCGAGAGTATTCATCACCACCGCTGAAGGAACTCCGTTGTGACTGAGTGTCTCGCACAATTGTGGCGCAAATTGCAGAGCGCAAAACGCACTCAAAATCTCATCCAGAGCCGTCTCGTTCCTTTTCCTTTTCTCCAGTGTGTCAAATTCAGAGTAATCAAACGAACGTGAAGTGTCGCCAATTAGTGAGCTTAATGCACTCCATTGCTGCTCATTTTCACAGCTTATAGCTATATGTGACGGGTTACCTTGGTCGTCAGGATGGCACTCATAGATACCATGTGGAGCCCACGTCCGGTGTTTATTACCAATAGGGCCAGGCACTGCACCGCCCCATAGAGTCTCCGTCGCCGCTTCACCTACAAATGTCAGGTTCGCCTCCATCATCGATAGATCGATGAATTGTCCTACCCCGGTTTGCTTTCGATGGACTAATGCTGCTGTGAGAGCTGTCGCGGCGTTCAATCCGGCAACAGCATCAGGATACATTTGCCCAGAATTCAATGGTATTCCATCCTCATAGCCCAAAAGACTTGACATACCTGAGCTCGGTTCAATGGTCCCACCGATACCGGGTACATTCGCCCAGGGGCCAGTATGCCCATACGCCGACAATGAACAAAGAATCACGTCAGGCTTAATCTCTTTTAGCGCTTCGTAATCAACTCCAAAATTTTTCATCACCCGCGGCGAAAAGTTTTCAGCAATGAAGTCTGCTTCTTCAACCAGTTCACGAAATATCTTGAGTCCATCCGGGTCTGATAGATCTAACGTCACACAGCGCTTACCTAGATTCACCGAATTATACAGAGGGCCACAATTCCA
>CAZSFJ010000059.1:1726-7317 GCA_964606125.1 uncultured Dehalococcoidaceae bacterium | reverse complement strand
GGGTGAATTGCTGTTTCACGATCCCGAAGCTTGGGTGGGATCTCACCCTCATAGCCTCCCCTCCAACCATCAGGTCGACTACGGACTTCAACTTGGATGACGTTCGCACCCATCATCGCGAGCAGCATCGTACAGTACGTCCCTGCCCAAGCTTGCGTCAACACAATGCCTGTATAACCAGCCAGTGGCCCTTGAGAGCTGTCGAGAGAACCAACGGGTTCTGAATCAATCCTGTATTTCGGAAAGGTCACTAGTTCATCGCTGTTGTCAAAATCACTATTATGCGCGCCGATAGTGGGAGCTAGTCGTCTAATGGATAAAGGCGTAACGGACATTTTTGCTGCTGGACCAGGGAGGACGGCTGATCGCACCCCGTCGCTTAGGTGCTGCCAGAATCCACGCTCCTCGAGGTGTCTGTTTTCGATGAGTTCTTTCATGTCGAGAACTGGCCCAGCAACTACCCTCCGCAGCGCCAGTTCCTCGAACAAATCAGTTTTGCTCCAAGTTGACATTGCCTCTATTACTCGTCCCATATATTCCGACTTATTCTCTCGTCTATTCCGTTGACTCTCCCATTTTGGATCGTTCGCCAGGTCGTCAAGACCAAGGAGGGTCATTGCATCACGCCAGAAGTGAGCTCTGGATAAAGTAAGCGCGAAATAACCGTCAGCTATGCGTACAGGACCGCCAGCTAGGTCATTAGCCGGACTGGGTCGAAGAGGTTCACCACTGTACTGACTTTGCAAGAAACCTGGTGAAAGCATTGATATCGTGGCATCCAGCTCACTTATGGATAACGATTCACCGTGTCCAGTTGATTCGCGTTGAAGAAGTGCTGCCATCACCCCGAGAGCACCAAATGTTCCAGCGCTATAGCTCGTTTGCCACCCACTCGGTTTGAGTGGGCCACGTCCCAATGTACCGTTGATAGAAGCCCAACCGGATCGAGCCGCTGCCGTTAATTCATTACCGAGTTGCTGTGCCAATTTTCCCGTTGAACCATGGGAACTTATCGACACTGTAATCTGTCGCTTGGCCGGGACTAGTTCATCGGCCTCGGCTAGTACCGAAGTCGATTCAGGAAGGATGATCACGTCAGAGGAGTGATACAAATGTTGCACGCGATGTAGCGATTGCTGAGCCCCAGATTCAAACATTACTGATCGCTTATTCGCAAGAAACCACTCAGAAAGTACCTCCTCGGCAGAGGCATCATGAAGTTTAAGCTGCCTGACCATATGCCCTTCGGATTGTTCCACAACAACCACGTCTGCACCATAGTCAGCGAGAAGCCTTGAACACCAGGCCCCTGATATAGAATTTGATAGGTCTGTGACGAATATTCCAGATAAAGGGCCGAGAGCTGAAGACACTAGCGCGCTCCCACCTCGAAAATAGTAGTGTGGCGCAGGCGCACCAATTCGCTAATCTGCGGGCCATAAGTTGAGCAGTCCACTACAGCATATGAATGACCTTTGCGCTGATATGCATCCACGAACGTACCTGTAGTAACGATAGGTTCATCAGCCTTTATCTCTCCGAAAAACTGAATCTGACTTCTTGCATGAATTGCTGGCGAATAATCGTACGAGTGATGCAGGAATCTAATCGGGCGGGCGCAGATCCATCCAGGGTGCAATACTGGGTTGTCACCAATAAAACGATCATCCTGACTGTGCTGCTTCTCGTTAGCGTATGAAATCGCATCTGCAGCAGATGATCCCCCTCCGAGTGGTCTCAGTATTTCACCTAACGGAGCAGTCGGAAAATGTAAAGTTTCAAGATTTGACTTGACTGGCTCTGACTCAGAATATTCAGTATCTGTGAGTTCTGCTAACCATGGTGCGACACCAACTCCTACACTGCCCTCCACTCGATTATTTTGATCTGGACCACTAATTTGCAGACCAAATTCACCATCGGAAACTTCTTCCAGCGTAATTAGGAGCTCCTCACCTGGATAGGTAGGTCGTCGAAACGATATGGATGCCCAACCATTGGCTAACCACCCCTCTCCTAATGTGCGCAATATAGTGTTGGTGGCCCACCCGAATACCGTCGCCCCGCCGACAAGAGCCCCTGAATACCCGTAGTCGTTAGCCCCACTCGTGGAATGGATGGGGTTAGAAATATCAGGGCTGTCCGGCCCATCAAGAAAGGCATTAAATTTATCCTGAATAAGTCGTGAAGTCATAAATATCAGCTCCTACTACCTGAGCTTAAAGCATGAGGCAATCTAATCAACTGCCGTCTTCCAGTCTACCCAAACATAGGGTAAGCAGAAAAAGCTCGTGTTGGGATCTTGGCTCCAGAATCGAATTCGGTCCATATGTCTCTCGTTTCGAGTTGTTCGCACGAGAACAACTCATCAACAGTCCGTACCAAAGAGAACGTGAGATGAAGTTCATCCGCCGCAGTGAACCATTCCTCCGCCGTTTTTTCTCGAAATGGGGGAATAAACAGCGCTAAAAATTCGTCATAATTATCCTTACGGCCTTCAGCCGTCTGGAATCGCTCCTCAGTCAATCTGGGTTCATCAATAAGTTTCGCGATTCCCTTCATATCCATGCTCGCTGTCGCGCCAGGAGCACAATAAACATAGCCATCACTTGTTGGAACGACGCGTAAACCTTCTTTCACTGATGCTTCACGACGAGTAACTTCACCACGCCATACAAAAGCGGCGGACTGAGTAAAAGTGTGCATCGACATTGCCTCAACGATTGATAGATCTAATCTCCGAAGCTCGCCATCTAGCCTGTACGCCCTAGCCAGCGCCAGCGCTGCGGTTGAGGCCGTCAACCCGCCGCACATTTCAGCCGAATATGGGGGAAGTTGCTGAGGTGCCTGTTGTGCTTCTCCCGTGAGATATAGCAATCCGCTAGCAGCCTGGAGAATCAATTCTGAATGCAAGACCTCAGATAAGTGGTGGCCCAATCCAAAAGATGTGACGGAAATGACACCTACGCGCGGTGTAATCACTTCAAAAAAGTCCGCCTGAATACCTAACTCCTTGAGTGCATGGCTGGAGAAATCTCCGATCACGAGATCAACACCCGCTACACGGTCTTGAAGTCCGTTTACTGTATCAAAATTGACGGACTTGTTTCTATTCAAAAACAGTTCTAAACCATTATTTCTATCGCCCCATCGCGAGGGGATAGATATCAAAGGATCTTCCTCATCTAATATAATCCTGTCAATATCCCATCCCATATCTCTCAGTAAATATCCCGCATAGGCAACCGCTATTCCAGTGCCAAACTCAAGAACTTTCACAATTTTCATTCACCTTTCTTGGCAAGCTTTAACCAGGATTGATTTGGCTGATCATCAACGCGTGTTAGTTCACCACGGTCGATCCGGATCTCATTCGTAGCAGCGTCAGTCCTTGACCGTTTTACGGCTCTCATGCCCGAGGCGATTATCCCTCGACTCTCTAATTCATCTATCTTTTCGGGCGTGTGGTCAAGTAACTCACTACATAGCTCCCGATTATCGGCTCCAACGTCACGAGCATTTTGCGGCTGGAATCCGTCCCTCCCTCCCCAGAACGTGCTTTTTGTTGGTAACAATTTATGTCCATCATGCATAAAGCCGAAGTGATCTCGATTCCAATAGAAGTCAGAGCTCACAATGTCGGACATATCCGAGACTGGATAAGCACTTATTCCTTTACTCAAAAGTGCATCTGATAGTTTTTTTGCATCGAGCGCCTGAATCTTCCGCACCAGCTGTTCATGGGAATCGATTTCCCCAGGATCCATCTTCAATTCTGCAGCAAATACAGATCGCTGTTCCTCTGTCACCGAAATAGCTATCCAGCGGTCGAGCCCATCGGCAGCGAACACTTCGTGGACAGCATAGTTAGAATCCTTATTACCTAGTCTCCGAGGCAATTGGCCTCCGGCAGCCCTCTGCGCAATAACTGGTCCAAGCATCGAGATCGCGGTTTCGTACAAGGAAACATCTAGATAAGTACCAACACCTGAATCATCTCGCCGTTCAAGTGCTGCGATTACTCCGAGTAAGGCGTGCATCCCACAATTATTATCAGCGTAGACAATCGTTCCCGGTCGACCAGGCCACTCGTCCGGTTCGCCAATCAGTTGATAGTTACCCGCTATAGCTTCCGCACCTGGACCAAATAAAGGACGATCAGCCCAAGGGCCGGTTGTGCCGAATCCGGTGATAGACAAATATATTATGTCCTCTTTTAGCTCTTTAATAGCCTCATAATCAATTCCGAATTTTCGCATCACTCGCGGCGTGTAATTATGTGCAACAATATCCACCTCCTGAGCGAATTGACGAAAAAGATCCGGACCGCCCTCTACTGAGAGATCGATAGCTAGTCGACTTTTACTCCTGACAAGATCTTGGTCGACGAAATTTCCACGGGCACGTGTCGGGCTTTCGACTCTAATTATTTCCGCACCTAACGCCGCCATATGAAGTGTCGTCATGGGTAGCGCTACGGCTTGTTCCATCGACAACACACGAACACCCGTCAACGGCTGACCGATAACATCTAAAGCACCAAGACTCATCGGTAGCTTCAAAAAGTTGCAATCGGGTTGACTGGGGAACCTGTACCACCCGTGATTACCAGTGGAGAAATTATCAAGAGAAACTCGTATCTCCCGCGGTCAGCACACGCTTCTGCCAGTCTGTCAAAATTAGCATTATCAAGAAGCGGCATACCCATGTGGGGAATTACCACCTCATGTATTGGAATACGTGCAGGGTAGTCATAAGGTTTGTGGCCTGCCTCCTGCAGATCCCAACCCAGTAATGATGCATCATTATCAAATAAGTATTCTATAACTGACGGAGCATTCCCCGGTGTCGCAGGCGGATGGACAAATTCAAAATTCGCATTCGCTTCCCAGAAAGCCTCATATCCGGAACGAACCAATACCGCGTCACCCGGTCTCGGATCGATGCCAACGCTTTCCGCCCACTCGGCCAAATGCCACCCTTCTATCGGTTCATCCGGTGCAACGTACTGTTGTCCCCGCATTCTCGGAATATCGTACAGTACTCCCCTCGTCACAATGCCATCTCGCCAGTGGTCGACTGAGTTCGTCAGGGCTCCGTCCTCGCGAATGAGGCTAGGATCACGGTCATTGTATATTCTGCCTCCCTGAGAACTATCTCCGGTGAAAATATGGCACAAGGCATCAATGTGGGTATTCACATACCCATGAAATGCCACCCCTATATAGTCTCCAGAGCTTGCAGGCCCGACCATTACCTGGTGATCTGCTGGCCTGGGGTTCCGTTGCTCATTATCAACAATTTTGCTCGTGGCAACTGGATTCGAGCATGACACAGTATGTCCTTCGGTAACGAGGGAGCTCGCGTATTTCACAGACTCCTGGCTAATATGATTAAGTGTCCCCAACTGATCGTCGGCACCCCATCGACCCCAATTACTATAATTCTCCTTGTATGCTTGATATTCCTCCACCGTGGTAGGAGTTTTGTCCTTCATTCCCATTGATTCCTCCTTGCGTGCGACAGGTAACTTGCCGGATCACTCGCAATAGTAGTACACATGCTCCACCATCATGACAAGTCAGAAAATG